>NZ_JAYKSL010000001.1:195176-293903 GCF_035481585.1 Salipiger marinus | reverse complement strand
GGGGCGCGGCCTCTGGCCGCGCGCTGCCTGTCTCGGCTCCGGCTGGCGCCTGCGCCTCGGTCTGGCGGAAAGCTGACGCGCCAGCCCATGGGGGCACCCGGTCACGCGGATGCGTCTGCCTCCGGCGGGAGTTTATGGGCAAGATGAAAGGCGCATGTTGCCGTTTCATCTTGCCGGAAAAACTCCGGGGGACTCGCGCGAAGCGCGAGGGGGGCAGAGCCCCCTGCCTCCTCAGTAGCTGTAGAAGACCGCAGCGTTGTTCGCGAGGATGATCCGCAGCGCGTAGATGGCGATCAGGGCCACCAGCGGCGCGAGGTCCAGTCCTCCCATGGGCGGCAGGATGCGGCGGATCGCGGAATAGGCGGGTTCGAGGATCCGGTTCAGCCCGTCCCAGATCTGGGCGACCAGCGGCTGGCGCAGGTTCAGCACCTGAAAGTTGATGAGCCAGCTCATGATGACATGGGCGATGATGATGAACCAGATCAGGTCGAGGATCAGCATCAGGATCTGGAACAGGGATTGCATCGGGCGCTCTTTTGTCAGTGGATTCGCTGACAGACCTAGGCAGCCTGAGCCCAAAGCACAAGAGTTCCGCGAAGTTGTGCTTGACGGGGCGGGGCTGCGGGACACAGCTGGGCGGCGGAGGACTGTGCCGATGTATCCGTTTCTGCGTCTTGCCAAGGACATGCGCATTGCCCGGCGCGCGGCGCCGCTGGGGCTGCTCGACACGCATGTGTCGCGGCATCGCTGTCTGCCATGGGATCTGGACCCGTGGAACGAGCTGAACAACGGGCGCACGCTGACGCTGTATGATCTGGGGCGGCTGCCGCTGGCGCAGCGCACCGGGCTGCTGGCGGTGCTGAAGCGCGAGGGCTGGGGCCTGACCGTGGCGGGGTCGGTGGTACGTTATCGCCGCCGGGTGCGGCTGTTCGACCGGCTGGAGATGCGCTCGCGGCTGATCGGCTGGGACCGGCGGTTCCTGTATCTGGAGCAGGCGATGTGGAAGCCGGATGGCGACTGTGCCAGCCATGCGCTTTACCGCGCTGCGATCACCGATGCCTCCGGCATCGTGGCGCCTGACCGGGTGCTGGCGGCGCTGGGGCAGCCGCAGGCCTCGCCCGACCTGCCAGACTGGGTGACGGCGTGGATCGCGGCGGAGGCGCTGCGGCCCTGGCCCCCCATGGCGGAGGCGGTGCGCGATCCGGGCGCGGAGCGGGTCAGTTCCGCCGCCTGACCGTGCTTCGGTCTTGCCTTGGGAGGGGTCCGCCTGTTCTATCGCGGCGCAACCCGGGGGATACATGACGATCAGGCATTCGCGCAGGCGCATCTGGGGCTGGTTCTTTTTCGACTGGGCCAGCCAGCCTTACAACACGCTGCTGATCACCTTCATCTTTGCGCCCTATGTGCAGGAGCTGGTGGGCGATGGCAGCCGCGCGCAGGCGGCGTGGGGCTTCGGGATTGCCGCTGCTGGCGCGGTGATTGCGCTGCTGGCCCCGGTGCTGGGCGCGCTGGCCGACGGGGGCGGGCGGCGGATGCGCTGGATCTGGGGATTCTCGGCGCTGTATGTGCTGGGCTCCAGCATGCTGTGGTTCGCGGCGCCGGGCGATTTTCACCTGCTGCCGGTGCTGGCGTTTTTTGCGCTGGGGCTGATCGGCATGGAATTTGCCACGATTTTCACCAATGCCATGCTGCCGGATCTGGGGCCGCGCCACGAGATCGGGCGCATTTCCGGCAATGGCTGGGCTTTCGGCTATCTCGGCGGGCTGATCGCGCTGGCGGTGATGCTGGGCTTTTTTGCCGAATCTGCGGCCACCGGGCGCACCTTTCTGGGGCTGCCGCCAGCCTTCGGGCTGGATCCGGCGCAGCGCGAGGGCACGCGGATCGTGGGGCCGCTGACGGCGGTGTGGTATGCCGTCTTCATGATCCCGTTCTTCCTGTGGGTGCGGGATCCGCGCCGGGATCCCGCGCCGCCGGGGGTGCTGCGCCGCGCGCTGGCGGATCTGGGCCGCACCCTGCGCGCCCTGCCGCAGCAGCGCTCGCTGGCCGCCTATCTTGCCTCGTCGATGTTCTACCGCGACGCGCTGAACGGCATGTATGCCTTTGGCGGCATCTATGCGGCGGGGGTGCTGGGCTGGTCGGTGGTGGATACCGGGGTCTTTGGCATCGTGGCCATCATTGCGGGGGCGGTCTTCGCGTGGATCGGCGGCCATGCCGACAGCCGCTTCGGGCCGAAGCCGGTGATCGCGGGGGCCATTCTGGTGCTGACCGCCGTGGCGCTTGGCGTGGTGCTGGTGGACCGCCAGAGCGTGCTGGGCCTGCCGGTGGCGGCGGGCTCGCGCCTGCCGGATCTGGCCTTTTATGCCTTCGGGGCGCTGATCGGCGCGGCGGGGGGCGTGCTGCAGGCGGCCTCGCGCAGCATGATGGTGCGGCAGGCCGATCCGCGCCGCATGACCGAGGCCTTCGGCCTTTATGCGCTGTCGGGCAAGGCCACCTCGTTTCTGGCGCCGCTGCTGATCGGGGTGACCACCGCGCTCAGCGGCAGCCAGCGCATCGGGGTCACGCCGATCATCGGGCTTTTTCTTCTGGGTCTGGTTCTGTTAGCATGGGTGAAAGCAGACGGAGACCGAGCAGAATGATCCGCACCCTGATGGGCCTTGCGCTGGTGGCGAGCCTTGCCGCCTGCGGCACCTCCCGGCCCGCGCCGCAGCCGCAGCTGCCCCTGCCCACCGTGACGGGTGTCTTGTCCACGAAGAACGCCAAGGCGCTGTTCGGGTCTGAAGCCGTGGGTTCGCCGCAGACCCCCGCCGCCTTTGGCAGCTATGCCAAGGGCTGTCTGGCGGGAGGCCAGCAGCTGGCCGAAACCGGCCCGACATGGCAGGCGATGCGCCTGTCGCGCAACCGCAACTGGGGCCATCCCGAGCTTGTGGATTTTCTGCAGGGCCTGTCGCGCCGGGGCGCGGCTCTGCCCGGCTGGCGCGGCATCTATGTGGGCGACATGAGCCAGCCGCGCGGCGGGCCGATGACCTCGGGCCATGCCAGCCACCAGATCGGGCTGGATGCCGACATCTGGCTGCGTCCCGCCGATGACCTGTCGCTGTCGCGGGCGGCGCGGGAATCGATCTCGTCGATCTCCATGTGGCGGTCCAGCGGTGCCTATGTGAACAGCCAGTGGACCCGGGCGCATCACGATCTGGTCAAGGCGGCGGCGCAGGATCCGCGGGTCGACCGGATCTTCATCTTCCCCGGCGCCAAGGTGCAGATGTGCAATGACGAAACCGGCGACCGGGCATGGCTGCGCAAGGTGCGCCCATGGGCCGGGCATCATTACCATTTCCACGTCCGGCTGTCCTGCCCCGACGGCGCGCGCGGCTGCGTCAATCAGGATCCGCCGCCTGCAGGGGATGGCTGTGCCGATGCGCAGGCCTGGGTGAACAACATCCTCAGCCCGCCGCCGCCCGATCCCGATGCGCCGCGCGTGACGCCCAAGCCCAAGCGCGATCTGGTCATGGGGGATCTTCCGGCCCAATGCGCCTCCGTTCTCGCCGCGCGCTGAACGCGGCGCTCGCGGGTCTCATGGCGTTCCCCGCCGTGGCGGACCCGGAGGGCGCGCGGTTCACCGGCAGCTTCCAGTGGCAGATGGATGACCCCGCCTTTGGCGGGTTCTCCGCGATCGAGCTGTCGGAGGATGGCACCACCTTCACCGCGCTCAGCGACCGGGCGGTTCTCACCTCCGGGCGGATCACCCGGCACGAGGGGCGGATCACCGGTGTCACCGCAGGACCGCTGACGCGGCTGCGCAATCCCGAAGGCCGCCGGATGGCGGGCCATGTGGGCGATTCGGAGGGGCTGGCGATTGGTCCCTCTGGCCCGATGTTCGTCAGCTTCGAAGGCGTGGACCGGGTCTGGGCCTATGAGGATCCGGCGCGCGCGCTTCCTCTGCCGCGTCTGGCAGAGTGGGACTGGCTGGAGCCCAATGGCGGGCTGGAGGCGCTGGCCATCGACGCGGATGGCGCGCTTTACACCCTGCCCGAACGGTCCGGGCAGGCAAACCAGCCCTTCCCGCTCTGGCGGTTCCGGGACGGGGCGTGGCAGCAGGTGGCAGAGATCCCGCGCCGCGGCGGGTTCCTGCCCGTGGGCGCGGATTTTGACGCCGAAGACCGGTTCTACCTGCTGGAGCGGGAGTTTACCGGCATCGGCTTTCGCAGCCGGGTGCGCCGCTTCGGTCTGGACGAGGCCGGGATCACCGGCGAGGAGGTGCTGCTGGAAAGCGCGCTTCTGGAGCATGACAACCTTGAAGGCATCGCCGTCTGGAGCCCGGCCCCCGGCCATATCCGGCTGACGATGATCTCGGACGACAACTTCTTCCCGCTGCAATCGACGCAGATCGTGGAATATGATCTGACGGAATCTCTTGCCGAAGCCGCGGCAAGGCCGTAAGGCAGCGCCCGTCCGTCGCGCTGGCGGGCCAAGTCCCCGCAACCTTGTCAAAACGGGTCAGATAACATGACACGCACCCATATTCCCGGCATTCTTGCCATGGCCGCCATCGTGCTGGCCTCCAACATCCTCGTGCAGTTCCTGTTCGGCCAGTGGCTGACATGGGGCGCCTTCACCTATCCGCTGGCCTTTCTGGTCACCGACGTGATGAACCGCCTTTACGGCGCCGCCGCCGCGCGCCGCGTCGTGCTGGCGGGCTTTGTCGTCGGCGTGATCTGTTCGCTGATCGGCACGCAGATCCTGCTGCAGGGCGACGGCTACACCTATCCCGCCGTGACGCTGCGCATCGCGCTGGCCTCGGGCAGCGCCTTCCTGCTGGCGCAGCTGATGGATGTGGCGATCTTCGACCGCCTGCGCACGGGGCGCTGGTGGCGCGCGCCGCTCGCCTCCACGCTGGTGGGCAGCTCGCTTGACACCGCGATCTTCTTCACCGTGGCCTTTTCCGGCGCGCTGAGCTTTCTGGAACCGGGCAATGACGTGTCCTGGGCCGCCGAGGCGCTGCCGCTGCTGGGGGTCGGGCCCATGGTGCCGCTCTGGGTGTCGCTGGGCATGGCGGACTGGCTGGTGAAGCTGTCGCTGGCCCTGATCGCGCTGCTGCCGTTCCGTCTGATCGTTTCGAAGGCACAGTCGCGCGGCGCCACCGCCTGAGGGCAGAAAAACGCTTTGACTTGCGCGCGCTCCGTGCCACCTTTGAGAGGCGTTGTCATAACAGCTGAAAGGAGGTGATCCAGTGTCCAGAGAAACATTGGAGAGAGGTGTCGGAACAGTTTGGAGGGCAGTGCGCTAGGGCAGCCCCTGGCGTGAAGGAACCCGAATTGGCTGCGCCTAACCGGCCCGCCTCCTTGACGTCTCGAATGGGTCGCCCGACAGGCCGGGCGGCCCATTTCCGTTACAACCCACTCCCGAAGAACCTGACCCGGACCCCATGCTGCACATCACCGACACCGTCCGCATCGAGGATTGGGAAATCACCGAACAGTTCATCCGCGCCTCCGGGCCGGGCGGGCAGAACGTGAACAAGGTCTCAAGCGCGGTGGAACTGCGCTTCGAAGCCGACCGGTCCCCCAGCCTGTCGCCGCCGGTGAAGGCCCGGCTGCGCCGCCTTGCCGGGCGTCGCTGGACCAAGGAAGGCGCGTTGGTGCTGCAGGTCGACGAAACCCGCAGTCAGGTGCGCAACCGCGAGATCGCCCGCGAGCGGCTGGTGGCCCTGATTCGGCAGGCGCTGGAAAAGCCGCGCCCGCGCATCGCCACCCGCCCCACGCTGGGCTCGAAACGCCGCAGGCTCGCCGCCAAGAAAGAGCGCGGCGAGGTCAAGGCCCTGCGCGGCAAGGTCGATCCGGACTGAAAGGCCGCATGGGGGCTCTGCCCCCGCCCGCGCGTGCCGCGCGGCCTCCCCCGGAGTTTAACAGGCAAGATGAATGGCAGACCCTCGTCTTCATCTTGCTCTTTAAACTCCCGCCGGAGGCAGGCCGGAAATTGCGGCCGGGTGCGGGGCTTGGCAAGCGAATCAGGGTATGAGACTGTGCGGCCAACGCCCGAGCGACATCACCGGACCTGATCCCATGCCACGCGACACCGCGCCCGCCGAGGCGCTGCTCAAGGACATCTTTGGATATGACGCCTTTCGCCCCGGTCAGGGCGAGATCGTGGAGGCTGTGGCGCGGGGGCGCAACGTGCTGGCCATCATGCCCACGGGGGGCGGCAAGTCGCTGTGTTTCCAGCTGCCTGCCCTGATGCGCGAGGGGCTGACCGTGGTGATCTCGCCGCTGATCGCGCTGATGCGGGATCAGGTGCGGGGCCTGCGCGAAGCGGGGGTTGCGGCGGGGGCGCTGACCTCGGGCAACACGCAGGAAGAAAGCGACGCGGTCTGGGACAGCCTGCAGTCCGGGGCGCTGAAGCTGCTTTATCTCGCGCCGGAACGGCTGGCCTCGGGCGGCACACAGCGGATGCTGGCGCAGGCGGGCGTGTCGCTGATCGCGGTGGACGAGGCGCATTGCGTCAGCCAGTGGGGCCATGATTTCCGCCCCGATTACCTGCGCATCGGCGAGCTACGCCGCGCGCTTGACGTGCCGCTGGCGGCCTTTACCGCCACCGCCGATCAGGAGACGCAGGAAGAGATCGTCACCCGGCTTTTTGATGGCCAGCAGCCCGAGACCTTTCTGCGCGGCTTTGACCGGCCCAACATCCATCTGGCCTTTCTGCCCAAGGACCAGCCGCGCGCGCAGATCCTGCGCTTTGCGGCGGCGCGGCGCGGTCGGTCGGGCATCGTCTATTGCGGCACCCGCGCCAAGACCGAAAGCCTGTCCGCCGCGCTGGCGCAGGAGGGGCATCCCGCCTGTTATTACCATGGCGGCATGGAGGCGGCGGACCGCCGCGCCGTCGAAGAGCGCTTTGCCACCGAAGACGGGCTGATCGTGGTGGCGACGGTGGCCTTTGGCATGGGCGTGGACAAGCCCGACATCCGCTGGGTGGCCCATGCCGATCTGCCCAAATCCATCGAATCCTATTATCAGGAGATCGGGCGCGCGGGCCGGGATGGCGCCCCCGCCGAGACGCTGACGCTTTATGGCCCCGATGACATCCGCCTGCGCCGGTCGCAGATCGACGAGGGCGCCGCCCCGCCGGAGCGGCAGGCGGCGGATCACGGGCGGCTCAACGCGCTGCTGGGTCTGGCCGAGGCTCTGGGCTGCCGCCGCCGCCAGCTTCTGGGCTATTTCGGCGAGGAGGCCGAGGCCTGCGGCAACTGCGATCTGTGCGACCGCCCGCCCGAGGTGTTCGACGGCACCGAGGCGGTGCGCAAGGCGCTGTCCGCCGCGCTGCGGACCGAGGAATCCTTTGGTGCCGGGCATCTGATCGACATCCTGCTGGGGCAGGTGACCGACAAGGTGCGCCAGCGCGGCCATGACAGCCTGCCCACTTTCGGGGTCGGGCGGGATCTGACCCGCAGCCAGTGGCAGGCGGTGTTCCGGCAGATGATGGGCCGCGATCTGATGCGGCCCGATGCCGCCCGCCATGGCGCGCTGGTGATGACCGAAGCTGCGCGCCCGATCCTGCGCGGGGAGGAGACGATTTCGCTGCGCCGCGACGTGATCGACCGTGCGGCAGAGCGGCGGCCTCAGGTCAAGACGCTGGTGTCGGACGAGGACGCGCCGCTGCTGTCGGCGCTGAAGGCCAAGCGGCGCGCGCTGGCCGAAGGCGCCTCCCTGCCGGCCTACATGATCTTTCCTGACCGCACGTTGATCGAGATGGCCGAAAAGCGGCCCGCCACGCTGGACCAGATGGCGGCGATCAGCGGGGTTGGCGCCAAGAAACTGTCGAGCTATGGCGCGGAATTCCTGTCGGTCATCACCGGCGCGCTGGAGGAAAGCCATCCGCAGCGGCTGCGCGCGGCGGCGCGGGGGGCGGGCACGGTCTATGACCGGCTGATGGCGGTGCAGGCCGATCTGATGCGCGGCAGCGACGGCATCGACAAGCCGCTGTCCTGTTCGGCAGCCCAGCTTGCCAAGGTGGCGCAGCTGCGCGATCCGGGACCAGAGGATCTGGAGCGGGTGCTGGGAGAGCGGCGGTTCGACCGCTTTGGCGCGGCCTTTCTGGACGTTCTCGCGGAAGCGGATTAGAACGATTCCAGACTGGGCGCCCCCGCGATCTGCGGCCTGCGCGGCGCCCTCCCCAGATCTTGAAAACGGACCTGTCCTGCATGCTGATCCTGCTGTCTCCGGCGAAGAATCTCAACGAATCCCGTGGTGCCGGGCGCGCCACCACCCAGCCCCGCTTTCTGGACGAGGCCGCCGAACTGGCGCAGCTTGCCCGGGGCTGGTCCGAGGCGGAGATCGCGCGTCTGATGCAGGTCTCGCCCGCCATTGCGGCGCTGAACCGCGACCGTTTTGCGGCATGGTCGCGCGAGCCTGCCGAGACGCAGGCGGCGGCGGACATGTTCGATGGCGATGTCTACCGGCATCTGGACATGGCGACGCTGGACGATCCGCACCGGGCCGAGGCGGCGCGGCGGCTGCGCATCCTGTCGGGGCTTTACGGTCTGCTGCGCCCCACCGATGCCGTGCTGCCCTACCGGCTGGAAATGGGCCGCAAGCTGCCCGGCCATGACGCGGGCACGCTGTATAAGTTCTGGGGCGGCAAGATCGCGCAGGCGGTGGCGCGGGACGCGCAGGAGGCTGGCGCGGACACGGTGCTGAACCTCGCCTCTGACGAGTATTTCAAATCGGTGGACCGCAGCCAGCTTGGCACGCTGGCGGTGGTGGAGCCCCGATTTGAGGAGGATCGGGGCGGCACGCGCAAGGTCATCGCCTTTGCCGCCAAGCGGGCGCGCGGGGCCATGGCGCGCTGGGTGTTGGAGCAGGGCGTCACCGATCCGGCGGATCTGGCGCAGTTCGAAACCGGTGGCTATGGCTTTGACGCCGAAGCCTCGACCGCGCAGCGCCCGGTTTTCGTGCGCGCCTGAGCTAGAGCGGGCAGCCCCTTGCCGCGAGGCGGTCCAGCACGCGGTCGGTCAGATCCTTGGCCCCCGCGTCAAGGCACTGCGTGCCGAAATACCACGCGATGTAGCGGGCAAAGGCGCGGCGCGGCGGCGTGGCCCGCAGGGCGGCGCGCAGCGCCTGCGGATCGCGCGCGCTGGTGCAGATGTGGTGAAAATCGGCCCTTCCGCACAGGATCACCGGCTTGCGGTGCAGCAGCGCCTCGATCCCCACGGCGGAATTGATCGTCACCACGCGGTCGGCTGTGGCGAGGATGTCATGGATGTTGGCGGTGCTCAGATGCAGGTTCGGATGCGCGGCCAGCCGCGCGGCCAGCCCGCTGCCGGTATCGGGATCGCGGTCGCGCGGATGCGGCTTGACCACCACGGGCCGCCCGTCAGCGGCTGCAAGGCAGGTGTCGAGCATGGTCCAGCGGTCGAGCCACAGCGTTTCCTCGACGCTGCGCTGGCCCTCGGTCTGCAGGAAGACGGCGATGCTGCCCTCTGGCACCGGCTCCACCGCCTGCTGCTGCGGATAACGTGACTGCCGCGCCCCCACCATGCGCTGCCGCAGGCGGCGAAAGAAGGCCTGCGCGCTGTCCCCGTCAACCTCGGCGGGGCGGAAGACGCTGTCGGTGATCGTGGAAAAGGCGCGGATGCCCAAGGGATCCAGATGCCAGTAGGGGTAGATATAGGCGATGCCTGCGGTCAGCACGCGCGGATGCGGGTGCCGCGCGTGGTTCAGGATGTGAAAGGCGCTGTCCGACGCGATCCGGTCGGCCAGCGTGGCGCGGTCCATCGGCACCCATGTCTGCGCGATGCCACGCGCCGCCAGCCCCTCGGACAGGCGGCGGTAAAAGCGGGGCATCTTTTCCGGCGCGGCGCCAAGCCAGAGCTCCGGAACATGAAACACGATTTCGCCCATGGTTTCCTCCGGCCCCGGCCCTGTGCCGGACAGTAGGCGGGGCGCGGGCGCGCCGCAACGGGCGGTCAGTCGGCCATGGCGCGCGCGGTTTCTGTCCAGCGGGCCATCAGCGCCGCCAGATCGGGCTTGCGCAGGGGTTTGGTCAGGTAATCATCCAGCCCCGCCGCAAGGATGGTTTCGCGGTCGCCCGCCATGGCATGGGCGGTGACGGCGATCACCGGCACATGTGGCCCGTCGCCTTCCAGCGCGCGGATGGCGCGGGTGGCATCCTTGCCGTCCATCTGCGGCATGGAAATGTCCATGAAGATCAGGTCGGGGCGCTGCGTCCGGAACGCCTCCACCGCCTCCAGCCCGTTATTGGCGAAGCGCAGCGTCAGCGGCAGATCCAGCGCGCCGATCATCTTGCGGAACACCAGCTGGTTGGTGCGGTTGTCCTCTGCCACCAGCACGTCGAGCAGCCGGGGTCCGGGCGGGCCGCGATGGCGGAAAGCGGGCAGATCCGGGCTGACCGGTGCCGGGGGCGGCGGCGCGATCTGTTCCAGCGCGGCGAAGAGCGTCCGCCGCGGCACCGGTTTCTGCAGCACCAGCCGGGGTGGCCCGTGCGGATCGGGGCCGGGCAGCGCGCCGGGGCTTGCCGCCAGCAGCAGCACCGGGGTGGCATGGCCCGCCTCGGCCAGCCGCCGCGCCAGTTCCGATCCGGTCATGTCGGGCAGATCCTGTTCCGCGATCACCAGATCCGGCGGATCGGCCATGGCAGCCAGCGCCGCATCGGCGGTCAGGCAGAAGCGGGGCGAGAGCCCGATGATGTCCAGCTGCTTGGCCAGGATGGAGCGGTTGACTGCCTGATCCTCCACCACCAGCACGCGGCGCAGCGTGGCGGGCAGGCGGGCGGTGTCGCGCAGGATCGGTTCTTCGACCGGCAGGACCAGCCGCAGCCCGAAACAGGCGCCTTGGCCCAGATCGGACTCCACCCAGATCTCGCCGCCCATCATCGTCACCAGCCGCCGCGTGATGGCGAGCCCCAGCCCGGTGCCTTCGAACGCGCGGCTGCGGGCATCGTCCACCTGATTGAATTCGCCAAAGACGTGATCCAGCTTTTCGCGGGGAATGCCGATGCCGGTATCCTCGACCGTCATGTGGATGGCGGCGCTGTGATCGGGCTCTACCGTGCCGGTGACCCGCACCAGCACATGGCCCGAAGGCGTGAATTTCACCGCATTGCCCATGAGATTGGTCAGGATCTGCCGGATCCGGCCCAGATCGCCGATAAAATGCGTCGGCAGGAACAGATCGTAATCCACCAGCAGATCCAGCTGCTTTTCCCGGGCGGAGGGCTGCAGCAGCATCACCACCTCGTGGATGGCGCGTTCCAGATCGAAGGGATCAAGTTTCAGCTGCATCCTGTCCGCCTCGATCTTGGAATAATCAAGGATGTCATTGATGATCACCAGCAGGCTTTCGCCGGAATTGCGGATGGTTTCGACGTAAAGCCGCTGTTCCTCGGACAGCGGTCCCTCCAGCAGCAGGGCGGCCATGCCCACCACGCCGTTCATGGGCGTGCGGATTTCGTGGCTCATATTGGCGAGGAAGGTGGATTTGGCGCGGTTGGCGATGTCGGCGCGCAGGCTGGCCTCCTGCAGCTTCTGTTCGATGCGCTTCGCCTCGGTGATGTCGATGCGCAGCCCGACGCGCCCGCCATCCGACAGCGGGCGTTCATAGACCCGGAGCCAGCGCCCGTCCCCAAGCTGCTGCTCCGCCTCCTGCGTGGCGTCGCGATGGATGCGCAGCCGGTCCTCCAGCCATGCCTCCTCGCGCCCGCAGGCATCGGCATACTGCCCCCGCTCCAGCCCGTAGCGCAGGATGTCCTCGAAACTGGCGCCGGGCACGATGGCGGGGGTGCTTTCGTGGTAGATCTGCCGGTAGGGTTCGTTGCACATCAGCAGCCGGTCCTCTGCGTCATAGATCACGAAACCATCGGGCAGTTCCTCCAGCGCGGACCACATGCGCATCAGTTCGGTGATGTCGAAGGTCAGGCTGACGATGCCGCCATCGGGCATGTGGCGGTCCTGCAGTTTCAGGAACTGCCCGGTATAAAGCCGGATGGTTTCCGACGGGATCGGGTCGCGGTCCCAGCGGGCCAGCATCCGCATCCGCCATGACCGCCCGTCCTCGCCCTGCAGATCGACGATGCCTTCTTCTACCATCATGTCGAGCACATGGCCGTAGCTGGCGCCGGGGCCGATCGTGTCCAGATCCTCGAACACCGACAGCCACGCGCCATTGGCCAGTTCCATCAGCCGGTCGCGGTTGAACATGGCAAAACCGTCGCGCATGGTCTGCAGCGCCTTCCACAGCTGCCCCTCCACCAGTTCGATCTTCTGATGGGCGGCGCCCAGCTGGGATTTCACCCGCTGATTCTCGTGCCGCACCTCCGCCACCTCGGCGCGGGTTTCGCTGATTTCATGGGTCAGCTGGCGGGCATGTTTGTTCAGCTTGCGGTTGGCGGCAAAGAGTTCAGCCTGTTTCAGTTCCAGCAGCCGTTCCGCCGCCAGCCTTGCGCGCCGTTCCTCCGCCAGCCGTGCCGCCAGTTCCATCCGATGCCAACCCTAACAGACCGGCGCAGCATGGGTGGGTTGAGGTGAAGATTGGCTTAAAGAGCAAACCTTTCGGGGAATCCTTGCCTTCGCTCCGGGGCAGGGGCACCATGGTGCGGTCAGGTGAGGAGATTGGCATGCGGACGCTGTTTCTTGGGATCGCGCTGGCAGTGGCGGCAGCTTCGGCGGGGGCCGCGCAGGATCTGATCCCCGAGCGGCGGATGGTGGTCACGCGCGGCGCGGATTTCTACGGATCCGATCTGGCCACGCTGTTCGACACCACGCTGGAAGCCTGTCAGGCGCAGTGCCTGAACGATCCCGCCTGTGGCGCCTTCACCTACAACACCCGTTCGCGGGCCTGTTTCCCCAAATCCGGCGTGACCGAGGTGCAGCCCTATGACGGCGCCATCTCGGCCCGGGTTCTGAATGCCGATCCGGCGCTGGCGGCACAGGCCACGGCGCGGGCTGCCGATCTGGACATGCTGCGCCCCGAGGATCTGGAGGCGGCGCGGCAGGAGGCTTTGGCGCTTGGCCTGCGCCACGAGGGCGGCGACTGGGACAGCGCCGCGCTGCTGGATGCCGCCCGTCAGGCGGAGGCGCAGGGCGATCTGCGCGGCGCATGGGGCTGGACCGGGGCGGCGCTGGCGCAGAGCGATGCCGCCGACCTGTGGCTGGATTATGCCCGGCTGACGCTGGCGCGGGCCGAAGCGGGGGATGACCCGTGGACCCTGCGCAGTCAGGCGCTGTCGGCGGCGGTGAACGGCACGCTGCGCGCGGCCCCCGGCCCGCAGACCGGCAGCGCGCTGCTGCAGCTGGCGCAGGCCCTGCAGGCGGTGGATCGCGGGCGCGAGTCCGTGCCCGCGCTGCGGCTGGCGCAGGATCTGGCGCCGCGCCCCGAAATCGCGGCGGCGCTGGAGGACGCGCGCGCGCAGTTCGGCTTCCGCATCACCGATCACGAGGTCAGCTCCGATGCCGCCGATCCCCGGCTCTGCGCGCAGTTTTCCGAACCCTTGGCTGCGGCGGGGGTGGATTATGCCAGCTTCGTGCGCCTGCCCGATCCCCGGCTTGCGGTCAGCGCCGAGGACAGCCGCCTGTGCGTCATGGGGCTGGACCATGGCCAGAGCTATGAGGTGACCTTCCGCGCCGGTCTGCCCTCTGCCGAGGGCGAGGCGCTGCCGAACGACGTGCCGATCACCGCCTATGTGCGCGACCGGACCCCTGCCGTGCGCTTTCCGGGCCGCGCCTATGTGCTGCCCAAGACCGAAGGCGCGGGCCTGCCGGTGGAAACGGTGAACCTGTCGCAGATCGACCTGACCCTGCGCCGCGTGTCGGACCGCAGCCTGATCCGCACCCTGCAGGAGGATCTGTTCGGGCGTCCGCTGGATGCGTGGGAACAGGACCGCTTTGGCGCCGATCTGTCGGAAACCATCTGGACCGGCACGGGCGAGGTGGAAAACCAGCTTAACGCCGATGTCACCACCCGGCTGCCCTTGGGCGAGGTGGTGGGCGGGCTGCCTGCCGGGATTTATGCGCTGTCCGCTGCCGTGCCGGGGGCCGATCCCTATGACACGCCCGCCGCCACGCAGTGGTTCGTGCTGTCGGATATCGGGCTCACCACGCTGTCGGGCACTGACGGACTGACCGTCTTTGCCCGCGCGCTGTCGGGGGCCACGCCGCTGCAGGGGCTGGAGGTGCAGCTTGTTTCGCGCGCCAACCGCGTGCTGGAGACGGTGCAGACCGACGATCAGGGCGTGGCGCGCTTTGCCGCCGGGCTGATGCGTGGCACCGGGGGCGCCGCGCCCGCGCTGGTTCTGGCCCGTCAGGGCGAGGCGGATCTGGCCTTCCTGTCGCTGACCGATCCGGCCTTCGATCTGTCCGACCGGGGGGTGGCGGGCCGCGCGCCTGCCGGGCCGGTGGATGCGTTCCTCACCACCGACCGGGGCGCCTATCGCGCCGGAGAGACCATCCATGCCACGGCGCTGCTGCGCGATGCCCGGGTGCGGGCGGTGACCGATCTGCCGCTGACCGCCGTGCTGACCCGTCCCGATGGCGTGGAACATGCGCGGCAGGTGTCCGGCACGGGGGTGAATGGCGGCCATGTGCTGCAGTTTCCGCTGGCGCCGTCGGTGCCGCGTGGCACGTGGCGGCTGGCGCTTTACGGCGATCCGCAGGCGGAGCCGCTGACCTCCACCCCGCTGCTGGTCGAGGATTTTGTGCCCGAACGGCTGGATCTGACCCTGTCCCTGCCCGAAGGTCCGCTGACCGCCGCGACCCTGCCGCGCCTTCAGGTTCAGGCCGATTACCTGTTCGGCGCGCCTGGCGCCGATCTGCCGCTGGAGGGGGAGGTGACGCTGACCCCGCTTGCCACGCTGGAGGCGCTGCCCGGCTACCGCTTTGGCCGCCATGACGCGCCGGGGGATCCGCGCCGCGACAGCCTTGCCGCCGCACTGCGCACCGATGCCGAAGGCGCTGCGGATCTGCTGCTGCCGCTGCCCGACCCCGCCAGCCCCGGCCAGCCGCAGGAGCTGCGCGCGACGCTGCGCGTGGCCGAAGGATCGGGGCGTCCGGTGGAACGCAGCCTGACCCGTCCGCTGCTGCCCGAAGCCGCGATGCTGGGCATCCGCCCGGAATTTGACGGCACCCTGCCCGAAGGCACCGAGGCCAGCTTTCTGCTGCAGGCCTTTGGCGCCGATCTGGCGCCGGTGAGCGCCGAGGTCGAATGGCAGGTGAACCGCATCGAAACCCGCTATCAGTGGTATCAGCTTTACGGCAGCTGGAACTGGGAACCGGTGACCAGCCGCAGCACCATCGCCACCGGCACCGCCACGCTGGGCGGCGATCCGGTGCGGGTCAGCGCGGATCTGGACTGGGGCCAGTATGAACTGGTGGTGGCGCGCACCGATGGCGCCTACAGCGCCACCTCTGTCGGGTTCGAGGCGGGCTGGTATGCGCCCGCCGGGGCCGTGGCCACCCCCGACATGCTGGATCTGTCGCTGGACCAGCCCGCCTATGCCCCCGGCGAGACCGCGCAGTTGCGCGTGGTGCCGCGCCATGCGGGCAAGGCGCTGATCACCGTGCTGTCGGATCATGTCATCGCCATGCAGGCAGTGGATCTGCCCGAGGGCGAGACGGTGATCGACCTGCCGGTGACCGAGGAGTGGGGGGCGGGCGCCTATGTCACGGCGCAGCTGCTGCGGCCCATGGATCAGGCCAGCGGGCAGCAGCCCGCGCGCAGCCTTGGCCTTGCCCATGCCGCCATCGCGCCGGGCGACCGCGCGCTTGAGGTCAGTCTGGACACCGCGACCGAGGCTGCGCCGCGCGGGCCGCTGCGCGCTGCCGTGGTGCTGGACAGCCTGCCCGAGGGCGAGACCGCCCATGTCACCGTCGCGGCGGTGGATCTGGGCATCCTGAACCTGACCGGCTTTGAAAGCCCCGATCCCTTTGAGCATTATTTCGGCCAGCGCCGTCTGGGGGTGGAAATCCGCGACATCTACGGTCGGCTCATTGACGGATCGCAGGGCGCCATGGGGCGGCTGCGCTCCGGCGGGGATGCGGGGGCGATGATGCGTCTGGAAAGCCCGCCGCCGACCGAGGATCTGGTCGCCTTCTTCTCCGGCCCGGTCACGGTCGGCCCCGATGGCCGCGCCGAGGTCAGCTTTGATCTGCCGGATTTCAACGGCACGGTGCGGCTGATGGCGGTGGCATGGACCAAGACGGCGGTGGGGCAGGCGCAGGCCGATGTGCTGGTGCGCGACCCGGTGGTGATTGCCGCAGCGCTGCCGCGCTTTCTGGCGCCGGGGGACCAGACCCGGCTGGCGCTGGATCTGACCCACACCACCGGGGCCGCAGGCGAGATGGCGCTGGAAGTCAGCGCCGAGGGCCTGACGCTGGGCGCCGCCCCCGCCACGGTCACCCTGCCCGAAGGCGGCAGCACCCGGATCACCCTGCCGCTGACAGCAGCGGCGCCGGGCGATCACGCCATCACCGTGGCGCTGACCACGCCCGACGGCCAGCGCCTGACCAAGGCGCTGACGGTGGGCGTGCGCGCCAATGATCCGCAGGTCGCCAGCACCCGCCGCCTGACGCTGGATCCCGGCGACAGCTTCACGCTGGATGCCGAGATCCTGAGCGGGCTTCTGCCCGACAGCGCCGAGGTCATGGTCTCTGCCGGGCCGATGGCGCGGTTCGACGTGCCGGGGCTTCTGGCCTCGCTCGACCGCTATCCCTATGGCTGCACCGAACAGGTGACCTCGCAGGCGCTGCCGCTGCTGTCGCTGGCGCCGCTCGCCGGGCCGCTGGGTCTGGGTGATGCCGCGCGGATCACGCAGCGCATCGATCAGGCGGTGGCCCGGGTGCTGACCCGGCAGGCGGGCAGTGGCGGCTTCGGCCTCTGGCGGGCCGAGGCGGGGGATCTGTGGCTGGATGCCTATGTCACCGATTTCCTCAGCCGCGCCCGTGCCGCAGGGCATGAGGTGCCGGACCGCGCCTTCACCAGCGCGCTCGACAACCTGCGCAACCGCGTCGCCTATGCCCCCGATTTCGAACAGGGCGGCGAGGATCTGGCCTATGCGCTGCTTGTGCTGGCCCGCGAAGGGCAGGCGGCCATCGGCGATCTGCGCTATTACGCCGACCAGCGCGCCGGGGCCTTTGCCACGCCGCTGGCGCAGGCACAGCTGGGCGCGGCGCTGGCCGCCTATGGCGAACAGACCCGCGCCGATGCGCTGTTCTCCCGCGCGGGGGCACGGCTGGCCGGGGCCTCTGCTGCGGAAGGGCAGGTCTGGCGCAGCGATTACGGCTCGGTGCTGCGCGATGCCGCCGCCACGCTGGCGCTGGGGATCGAGGCGCGGAGCGAGGCGCTGGACCGTCCCGCGCTGGCCGCGCTTGTGGCAGAGGCGGGGCGCCCGCTTTCGCCGCAGGAACAGGCGTGGTCGCTGATGGCGGCCCGCGCGCTGGTCGATGATCCCGCAGCCTCTGGCCTGACGCTGGACGGGGCGCCGGTCTCGGGCCCGCTGCTGCGCCGCATTCCGGGCGCCGAACTTGCGCCCATGACCCTCGCCAACACCGCCAGCACCCCCACCGCGCTGACCCTGACCACGATGGGCGTGCCGGAGGGAGCGACAGAGGCGGGCGGCACCGGCTACACGCTGGAGCGGGCCTATTACCGCATGGACGGCACCCCGCTGGACGGAGAGGTGGCGCAGGGTGACCGGCTGGTGACGGTGCTGACCATCCGCCCCGCCGAAGATGTGCGCGCCCGGCTGATGCTGGACGATCCGCTGCCCGCCGGGTTCGAGATCGACAATCCGACCCTGCTGCGCGCCGGGGATCTGCGCGGGCTCGACTGGCTGGAGAGTGCGACGCCCGATCACGCCGAATTCCGCAGCGACCGCTTTCTGGCGGCGCTGACGCAGGAGGGCACGGCGCCGATCCGTCTGGCCTATGTGGTGCGCGCGGTCAGCCCGGGGCGGTTCCATCACCCGGCAGCGCTGGTGCTGGACATGTATCGCCCCGATTACCGCGCCACCACCGCCTCCGGCACGCTGGACGTGCAATGACCGGTACCACACTGGCCCATATCCACTGGCGCGCGCTGGACCGCGACGGCGAGGACAAATGCCGCCTTGCCCGGCACGAGGGCGGCTTCATGCTTCTGGGCCATGCCCGGTTCCGCGATGGCACCGGCTGGGCCGCGCTGGATTACGTCATCCGCACCGGGCCGGACTGGCGCACCCGCAGCGCCGATGTGACCGGCACCCATGCCGGGCAGGATCTGGCGCTGCGGCTGACCTGCGACAAGGGGCAGTGGACGCTGAACGGCGTGCCCCAGCCGCATCTTCACGGCTGCGAGGATGTGGATTTCGCCTTCACCCCCGCCACCAACCTGATGCCGCTGCGCCGCCTGCCCGAGGTGGGGCGCATCGCCACCCGCGCCGCATGGCTGCGCCTGCCGGGGCCAAGCCTTGATCCGCTGGACCAGACCTATCTGCGCGACCGGGGCGGGCTGGTCAGCTATCATGCGTGGCAGACCGATTTCCGCACCCAGCTGGCGGTGGCGGCGTCGGGCTTTGTCACGCTCTATCCCGGGCTCTGGACGGCGGAGGATGGCTAGGCGCGGCCTGCTCGCGCTGGTCCTGCTGCTCTGGGCGCTGGCCTTTGCCCGCGACCGGGCCGAGGACTGGATCGCCGCCACCGATCTGCCGCCGCTGCTGCAGGCCACCGCCACCGAGGTGCGCGACCGCAACGGCGTGCTGCTGCGCGCCTATCAGGTCGAAGACGGCATCTGGCGCATGGCGCTGGGGGGCGATCAGGTCGATCCGCGCTTCTTCGACATGCTGGTCGCCTATGAGGACCGGCGGTTCTACCGGCATTCCGGGGTCGATGCGCTGGCGGTGCTGCGCGCGGCGGGGCAGGGGCTGACGGCGGGGCGGATCGTCTCCGGCGCCTCGACCCTGACGATGCAGGTCGCCCGCCTGCTGGAGGACAGCGGCACCGGCACATGGGAGGGCAAGCTGCGGCAGGTGCGGCTGGCGCTGGCGCTGGAACGGCGGCTGACCAAGGCGCAGATCCTGCAGCTTTATCTGGGCCGCGCCCCCTATGGCGGCAATGTCGAGGGGCTGCGCGCCGCGAGCCTTGTCTGGTTCGGCAAGGAACCGGCCCGCCTGACCCCTGCGCAGATCGCCCTGCTGGTGGCCCTGCCACAATCGCCAGAGGCCCGCCGACCTGACCGCCATCCGCAGGCCGCCCGCGCCGCGCGCGACCGGGTGCTGGACCGGCTGGTGACGGCGGGCGCGCTGGATGCGGCCAGCGCCGCCGCCGCCAAGGGCGAACCGGTGCCCGCCACCCGCCGCGCCCTGCCGCAGCTTGCGCCGCATCTGGCCGACCGCGCCGCGGCACTGGGGCCGGGCCGCCATGACCTGACGCTGGAGGCGGGGCTGCAGGCGCGGCTGGAGGATCTGGCCGCCACCTATATGGCCGGGCGCGATCCCGGCCTGTCGCTGGCGCTGATCGTGGCCGACCACCAGACCGGAGAGATCCTCGCCAGCCTCGGATCCGCCCGCTATGCCGAACAGGGGCAGGGCTTTGTCGACATGACCCGCGCCCGGCGCTCGCCCGGATCGACGCTGAAGCCGCTGATCTACGGGCTGGCCTTCGACCGGGGCCTCGCCCATCCCGAAACGCTGATCTCTGACACGCCCGCGCAGTTCGGCACATGGGCGCCGCAGAATTTCGACGGCGCCTTTCGCGGCGACATCCGCGTGGCCGAGGCGCTGCAGCTATCGCTCAACATCCCCGTGGTCCGCCTGACCGAGGCGCTGGGCCCCGCCCATGTCATGGCGGCGCTGCAGGGCGCGGGGCTTGCCCCCGATCTGGCGGGCGGGCGTGCAGGGCTCGCCATCAGCCTTGGCGGCATCGGTCTCACCCCCGAAGAGATGGTGACGCTTTACGCGGCATTGGCGCAAGGCGGGCAGGCGCGCCCGCTGCGCTGGCAGAGCCATGCCCCCACCGCCGCCGCCACGCCGCTGATGGCGCCGCGCGCGGCATGGATGGTGGGCCATGTGCTGGCCGGGCTGCCGCCGCCACCACAGGCGGGACCACCCGGGCGCGTCGCCTACAAGACCGGCACCAGCTACGGGCATCGCGACGCATGGGCGCTGGGCTGGGACGGGCGCCATGTGGCGGGCGTCTGGATCGGGCGGCCTGACGGCACCCCGGTGCCCGGCGCCTTTGGCGGCGATCTGGCCGCCCCGCTGCTCTTCGAGGCGCTGGGCCGCCTGCACCCCACGCCGCTGCCGCCGCCCCCGCCCGACACGCTGCTGCTGGCCAATGCCGACCTGCCGCCGCATCTGCAGCGCTTCGGCCCCCGGGCCGAGGCCGAACCGCTGCGCCTGACCTTCCCGCCCGATGGCGCCCGGCTTGCCGCCACGCCGCAGGGCGTCCCGGTCAAGCTGCGGGGCGGCACGCCACCCTACACGCTGCTGGCCGATGGCGCGCCGCTGCTCACCGGCCAGCGCAGCCCGGAATTTCTGGCGCCCCTCTCCGGTCCCGGCTTCACCACGCTGTCGGTGATCGATGCCGAAGGCCGCTCTGGCCGCGTCCGCATCGACCTGCGCTAGCGCCGCTCCTGCCCCTTCTTCTTGGCAAAAATATCCCTGGGAGCGCGAGGGGCAGAGCCCCTCGCTTTGCTTCGTGCCGCGCCTCCGGCGCGAGGGGCAGAGCCCCTCGCCTTACGCATTACCGCGCCTCCGGCGCGAGGGGGCTCAGCGGCGCGGCAGCATCAGCGACAGATCCTGCGGCTCGGCCACGGGCAGGCTGAGGGCCAGCGCCGACAGCAGCAGCGCGATCAGGCACAGATGGACGATGTTGAGCGGACTCATCGGCGGACTCCCGGACACCCGCCTCTACGCGCGACAGGGCCCGCAGGTTCCAGCCGCTCTTGATCGGCGGCGCGAAGCCCTGTATCCCCGCTGGCATGACTCGGGTATTCGACCTCGGAGACCGCGTGCGTCTGCGCGAACGGTTCCACGGCGCCACCTTTTCGGTTCTGGCGCGTCTATAAGGCTGCCCAAGCCCGCCCCGGCGCGGGACGAACAGCCCGCGCTGAAGCTCAAGCCAGTTCACCTATCCGGAGAGGACCCTCATGTCCGGCAAGACGCTCTATGACAAGATCTGGGATGCCCATGTCGTCCAGCAGGACGAAGACGGCACCTGCCTTCTGTATATCGACCGCCACCTCGTGCACGAGGTGACCAGCCCGCAGGCCTTTGAAGGTCTGCGTCTGGCGGGCCGCAAGGTGCGCGCCCCGGGCCGCACCATCGCCGTGCCCGACCATAACGTGCCCACCACGCTCGACCGCGCCAAGGGCATCGAGAACGAGGAAAGCCGCATTCAGGTCGAGGCGCTGGACCGCAACGCCCGCGATTTCGGCGTGCATTATTACCCGGTGGACGATGTCCGTCAGGGCATCGTGCATATCGTCGGCCCCGAACAGGGCTGGACCCTGCCGGGCATGACCGTGGTCTGCGGCGACAGCCACACCGCGACCCATGGCGCCTTCGGGGCGCTGGCCCATGGCATCGGCACCTCCGAGGTGGAACATGTGCTGGCCACCCAGACGCTGATCCAGAAGAAATCCAAGAACATGAAGGTGGAGATCACCGGGCAGCTTGCCCCGGGTGTCACCGCCAAGGACATCACCCTGTCCGTCATCGGCGCCACCGGCACCGCGGGCGGCACCGGTTATGTCATCGAATATTGCGGCGAGGCGATCCGGTCCCTGTCGATGGAAGGCCGGATGACCGTCTGCAACATGGCGATCGAGGGCGGCGCCCGCGCGGGCCTCATCGCGCCGGACGAAACCACCTTCGCCTATGTCCAGGGCCGCCCGCACGCCCCCAAAGGCGCCCAGTTCGAGGCGGCGCTGGCGTGGTGGAAGACGCTTTATTCCGATGACGACGCGCATTGGGACAAGGTCGTGACCCTGCGCGGCGAAGACATCGCACCGGTGGTCACATGGGGCACCTCGCCCGAGGACGTGCTGCCCATCACCGCCGCCGTGCCCGCGCCTGCCGATTTCAAGGGCGGCAAGGTCGAGGCGGCGCAGCGCGCGCTGGACTATATGGGCCTGAAGCCGGGGCAGAAGCTGACCGATATCGCCATCGACACGGTGTTCATCGGATCCTGCACCAATGGCCGGATCGAGGATCTGCGCGCCGCTGCCGCCATCCTCAAGGGCAAGAAGATCAAGGACGGCATGCGCGCCATGGTGGTGCCGGGCTCCGGTCTGGTCCGCGCTCAGGCCGAAGAGGAAGGTCTGGCGCAGATCTTCCTTGATGCTGGCTTCGAATGGCGTCTGGCGGGCTGCTCCATGTGCCTTGCCATGAACCCCGACCAGCTGTCGCCCGGCGAACGCTGCGCCGCCACCTCGAACCGCAATTTCGAGGGCCGGCAGGGCAAGGGCGGACGCACGCATCTGATGTCGCCCGCCATGGCGGCAGCGGCGGCCATCACCGGGCGCCTGACCGATGTGCGCGACCTGATGACCGAACCGGCTCAGGCCTGAACGATCCCCGGGGCCCCGGTGCGGGGCCCCTGTTTTGCAGTTCGGGCAGACAGGATCCGGCCCGGTCCCGCGCAGGACATCAGCCCTGCCGCGCAGACCCCGGATCCCGGCCCCGGCCCCCAGGAGGGACAGATGGAAAAATTCGAAAAGCTGACCGGGATCGCGGCGCCCATGCCGCTGGTCAATATCGACACCGACATGATCATCCCGAAGCAGTTCCTGAAGACGATCAAGCGCTCCGGCCTCGGCGTGCATGCCTTTGACGAGATGCGCTATCTCGCCGACGGGTCGGAGAACCCCGATTTCGTGCTGAACAAACCCCAGTACCGCGAGGCGCAGATCCTCGTCGCCGGGGACAATTTCGGCTGCGGCTCCTCGCGCGAACACGCGCCCTGGGCGCTGGCGGATTTTGGCGTAAAGGCGGTGATCTCCACCTCCTTCGCCGACATCTTCTACAACAACTGCTTCAAAAACGGCATGCTGCCCATCGTGCTGCCGCAGGAGGCGGTCGACGTGCTGATGAAGGATGCCGAAAAAGGCTCCAACGCCCGCATGACCGTGGATCTGGAAAACCAGACCGTCACCACCTCCGATGGCGAAAGCTTCGCCTTCGAACTGGATCCGTTCCGCAAGCATTGCCTGATGAACGGGCTCGATGACATCGGCCTGACCATGGAAAAGGTCACCGCCATCGACAGCTTCGAAAGCCAGTCCGCCCAGTCCCGCCCCTGGGTCTGATCCCTGCCTGACTGCGAAATCCGCGGGCGGCTTCTGGCAGCCGTCCGCGCCATTTCCCGCCCCCGCGCCCGGAGCACGCTCCGGCCTGCCTCCGGCGGGAGTTTAGGGGCAAGATGAAGCCGGGTGCGGAGCCTGCGGTTCATCTTGCCGGATAAACTCCGGGGGGCGCCGCTGGCGCGGGGGCAGCGCCCCCTCTGCCCTCGCCCTCCCGTGCGACAGATCAGCGAAGATCCATCTCCGGCACTTCCCCCGCCACCAGCAGCGGCGCTGCGGTCGCGGCCAGAACCTCGGCCAGACTGACATCTGGTGCTGTTTCCAGCAGGTGCAGCCCGTCCTCGCGCGGGGCGATCACCGCAAGCTCGGTCACGATCAGGTCGACCCGCCGCGGCGAGGTGAGGGGCAGCGTGCATTCCGGCACGATCTTGGACTGGCCGTGGACGCAATGCAGCATCGCCACGATCACCCGCTTGGCCCCGGTCACCAGATCCATGGCGCCGCCCATTCCGGGCACATATTCCCCGGGGATCATCCAGTTGGCGAGCCGTCCCCGCGCATCCACCTGCAGCCCGCCCAGCACGGTCAGATCCAGATGCCCGCCCCGGATCAGTCCGAAGGAAAAGGCGCTGTCGATGATCGACGCACCCGGCACCGCCGACACGCAGCTGCCCCCCGCATCGGTCAGGTGCCGGTCGCCCATGCCCTCGGGCGGGCGGTGACCCAGCCCGACCACGCCGTTTTCCGACTGGAAGAACACGCCCATCCCTTCGGGCAGGTGATCGGAGACCCGGGTCGGAATGCCGATACCCAGATTGACCAGCGTGCCGGGCCGGATCTCCTGCGCCACGCGGCGGGCGATCAGATCCTTGGGGGTCATCAGATGCGGATCCGGTCTCATGCCGCCCTCCGGATCACATGATCCACCAGCACGCCCGGCGTTTTGACCGCATCTGGCGGGATCATTCCGACCGGCACGATCTCTTCGGGTTCCGCGATCACCACCGCCCCGGCCAGCGCCATGATCGGGTTAAAATTCGTGGCGCTCAGCATGTAGGTCAGGTTGCCGACATAATCGCAGCTGCGCGCGGCGATCAGCGCAAAATCCGCGCGCAGCGGCGGTTCCAGCAGGAAGGGTTTGCCCTCCACCTCGATCACCCGCTTGCCCTTGGCCACCAGCGTGCCGAGCCCGGTGGGGGTCAGCACCCCGCCCAGCCCCATGCCTGCGGCGCGGATGCGTTCGACAAAGGTGCCCTGCGGGACCAGATCCACCTCCAGCGTGCCCGCGCGCATCTGCGCCTGCACGTCGGGGTTCAGCCCGATATGGCTGCCGATGAATTTCCGCACGCAGCGCGCGGCGATCAGCGGGCCTACCCCCAGATGCGGGCGGGCGGCATCGTTGACGATCAGCGTCAGGTTGCGGCGCCCGGAGGCGGCGAGCGCGCGGACCACGCGGTCGGGCGTGCCCACGCCCATGAATCCCGACAGCAGGACCGAGGCCCCGTCCGGGATCAGCGCTGCCGCGTCTTCGGGGGTGATGGCAGGATGCATGCGCGTCTCCGTGATTGCTGCTCGTGCTGCGTCCGTTGAACCCTGTCCGGCGGCACCGGGCCATGAGCCATGTCAAATCGGCGCGGCGGGATCCCGCAACGTCTCTGACCATATCTTGTGGCGTCTGGGGGAGGATCCGCTATTGCCTTGGGGATTGATGCAAAATGGCACCTGTTTCTCCACGAATCCGCCCGATTGTGGCTGTCTTTATTACGGAAATATTGATGGCTGGAGTGAAAGTGGGCAGAATTTGGGCGATAATGAGGCAGTCCGCCCCAAGGCGGCAAGGTGGGACAAAGGGTTGGCGCCAGACCGACTCCGTCCGGACCAGAGAGGCAGAGCACGTGATTGATCGCCTGGTGAAAGCCGGCTCGCGGGCCGTTGTGATGGCGCTGCTGGTGGCGGCGCCCGCTCTGCTGCTGCCCGAAAAGCCTGTGGACAGCGCGCATATCACCGCACTTCTGGCGCTGATCGCCGCCGTTCTGACCTTTGCCGAATATTATGGCGACTATCCCTCCATCGTCGAATTCCGTGACGCGCCGCCGTTCAACCGCATCCGCGCCATAGCACTTCTGGCCACGGTGCTGAGCCTGACGCTGATCGCGCGGGGCGAGATCCATCCGACCGGGCTGACCGTCTGGCTGACCACGCTGGGCACGGGAATCGGCCATGCGCTGGATTTTCCGTTCTCGCCGGTGCGGCTGATGGTGCTTCTGGGCACCGAAGACATGTCTGGCGCCGAACTTGCGCGGCTGCGCACGCATGCCGGGCTCGCCTATCTCGCCTCGCTGCTGACCATGGCGGCCTTTGTGGTGACGGTGCGGCTGCTGAACTGGCCGGTCCGGCGCGGATCCTTCAATTTCTGGGTCAATCTGCCGCTTTTTGATCCCACCACCGGCGGCGACGTGCTGCGCCGCCTGAAACGGGATGCGCATGTTAACGTGGCCTTAGGGTTTCTTCTGCCATTCCTGATCCCGGCGATCATGAAGTTTGCGGTTGGAATGATCGACCCGCTGTCCCTCACCCATCCGCAGACCCTGATCTGGACGATGAGCGCATGGGCCTTTCTTCCTGCCAGCCTGATCATGCGGGGCATCGCGCTGACGCGCATCGCCCAGCTGATCGAAGAAAAACGCCGTCGCGCCTATGCGCAGGCGCAGTTGCAGGCGGCCTGAGCCTGCTTCTGGCGCTGCTGCTGGCCCTGCCCGGCCATGCGGCGGATCTGACCCTTGCGACATGGCATGCCGATCTGTCCCGTGACGGGCCGGGCCTGCTGCTGCGCGACCTGCAGGATCCGGGGCCGGATCTGCAGGCGCTGGTGGCGCAGGTGACAGAGGCGGCGCCGGATGTGCTGCTGCTGACCCATGTGGATTTTGACGCGGGCGGTGCCGCGCTGGCGGCGCTTGCGGCGCTGCTGGCGGAAGGCGGGGCCGCCTATCCGCACCGGCTGGCCTTGCTGCCCAATACCGGCATGGCCACCGGGCGCGATCTGGATGGCGACGGGCGGCTGGGCGGCGCGCGGGACGCGCAGGGCTATGGCCGCTTTGCCGGGCAGGGCGGCATGGCGCTGCTGTCGCGCTGGCCGCTGGTGGTGGCGCGCGATCTGTCGGACCTGCTGTGGCGCGATCTGCCGCAGAGCCGCATCGCCGCCGATGATCCCGGGCATGACCTGCAGCGCCTGTCCTCCACCGGCCATTGGGTGGTCACGCTGGACGCGCCAGAGGGGCCGCTGACCCTTCTGGCCTTCGCCGCCACGCCCCCGGTCTTTGACGGGCCGGAGGATCGCAATGGCCGCCGCAACGCCGACGAGCTGCGGCTGTGGTCGCTGTGGATGGAGGGCGGCTTTGACGGGGGGGCGGGGCCTTTCGTGCTGATGGGCAATGCCAATCTTGACCCCGACCGGGGGGAGGGGCTGCGGCAGGACATGCAGGCGCTGCTGGCCGATCCGCGGCTGCAGGATCCGCTGCCGGACGAGCCCACCGTCGCGTGGAAAACCGCCGGTCCGATGCGGGTCAGCTACGCGCTGCCCTCGGCTGGCCTGCGGGTCACCGCGGCACGGGTCTGGCCCGCCGCGGAGGGGCAGCTGCACCGGCTGGTGGCGCTGTCGCTGGCTTGGCCGCCACAGGGGCCATCCCCCTGATTTCTTGACCAGCCGTCCCCCCTCGGCTAGGCGATGACCAACATTCCGAGGAGAGGAACAGACCCATGAGCAACCCTTCGCTTCTCATCCTGCCGGGGGACGGCATCGGCCCCGAGGTGATGGCCGAGGTCCGCCGGATCATCGACTGGTATGGCGCGAAGCGCGGGCTGGTGTTCGATGTGTCCGAAGATCTGGTGGGCGGCTGCGCCTATGACGCGCATGGCACGCCGCTGCATGATGACACCATGGCCAAGGCGCAGGAGGTGGACGCAGTGCTGCTGGGCGCCGTGGGGGGGCCGAAATACGACAGCCTCGATTTCTCGCTGAAGCCGGAACGCGGCCTGCTGCGCCTGCGCAAGGAGATGGATCTTTACGCCAACCTGCGCCCGGCGCAGTGCTTTGACGCGCTGGCCGATTTCTCCTCGCTGAAGACCGATGTGGTGGCCGGGCTCGACATCATGATCGTGCGCGAACTGACCTCCGGCGTCTATTTCGGCGAACCGCGCGGCATCTTCGAAGAGGGCAACGAGCGGGTGGGCATCAACACCCAGCGCTACACCGAATCGGAAATCGACCGCGTGGCGCGGTCGGCCTTCGAACTGGCGATGCGCCGCAACCGCAAGCTCTGTTCCATGGAAAAGGCCAATGTCATGGAATCCGGCGTGCTCTGGCGCGAGGTGGTGACCGAGGTCGGCAAGGATTACCCCGAGGTCGCGCTGACCCACATGTATGCCGATGCCGGCGCCATGCAGCTGACCCGCTGGCCCAAGCAGTTCGACGTGATCGTGACCGACAACCTGTTCGGCGACCTGCTGTCGGATCTGGCGGCGATGCTGACCGGCAGCCTTGGCATGCTGCCCTCCGCCTCGCTGGGCGCGCCGATGGCGAATGGCCGTCCCAAGGCGCTTTACGAGCCGGTGCATGGCTCCGCCCCCGACATCGCCGGGCAGGGCAAGGCCAATCCGATCGCCTGTATCCTCAGCTTCGCCATGGCGCTGCGCTACAGCTTCGATCAGGGCGCCGAGGCCGACCGGCTGGAAAAGGCCGTGGAGCGGGTGCTGGCTGACGGTCTGCGCACCGCCGATCTGCTGGGGCAGGAGGGCGTGGCCCCCGTCACCACCGCCGAAATGGGCAGCGCGATCCTCGCCGCGCTGGATGCCAGCCTCTGAGGCAGGCGCCTCGTGACAGGGCGGGGGCGGCGCAACGCCGCCTCCGCAGGCAGGACGCGGGCCCTCCGGCATTGAAACCGCAGGTTTTGAGGCTAACCCTTGCCCGGAACTCGGGCAGAACAGGCGGAATGACATGGGACCGAATGCCAAGGGCGCGCTGCTGGCGCTGCTGACCTTCGGGGTTTACTCGACACATGATGTGATCGTGAAATTCCTCGGTGCCGATTACAGCCCGTTCCAGATCGTGTTCTTTTCCGTGCTGCTGAGCTTTCCGCTGGTCAGCCTGATGCTGATTCGCGACACGACCCCCGGCCATCTGCGCCCGATCCATCCGTGGTGGACCGCGCTGCGCACGCTGTCGGCGGTCATCACCGGGGTGGCGGCGTTCTACGCCTTTTCGGTGCTGCCGCTGGCTGAAACCTACGCCATCATCTTTGCGCAGCCGCTGCTGATCACCGTCTTGGCGATTCCCATTCTTGGCGAACAGGTGCGGCTGCGGCGCTGGATCGCGGTGCTGGTGGGACTGGCCGGGGTCATGGTGGTGCTGCGCCCGGGCAGCACCGATCTGACGCTGGGCCATGCGGCGGCGCTGGTGGCGGCGGTCTGCGGCAGCTTCGCCTCCATCGTGGTGCGCAAGATCGGGCAGGACGAGCGGTCGGTGGTGCTGCTGCTTTACCCGATGATGGCGAACTTCCTGATCATGGCCTGCGCCATGCCCTTTGTTTACACGCCCATGCCGGTGGAGCATCTGGGCGCCGTCGGGCTGATGGCGGTGCTGGCCTCGCTGGGTGGGCTGCTGCTGATCTCGGCCTATCGCGCGGGCGAGGCGGTGATCGTGGCGCCGATGCAATATTCGCAGCTGCTGTGGGCGGTGCTGTATGGCGCGCTGTTCTTTGACGAATATCCCGACACGGTGACCCTGCTGGGCGCCGCGCTGATCATCGGCAGCGGTCTTTACATCGTGCTGCGCGAGGGCCGCGCGGGCACGTCGGAGAACACGCCGGTGCTGCGCACCCGCGCCCGGATCGAATTCGGCACCTCGCTGCGGGTCGGTCCGCTGCTGCGCGCGCTGCGCCGCCGTGACAAGGTGATGAAAGAGGCCTTGCCAAAGCGCTGAGCCTGCGGTAGTTCGCGCGGCACGGTCGGAGTGTAGCGCAGCCTGGTAGCGCACCTGCTTCGGGAGCAGGGGGTCGGAGGTTCGAATCCTCTCACTCCGACCAATTTGCGCAGCAGCTCCCGAACGCTGCGCCTTCCCCCTCAAAAGAAAAATCGCACAAGCCCGCGCATTCCGTGCCGCGGGCTTTTTGCCGTTTGCCTTGCTTCTGTCACCGCAGGCGGGGCTGTGCCGGTTTTTCTGGCATTGCGTTCATATTTCCTGTATTCCGGAAATATGGAACAGAATCGCGCCGCTCATGCCTTTGCCACCCTCGGCCATCCCGGCCGTCTTGCTGTCTTTCGCCTGCTGATGCGGTTTACCCCGCGTGGCGTGCGCCCGACAGAGATTGCCGGGGCGCTGGGGCTGAAGCCCAACACGCTGTCGCACCATCTGTCGGACCTGACCGCGTCGGGGCTGGTGCAGGTGGACCGGCAGGGGCGGTCGCTGTTCTATTCCGTCGATCTGGACACCACCGAGGGGCTGATCGGCTACCTCGCGCTGGATGTGGGCCGCGCCCGTCCCGATCTGCTGTCTGCGTTTCTGTCGCATCAAAAGGACGATCCCGTCATGCGCACCACCGGTTTTAATGTGCTGTTCATCTGTTCCGGAAACTCTGCCCGTTCGATCTTTGCCGAGGCGCTGCTGCGCGATCTGGGCAAGGGACGGTTTGCCGCGCATTCGGCAGGCACCCGTCCTGGCACGCAGCTCAACCCCTTTGCGCTGGAGGTGCTGGCCCGCAACGGCCATGACACGCAGACGCTGCGGTCCAAGCATCTGTCGGAATTCCAGACCCCCGAAGCGCCGAAGATGGATTTTGTCTTTACCGTCTGCGACACCGCCGCCGCCGAGGAATGCCCGCCATGGCCCGGCCAGCCGATCACCGGCCACTGGGGTCTGCCCGACCCGGTGAAGGCGCAGGGCACCGATGCCGAAAAGGCGCTGGTCTTTGCCCAGACCTATGGCGCGCTGCACCGCCGGATCGCGGCCTTTGTGGAACTGCCTTTCTCCACGCTGGACCGGATGGCGCTGCAGGCCCGCGTTGACCATATCGACACCGACGCGCAAAGCGCAGAGAAGGCCTGACCCATGCCCCGTATTGCCCTGAACGGCCTTGGCCGGATTGGAAAGCTGGTCCTGCGGGATCTGATCGACACCGGCGCGGGCGGCGACATCGTCCTGCTGAACGATCCCGTGGGGGATGCCGACCAGCACGCGCTGCTGATGGAATTTGACAGCGTGCATGGCCGCTGGCCGACGCCGGTCCGGGCCGAGGAGGGGGCGCTGGTGCTGGACGGCACCTCCATCCGGCTGAGCCACGAAAAGACGATCGAGGCGCTGCCGCTGGCAGAGCTGGGCGTGGATCTGGTGATCGATGCCACCGGCGTGTTCAAGACCACCGCCAAGACCGCGCCCTATTTTGCCGCCGGTGTCAAAAAGGTGGTGGTCAGCGCCCCGATCAAGGAAGAGGGCGCGCTGAACCTCGTCTATGGCATAAACCACGATCTTTACGATCCCGCGCAGCATGATCTGGTCACCGCCGCCAGCTGCACCACCAACTGTCTGGCGCCGGTGGTCAAGGTGATCCACGAGAACCTTGGCATCCGCCACGGCTCCATCACCACGATTCATGACGTGACCAACACCCAGACCATCGTGGACCGCCCGGCCAAGGACATGCGCCGCGCGCGGTCGGCCCTGACCAACCTCATCCCCACCACGACGGGCAGCGCCACCGCGATCACGCTGATCTATCCCGAACTGACCGGGCTGCTGAACGGTCATGCGGTGCGGGTGCCGCTGCTGAACGCCTCGCTGACCGACTGCGTGTTCGAGGTGGCCCGGCCCACCACGGTCGAAGAGATCAACGGGCTGTTTCAGGCCGCAGCCGAGGGCCCGCTGAAGGGCATTCTGGGCTTCGAGGCGCGGCCTCTGGTGTCCTGCGATTACGTCAACGACCCGCGCTCGGCCATCATCGACGGACCGTCCAACATGGTGGTGGGCGGCACGCAGGTGAAGATCTATGCGTGGTATGACAACGAATGGGGCTATGCCTGCCGGCTGGCCGACATCGCGCGGCTGGTGGCGGCGTCGCTATGAGCCTGTCTGCCGCCCCCGCCAATCCGCTGCGCGCCTATGCCGCCGTCACCGCCGCCTACTGGGCGTTCATGCTGTCGGATGGCGCGCTGCGCATGCTGGTGCTGCTGCATTTCAACGTGCTGGGCTTCAGCCCGGTGCAGCTGGCATGGCTGTTCCTGCTCTATGAGGTGGCGGGGATCGTCACCAATCTGGCCGCAGGCTGGCTCGCGGCGCGCTTCGGTCTGGCGGCGACGCTGTATGCCGGGCTGGCGCTGCAGATCGGCGCGCTGGCCGCGCTGGCGCAGCTCGATCCGGGCTGGAGCGTGGCCGCCTCGGTCGTGTTCGTGATGGCGGTGCAGGGCGTGTCCGGCGTGGCCAAGGATCTGTCCAAGATGTCGTCCAAATCGGCGGTCAAGCTGCTGGCCCCTGCCGAGGATGGCGGGCTGTTCCGCTGGGTCGCGGCGCTGACCGGGTCGAAAAACGCGGTCAAGGGGCTGGGCTTCTTTCTGGGCGCGGCCCTGCTGGGCTGGGCCGGGTTTCAGACGGCGATCTGGTCCATGGCGGCGGTGCTGGCGGCGATCCTGCTGGCGGTGGTGCTGTTCCTGCCCGCAGGTCTGCCGGGCCGGATGAAAAGCGCCGAAGGCTGGTCGGGCTGGCGGTCGCGCGACCTGCGGGTGAACCGGCTGTCTCTGGCGCGGATGTTCCTGTTCGGCGCGCGGGACGTGTGGTTTGTGGTGGGGATCCCGGTCTATTTCCACTCCGTGCTGTCGGACGGCACCCCCGACGGGCGGCGCGAGGCGTTCTTTCTGGTGGGCGGGTTCATGGCGCTGTGGATCATCGCCTATGGCGCGGTGCAGGCCTTTGCCCCGCGTCTGCTGGGCGGACGGGCCCAGCCCGAAGCGCAGATCACCCGCAAGGCGATCCTGTGGTCCGGGCTCTTGGTGCCCATTCCCTTTGCGCTGGCGCTGGCCGCGCTGCTGTCGGACGGTCCCGCGCTCTGGCTGACCATCGTGCTGGTGGCGGGGCTGCTGCTCTTCGGCTTTGTCTTCGCGGTCAATTCCTCGGTGCATTCCTATCTGATCCTTGCCTTCGGATCGGCAGAGCGCATCACCCGCGACGTGGGCTTCTACTACATGGCCAATGCGGCGGGGCGGCTGATCGGCACGCTGCTGTCGGGGGTCAGCTATCAGCTGGGCGGGCTGTCGCTGTGTCTTGCCACCGCCGGGATCATGGCGGCGGCAAGCTGGCTGGCGGCGCGGCGGCTGGCGGCGGACTAGCCTCAGAGCGGGCTGTCGCAGAGCCCGTCAATGTTCAGAAGCCCCGCGCCATAGACCGGATCGCGCCCCGGATCCCCCAGATCCCGGGCGCGTTCCACCAGAGCCTGAGCGATTTCGGCGGCGGTCAGCTCGGGCCGGGATTCGCGCAGCATCGCGGCGGCGGCGGTGACGAAGGGCACGGCAAAAGAGGTGCCGGTCTTCCACCGCGCGCCAGAGATCGAGGCGGCGGTCCACACGTTCACCCCCGGTGCGGCCAGATCCACCGCCTCGCCCCGCTGCGCGCGGCGGAAGACGGTGCCGCGCCGGTCCACGGCGGTGACGGCGATCACTGGCGCAAGGGCGGCGGGATGCGCGGGCTCGGCGCGGGGCCCGTCATTGCCCACGGCGGCCACCACCACGATGTTCTGCTCCATCACCATGCGGTCCACCATGGCGGCCAGCGCGGTGTTGGCTGGCCCGGCAAGGCTGAGATTGACCACCTGCGCGCCACCCTGCGCCAGCAGGTCAAGCCCTTGGATCAGCGAAAAGGAATCGGACCGTTCGTCGCCGCCCTGCCGGTGGAACGTGTCCACCGCCACCAGCCGCGCCCCCGGCACCAGCCCGGGCGACCGGGTCGACGGATCACCCACCAGCAGCGCCGCCACCGCCGTGCCATGCACCGCCTTGGACGGATCTGCCCTGTCGCGGTTCAGTCGCGTCACTTCCAGCCGGGCTCCGGCGAAGGTCTCGTGATCCTCGTTGATGTCGGTGTCGATCATGCCCAGCGTCACGCTGCTGCCGCAGGTGCCCAGCCGGGAGCTGGGCGCGGGCCATGCGATCATCTGGCGCGCGGGGCAGTCGCCCCCCTTGCAGCTGCCGTCAAAGGCCTGTTCGCTGCGGTAATAATGGTTGAAATCCGCGTCCTGACCGCTGGGCAGGGTGCGCACGGCGGCGCGCGCCTCGGTCAGGGTCAGGCCCGCCGGAATCGCCAGCCGCCGCGAGGTCAGGCCAAGCGTGGTGATCTGCGCCTCTTCGGTGACGGTGAAGCCCTGCGCCAGCAGCGCGGCCAGATCGGTTTCGTCCAGCGCCAGCGTCACGATTTCCGACGGGGCAAAGTCGGGCGCGGGTGGGCGGGGCGCCTGCACCGGCGCGGCCCGGCGGGGCGCGGGGGCGGCGGGTGCCGCGCGGCGCAGGTCGGGCAGGCGGATCACGCGGCGGGGCCGCGCCGCGCCCCGGTCATCGTCATTGTCGTTGCGGGCGCTGCTGCCTCTGCTGCTGCCGCCGCCATCGTCGTCATCGTTGCCCCCGCCGCTGCTGCCGCCGCCGCCATCGTCATCATCGTTGCCACCGCCGCCGCCGCCATCATCGCCGCCGCCGTCATCGTCATCAGCCAGCGCCATCCCGCCCGGCAGGCCGGGCGCCAGCACCAGCTGCGGCAGGCCGGAGACCAGACCCAGCACAAGGAGAAAAAGCAGGCAAAAACGAGGCATGGTTAACATTCTCCACTGGTTGCGGCGTCAGGAATGACTACGTATCCGCTTTGCCATTATTCCACCCGCGCCATAAAAAAATCGAGAGGGACATGACCGAGCCGTTCGAGACTGCCTTGATTGCAGCCCTCCCCAAACTGCGGCGTTACGCGCTGTCGCTCTGCCGTCGCGGTGATGTGGCCGATGATCTGGTGCAGATCACGGTGGAACGCGCGGTGACCGCAAAGGCGCGGTTTGATCCCGAAACCAGCCTTGAGGCGTGGCTGTTCCGCATCCTGCGCAATGCGTGGATCGACCAGACCCGGCGCACCGCCACGCGGGGCACCGAAGTCGATGTGGTGGACATGCCGGAAGCGGCGGTTTTCGATGGCGGGCGCGCCACCGAGGCGGCGATCCTGCTGCGCCAGACCGAGGCGGCGCTGGCCACGCTGCCCCCCGAGCAGCAGGAGGTTGTGCGCCTCGTCTGTTTCGAGGATCTGAGCTATGCCGAGGCGGCAGAGGTTCTGGGCATCCCCAAGGGCACGGTGATGAGCCGTCTGGCGCGGGGCCGGGTGGCTTTGGCGGAAAAGCTTGGAATAAATCGGGTGGGTGATGCGTAATCTTCCGGACCCGAAGGAGATGCAGGATGCAGGAGCATAATTATCCGGACGAGACGCTGATGGCCTATGCCGACGGCGAACTGGACGATGCCACCGCTGCCGAACTGGATCAGGCGCTGGCGCGTGATCCGGAACTGCTGCGGCGGCTGGCGCTGTTCACCGGCACGCGCGACGTGCTGGCCGAGGCTGCCGCCGCGCGTCCGCTGGATCCGGTGCCCGATGCGCTGATGGCGCGGGTGCGCGCCACGCTGGAGGCGGGGGCCGCCGCGCCCGAAACCGTGCCCGAGCAGGCGCCCGTGGAAAAGGTGGTGCCGTTCCGGGGCCGCGACACGTCCGCGCCGCGCTGGCAGCCGATGGCGCTGGCGGCGAGCCTTGCGCTGGCCGTGGGGCTGGGCGCGGGATTTGGCGCCGCGCGGCTGGCCACGCCGGATGCCGCGGCGCCGCTTGGCTTTGCGGCTCTGGCTGTGCCGGGCGTGACCGAGGCGCTGAGCAGCCTGCCCTCGGGCGAGGGCCGCGCGCTGGATCAGGGCGAAATCGCGGTGCTGGCCTCGTTCCGCGACGCGCAGGACCGGCTCTGCCGCGAATTCGAGGTGGAGGGCAGCCTTGGCAGCGTGGTGTCGGTGGCCTGTTTCGAGGCGGGCGGCTGGCGCACGACGCTGGCCCTTGCCGCAGCCCCGGAGGAGGGCGGCTATGCCCCCGCCTCGTCGATGGAGACGCTGGAATCCTACCTTTCCGCCGTGGGCGCCGGGCCGGTGCTGACCCCCGAAGAAGAGGCGCAGGCGCTGCAGTCTCTCTGACCGCCGGCGTCCTCAGCAGCAGAAAACCCCCGCCATGGCGGGGGTTTTTTTATGGCCAGAGCGGGGTCGCAGATCGGGGCGGGCACAAAAAAGCCCGCCGCGGACCAGCCGCGGCGGGGGATCATCTTCTGCCTGCCTCACTCAGAAGATGAAATCGTCGGAGTCGAGCTGCGACAGCCGGGTGTCTTCGAGCCGCAGTTCGTGAGCGCCGAAGCGCAGCAGCAGATCCGACCCCTGCTGGATCGCCGCGGCCTGCACATCGCCAAAGCTGTCGGCAAAGGCGCGCAGGTCGATGTCGTCATCGCCGCTTTCGAAGTCGCGGATCACGTCGCGGCCCGCGTTGAACACGAAACGGTCGGCGCCTTCGCCCCCGGTCATGATGTCATTGCCCGCGCCGCCATGCAGCACGTCATTGCCTTCGCCGCCCGACATCATGTCGTTGCCGGTGCCGCCCAGAAGGGTGTCGTTGCCCTCGTCGGCGATCATGCGGTCGCTGCCCGACCCGCCATCCATGCGGTCGTCACCCGCGCCGCCGAACATGCGGTCGGCGCCCGCGCCGCCCACCATCTTGTCATTGCCTTCACGGCCATACATGCGGTCGTTGCCGTCGCCGCCATTCAGCCGGTCATTGCCTTCGCCCGCGTCCATCAGGTCATTGCCCGCGCCGCCCACCAGCAGGTCGTCGCCGCTTTCATCGGTCAGCGTGTCGTCGCCCGCGCCGCCGTCCAGCGTGTCCTCGCCCTTGCCGCCGAGGATGACGTCATTGCCATCTTCGCCATAGAGCCGGTCCTCGTCGTCATTGCCTTCGATCCGGTCATTGCCTGCGCGGCCATAGATGGTGTCTGCGCCGTCAAGGCCAAGGATCACGTCCGAAAGGCCGGTGCCGAACAGGCGGTTGGCGGAGTCGTTTCCAGTAATTCGTGCCATTTTGAAGTCCTTCCGTTGTCACTCATCAAAGGGTTGGTGTGCTGAAGGGCCGGTTCGTCCTGGCCTTCATATGGATTACGTTGGCGGCGCGGGCTTATTCCTCGGAGCGCGACTTTTTCTGAAAATTCTATCGACCGGGGCGGGCGGGAACCGGGGGGCCTGAAACGGAACCGGCCCGCGCGAGGGCGGGCCGGTCCGGGTCTGTGTCAGATCGCGTCAGTCGTCGTCATCGTCACCACCGCGGCCACCGTCGTCATCGCCGCCGCGCCCGCCGTCATCGTCATCATCGCCGCCACGGCCACCGTCATCGTCGCCACCGCGGCCACCGCCACTGCCGCCACGACCGCCGTCATCGTCATCGTCGTTGCCGTCGCGTCCGCTGTCATCGTCATCATCGTCGCGGCCCCAGCCGCCGCCGCGCCGGTCATCGTCATCGTCATCGTCGCGGTCCGCACGACCGCCCCAGCCGCCGCGGCTGTCGTCGTCATCGTCCCGCGACGCGGCGGAGCGGATGTCGCGGGCCGACAGGGGCGAACCGTCACCCCGGCTCCAGACTTCGTCGGCGCCGCGGCTGCCGAAGGTGTTTTCAAGCTCGCGATAGGACAGCAGGCCGTCGCGGTTGCGGTCGATTTCCGAAAACCGGACAGGCTGGGCCAGCGCCGTGGTGGATCCAAGGATCAGGGCCAGCGTGGCAAGGGTGAAGCTGCGGGTCATGGTGTATCCTTTCTGAAGGGCAATGTGGGGGAGGGAGGGGGATCAGTCGTCGTCGTCGTCGTGACGGCGGCGGGGGCTGTCATCGGACCGGCGGTGCCAGTGCGCGCGGCCCTGATGCGGGGCGGCCCGGCGCCAGTGGCCGCGGTCGTCGTCGTCATCGTCGCGGCGCAGCTGCGGGCTGGTCCGGATCAGGGCGCGCAGATCATGGGGCAGATACAGCCCGGCACGGCGGCCACCATCGTCATCATCGTCGGCCCGGGCCATGCCGGGGGCGGCGAAGGCGCCAAGCGCCACGCTGGCGGCCAGCGCCAGCAGAAGGGGTCTTGTCGGGGTCAAGGGGGTCTCCTTTCCGGGATGCGGGCCGGTGCGGCCCTTGTTCCCAGACAACGGCGCTGCCCCGCCCCCTATTCCCGCCGCTGCGAATTTTTCTCGGCGGCAATGGGGCGGCGCCCGGCCAGCCGCAGCCACAGCCGCCGCCCGCGCACCAGCCACGGATAGATCCGGCGGGCCGCGCGCGGGTTGCGGAACAGCTGCCGCTGCAGGCGGTTGAGCCTGCCACCCTGCCCGGACAGCAGCGCCAGAAGATGCACCGCCTCGGCGCCGACATGGCGGCGGCCCTGCCAGAGCACCGCCATGCCCTCGTCCAGATCCACGCGCTCGGCCAGCAGCGTGGCGACGCGCGGATCGTCGGAGCGGGCATTCACCAGCTCGACCGCGCCCACCGTTTCGCGCAGGCGGACAAGGGTGACATAGGCACTGCAGAACGGACAGTCGCCGTCATAGATGATCACCAGCGGCTTTTCCGGCATCGTAACTTGCTCCAGTCTGACTCTGTCGGGAATACGCCCGGCACCCGCCCGTTATTCCCTCATGGACAAGACATAGCGGGAGAGACCGATGACCCCATCCATTCCAAGCCTCACCTCCATGGCACAGGCGCTTGCCCGTCCGGTGCCCGTGCTGTCGCTGGCCGTCTTCCGCATCGCGCTGGGGGCGCTTCTGGTGGTGGATTGCTGGCGCTTCCTTTGGCATGACCGCATCTGGCGCTACTGGGTGGCGCCGGATCTGCATTTTACATGGCCGGGTTTCGGCTGGGTGCAGCCGCTGCCGGATCCGTGGATTCATGTGGCGTGGCTGGGCATGGGGCTGGCCGCGCTGCTGGTCATGCTGGGCCTGTTCTACCGCGTCGTCATCGTGGCGCTGACGGTGCTGTTTGCCTATTTCTTCCTGCTCGACAAGGCGGAATACCTCAACCATTTCTACCTTGTCCTGCTGTTCCTGCTGCTGATGTGCGTGCTGCCCGCCCATCGCGCGCTGTCGCTGGATGCCGCGTGGTTTCCCGGCGTGGCGGCAGATCATGTGCCCTATGCGGCGGTCTTCGTGCTGCGCGCGCAGATGGAGATCATGCTGATCTTCGCGGGGCTGGTGAAGCTGACGCCGGACTGGCTGGCGGGCGAGCCGCTGGGGCTGTGGCTGCGCGCGCAGTCGGGCGCGTTTCCCTTTGGCGCGCTGTTTGACCAGGACTGGGTGATCCTGACCGGGGCATGGGCCACCGTCGCGCTGCATCTGCTGGGGGCGCCGCTGCTGATGTGGCGGCGCACGCGGTTGCCGGTCTTTGGCATCTATGTGCTGTTCCACAGCGCCAATGCGGTGTTTTTCAACATCGGGATCTTCCCGTGGATGACCATCGCCGCCAGCACGATCTTTTTCGCCCCCGACTGGCCGCGGCAGCTGCTGCGCTGGCTGCATGCGCGGGTCGAGCCGCTGCCCGCGCTGCCCGATCCCGTGGCACCTCCGGCGCGGGCGCTGCCGGGGCTGGCGCTGGCCGGGCTTGCGCTGTGGCTGGCGGTGCAGGTGGCGCTGCCGCTGCGCGCGGGCGCCTTCCCGACCGAGGTGCGCTGGACCGGCGACGGGCACCGGCTGTCATGGCGGATGCGCATCTATGACCGGCAGGCGACGGGCCTGTTCCGCGTCCGCTCCGGCGATCAGGAATGGCTGGTCGATCCCGAGGATTACCTGACGCCCCGGCAGGCCTCGAAGATGCTGGTGCGCAGCGACATGGTCCACCAGTTCGCCGGGCATCTGGAAAGCATCTGGCAGGAGGCGGGGCATGGCGATGTTGCCGTATATGCCGAGATCTACAAGTCGCTGAACGGGCGCCCGGCGCAGCTGTTCATCGACCCGCAGACCGACCTGACCGCCGTGCGCCTGAACTACCTGCGCGCCGATGCGTGGGTGCTGCCGCTGCAGGAACCGGTCTGGGGCGTGGCGCAGAACCGCGCCGCCGCCGGGCGGCAGGCCGCGGCAGAGGCCGCCGGGGGCTAGTGGAAATCCCGGCTTGGGAACAGCACCTTGGCCTGATCGCGCGGATGCCGGGCCGAGGCGCGCAGGCTGCCCCCGGCAGGGCGGCGGGTTTCATCCGCCCGCCCGTCATTAGGCGCGATCAGCAGCGGGCGGCCCAGCGTGGCCAGATGCGGCGACAGATCCTCGATCCGCTCCGCGATCAGGTGAACCACCCGGCCTTCGCGTTCGATCCGTCCGCTGACGCGCAGCAGCCGCCCCGCGATCACCGCCTTGCGGAAGGTTTCGTAGATGCGCGACCAGACCACCACATTGGCGGTGCCGGTCTCGTCCTCCAGCGTCAGAAAGATCACCCCCGAGGCGGTGCCGGGCCGCTGCCGGGTGATGACCAGCCCCGCCACGGTGACGCGGCCCGTGGCGCTGGCCAGCCGGTCATGCGGGGTGGTGCCGGGCAGGCGCGGGCGCAGCATCTCCATCGGATGGGCGCGCAGCGACAGGCGCAGCGACAGGTAATCCTCCACCACCTCCTGTCCCAGCGTCATCTGCGGCAGCATCACCTCGGGTTCGCGCAGGCCTTCGCCGGTCTCTCCGAACAGCGGCAGCGGCGCGGGCGCGCGCAGCGCGCGCGCGGCCCAGAGCGCATCGCGCCGGGTCAGTCCCAGCGGGGCAAAGGCATCCGATTCCGCCAGCCGGTCCAGCGCCAGCGGCGGCACCCCGGCGCGGCGCCACAGGCTTTCCACATCGGGATAGCCGTTGCCCCGCGCCGCCACGATCCAGCGCGCGTCCTCCTCGCGCAGGCCCTTGATCTGGCGCAGACCCAGCCGCAGCGCCAGCGCGCCATCCGCGCGCGGTTCCAGCGTGCAGTCCCAGTGCGAATGGTTGACCGAGACAGGCCGCACCTCCACCCCATGATCGCGGGCGTCGCGCACCAGCTGCGCCGGGGCGTAGAACCCCATGGGCTGGCTGTTCAGCAGCGCGCAGGTAAAGACCTCCTGATGATGGCATTTCAGCCATGCCGAGATATAGACCAGCCGGGCAAAGCTGGCGGCGTGGCTTTCGGGAAAGCCGTAGCTGCCGAAGCCTTCGATCTGCGCGAAGCAGCGTTCGGCAAAATCCGCCGCATGGCCGCGCGCCAGCATGCCGGACACGAAGCGGTCGCGGAAGCTGCCGATGGTGCCCATGCGCTTGAAGGTGGCAAGGCTGCGGCGCAGCCGGTCGGCCTCGGCGGGGGTGAAGCCCGCCGCGACCACGGCAATCTGCATCGCCTGTTCCTGAAACAGCGGCACGCCATAGGTGCGGCCCAGCACCTCCATCAGGGCGGGGCCCAGATCCTCCACCGGCTCGCGGCCCTGACGGCGGTTGATGAACGGATGCACCATGCCGCCCTGAATGGGGCCAGGGCGCACGATGGCCACCTCGCAGACCAGATCGTAGAAATCTCGGGGCTGCATCCGGGGCAGGAAATTCAGCTGTGCCCGGCTTTCCACCTGAAACACCCCGATGGCATCGGCGCGGCACAGCATGTCATAAACCTCCTCGTCGCGGGGCGGCACATTGGCCAGCGTGTAGGTCTTGCGCCGGTGTTCGGCCAGCAGGGCAAAGCTTTTGCGGATCGCGGTCAGCATCCCCAGCGCCAGAATGTCGACCTTCATCAGCCCCAGCGCGTCGATGTCATCCTTGTCCCATTCGATGATGGTGCGGTCGTCCATCGCGGCATTCTCGATCGGGCACAGGTCGTCCAGACGGCCCTCGGTGATGACAAATCCGCCGACATGCTGGCTCAGATGGCGGGGAAAGCCGATGATCTGCGCGATGATCTGCGCCGCCAGCCGCACCCGGCGGTCAGCGGGATCCAGCCCCGCCTCGCGCAGCCGGTCCGGCCCCGGCGCGCTGGAGGACCAGCCCCAGATCTGCCCCGACAGCCGCGCCAGCACATCCTGACTGAGCCCCATGACCTTGCCCACCTCGCGGATGGCGGCGCGGGACCGGAAATGGATCACCGTGGCGGTCAGCCCGGCCCGGTCGCGCCCGTAACGGTCATAGATCCACTGGATCACCTCCTCGCGCCGTTCATGTTCGAAATCCACGTCGATGTCGGGCGGCTCGCCCCGGTCCTTGCTGATGAACCGCTCAAAGATCAGCGTGATGGATTCGGGCGGCACCTCGGTGACGCCCAGCAGGTAGCAGACCACGGAATTGGCAGCGGAGCCGCGCCCCTGACACAGGATGCCGCGCGAGCGGGCAAAGGCCACGATGTCATGCACGGTCAGGAAATAGGGCGCATAGCCCACTTCGGCGATCAGGCGCAGTTCCTTTTCGGCGCGGCTGACGATCTTGGGCGGCGGGCCTCCGGGATAACGCCAGCCCAGCCCCTCGCGGGTCAGCCGTTCCAGCCGGTCCTGCGCCGCCTCGCCGTTGCGGGTTTCGGCGGGATATTGATAGCGCAGCTGGTCAAGGCGGAAGGCGCAGGCATTGGCGATGTCCAGCGTGCGGCGCAGCGCGGCGGGATAGCGGTGAAAGAGCCGCGCCATGTCCGCCCCGGATTTCAGGCGGCGTTCGCCATTGGCCAGCCGTCGGGTGCCGATGCCGTCGATGGTGCAGCCGGTGCGCAGGCAGGTCAGCACATCCGCCAGAGGCCGCCGGGCGGCGCGGTGCATCAGCACCTCGCCCACCGCCACCATGGGCAGGCCGGTGCCCTGCGACAGCGCCGCCAGCCGGTCCAGCCGTTCCTGATCCTGCCCGTCATAGACCGGCGCCGCGCCCAGATGGCACTGCCCGGCGAAGGCCCGCGCGATCTGGCGCAGATCGGCCTCGGTCCGGCGGGCGGGGGCCTCTGTCTTCTGCGGGTCGGGATCCAGCGGATCGGGGGGCAGGGCGATCAGGATCATGCCCTGCCCCCAGTCCAGCAGATCGGCGCGGGTCAGGTGACAGTCACCTTTCGGGGCGCGACGCTTGCCCAGCGTCAGCAGCCGGGTCAGCCGCGACCACGCGGCAAGATCGGTGGGCAGGGCCAGCCAGTGCACCGCGCTGTCGGTCAGCACCAGCCGCGCGCCGGGGATGAGCCGGGGCAGGGGCCGGTCGAGCGGCAGCGCCGGGGCGCCCTCCTCTCCGCTTTCGCCCATGCACCGGGTCTGGCGGCTGGAAGGGTCGGTCACCCGGTGCGACCGGATCCCGGATCCGTCCATGGCGGCGGCGTGATCGGTCCGCGCCTGATCCTGCAGCCGGGTCAGTTCCTTCAGCGCCGAAAAGGCGCGCACCACGCCCGCCACCGAATTGCGGTCGGTGATGGCCAGCGCGGCAAGACCCAGTTCGGCGGCGCGGATCACCAGTTCCTCGGGATGGGAGGCGCCGGTGAGGAAGGTGAAGTTGCTGGTCACGCAAAGTTCGGCATAGGAGTCGGCAGGGGACAGGGCGCTGTCCGCCTCGGTCCCGGGGGGGCGGGGCCTGAACGACGCAGTGACGCCCGCCCCGGGCGGAGAGCTGTCAGCCCCCTCCGCCGGGAGGTCCGGGCCGGGTCGTGCGGGGCGGGTCATGCAAATTCCCCCTGCGCGAACCAGCCCTCCGACGGCCATCTGGCGGCCTGCGGGGTATGGAACAGCCACAGACGGGGGCCTTCGCGGGTGTCGATCCGCCAGTAGTCGCGCAGGCCGGACCGCCATGCCGGATCGTCGAACCACCATTCCGGGGCGATCCGTTCCGGCCCGGTGGCGCGCAGCGTGGTCAGGCTCATGCGCCGCCAGCGGAAGCGCGCGGGAGGATGGCCCGAGGTCTGGCTGAGCGGCTCTGGCGGAAACAGCGTGGCCGGGCGCGGCGGGCGGCGCAGCGGCGGATGGGGGGCAGGCGTGCTCCATGCGGCGGCGGCGGTCAGGAAGCTGCGTTCGGGGATGCGGCTTTCGGCGGGCAGCAGACGCAGCACATGGTCAAAGCCCAGCCGGTTGCCCAGCCGGGAGAGCAGATCGGCCAGATCATCCTGCGGGCGGCTGGCGCGGGCGCCGATCTGTTCGGGCAGCAGCGGTTCGATCAGCGTCGCCTCCAGCCGCATCCCGTCGATGCCAAAGCCCGCATCCACCGTCTCCACCTGCTTGCGGAACAGCGGGGCGATGCGGTCGGGATCGCGCATGGCGCGGGCCAGTCCGATTTCCAGCGCGGTGGTGGCGCGGTCGACGCGCCGCAGTTCCAGCCGCAGGCGCCGCGCGCCGCAGCGGGCCTGCGCCAGCCGGTCGCAGAGCCGGGCCAGCAGCCGGTCGAGCGCGGCCATGACATCGGCGCTTAGCCCGATGGGATCGGGCAGGGTCAGGCGCACGCCGAAATGCGGCGGCTCCGGCGGGGCGCCGACCGGTTCGGGCAGGGTGCCCAGCATCTGGTCGAGGCGCTGCAGCGGTCCCGGCCCGAACCGCCGCACCAGCGGCGCGCGCGGCAGCGGGATCAGATCCGCGATGCGGTGCAGGCCCATGCGGGCCAGCGTTTCGGCGGTGTCATGGTCAAGCCGCAGCGCGGTGACGGGCAGCGGGCCCAGCCGGTCGGCCAGAAGCCCCTCGGGGACGATGCCGCCGCCATGCCGGGACAGCGCATGTGCCCCGCCCCGGGTGCAGGCGATGGCGCTCTGTGCGGTGATCCCGGCCCGGTCAAGCCGTGCCTGCAGATCCTCGCGCAGCTCGGCCTCGCCCCCGAACAGATGCGCGGCCCCGGTGATGTCGGCCACCAGCCCGTCCGCCCCGTCCACCGCCACCTGCGGCGCATAACGTCCGGCCCAGCGGCGCAGGCTTTCCAGCCCCGCCGCGTCCTGCGCCAGATCGGCGGGCCGCGTGCTCAGATCCGGACAGATGGCGCGGGCATCGGCCAGCGCCATGCCCCGGTGCAGGCCGCGCGCCTCGGTCTCGGCGGTCAGGCAGTGCAGGTGATCGGCGCTGCCCGCGCGCAACGTCAGCGCAAAGGGCCCCGCACAGGGGCGGCGGCGCAGGCTGATGTCACTGGACAGCCTCGGAAACCATATGACAAGTTGTCGACGTCCCATCCCAGTGCACAGTCCAAAGTCCAGTAGTTCCCTTTTTGTTCTTTATAAGGCGCCATTGGTGCCCTGTCGAGTCCCAAGGCGCGGAAATTGGATCACAGGCCCATCGGGTTTCGGCGGCGGTGCTGCCCTGACCTTCGCGGATCAGCATCAGCCCGGGGGTGCGCCCGGCTTCGGCAGCCAGCTGCAGGCGGCGCCCGGCGGTCAGCGACAGCGGCTTTTCGGGTTCGGCCAGCACCAGCCCCAGCGGCCCGGCGCGCAGGCATTCCTCCACCGACCAGAGCAGATCGGTTTCCGACCGGGCCTCGATCAGCAGGAGGCGGTCGGCCACGCCCTGCGGCAGACCGGCGGGCAGCGGGCGCTGGTGCTGGTGCGCGGGCAGCACCCAGACCAGCGGGCCGGGATGGCGTGCGGCCTGAAACAGCGCAAAGGCGCGGCGGCCCGGGCCTGCCGCCTCGTGCACGCGGGTGGACGCAAGGGCAAAGGGATCGCGCGGGGTGTCGGCGGAGCGGCGGTCAGGCTGGATCTTCACGCATGCCCTCCTGCACCAGCGTCAGGGTTCCGTCCGGCAGCGGCTGCTGCAGGCGCAGCGCCTGTTCTGCCGGGGCGGTCAGCCAAAGGCGGCACTGCTCGGGCCGGGTCAGGATCACCGGCATCGCCTTGGGATGCACCGCGCCCACCTCGGCATTGGGCGGGCAGGTGAGGAAGGCGAACAGATCCGCCGTCACCTCGCCCTCCTTCAGCTTGCGCACCGAGGTCCATTCGGTGCGGATCCCTGCAAAAAAGGCCAGCGGGCGGTCAGGGCCAAGCGCGAACCACACCGGATGGTTGCGCGGCGCGCCGGGGCGCTGGTCCAGTTCGGAAAAGCTGGTGAAGGGCACAAGGCAGCGGTGCTCCACCCCCAGCCAGCGCCGCCAGTGCGGCGAGGCGACGTTGCGGATGTTGGTCACGCCGGGATCGGTGCGCCGACCCTTCAGATAGGCGGGGGGCGTGGGCATGCCCCAGCGCGCGCGGCTCAGCCGCCAGCCGCCCTCCGTCCCGGGGGCGTGGCGCAGGATCGGGGCGGCGGTGTCGGGCCAGATTCCGGGCTGCGGCGGCAGGTTGCCGGTTTCGTCCAGCAGCGGATCTTCGCGGTCCAGCACGGACTCGAAAACCTGACGCATGGCGTCCTGGCTTCGGGTCTGGGAATAAAGATTGCACATGCGGCCTCCGGAGAATCAGCAGATGAGGGGGAACATTGCCAGAACTGAACCCGAAGGCAAACCCCGTCGCGGCGGCTGCCGTGGCGTCCGGCACGGCACGAGCCTTGACGAAGATCACGGTTTCATGACATCAACGCTGTTTCGTTTCGCAGCGTGGCGCCTTTGCCTCTGCTGCGGCACCCCTGACAGAAGAGGTTGCATCGTGCCCGCCACCCCACGAGGTCTGACATGACAGGATCCGAGCGGATGACCGTTTTTGACGGAGTGGAGCTGCCCGAACGGCTGGACGGGCTGGATCTGGGCAAGGGCCGCATCCTTCTGGAGCCCGCCGCCGAGGAGATGGAATTCGATCTTCTCGACACGTTCGACGGGCAGGTGGCGGCCAAGGGCGCGCTGCTGGTGGCCGCCGGAGACGCGCTGGTCCTGCTGGAGCCGCAGGGCCTGCTGCGGCAGGAACGTGCCGCCCCCGGTTTCGTGTCGGATCTGCCGCAGGGGCCGGTGACAGAACGGCTACGCCGTCTCGTCTCGCCGCTGCGCACGCTGATGCGCGTGGCCGAAGGCCATCTGACCCGGCAGGCGGTGCGGGGCGTGGACGATCTGGACAAGACCCATCTGCGCGGCACGCTCTGGGTGTTTGCGCCGATCTGCGGCGGCACGGTCAGCCTGCTGGAGATGGCGGCGCTGCGCGGCTACGCGCCGACGCTGGCCCGGCTGGAGGCTGCGCTGGCCCCCGTGGTCGAAGAGATCCACGATGCGCGCGGTGCTGCTCAGGCGCTGCGTGGCACCGGGGCCTCTGCCCCTGTCCTCATGGCGCCGGACGAAACCGCCTTTCGCGCGGCGGGCGACATCATCCGCAGCCAGCTTGCCGTGGCGCGGCAGCAGGAGCCGGGGGTGCTGGCCGATCTGGACAGCGAATTCCTGCATGATTACCGCGTGGCGCTGCGCCGGGTGCGGTCGGTCGTGTCGCTGTTCAAGGGCGTCTACAGCGCAGAGCGCACCACCGAACTCAAGGCGCGGTTCGGCGCGGTCATGGCCCATACCGGACGGCTGCGCGATCTGGATGTCTACCTGATCGAGCGCGACAAATACCTGTCGCTGGTGCCCGAGGCGATGCGCCCGGGGCTGGGCAAGCTCTTTGACCGGCTGGCCGCCGAGCGTCAGGCCGAACTGAAGGTGCTGACCGCATGGATGGACAGCGACGCCTATCGCGCCGAACTTCACGGTCTGGCCCGGCTGTTCGAAAAGCCGAAGCGGCTGGCCAAGGGCCCCGAGGCCGAGCGCCCCGCGCTCGACTATGCCAAGACGCTGATCTGGAAACGCTACCGCAAGGTCAACAAGATCGCCCGGGGCATCGACGACGCGACCCCCGACACCGAGGTGCACGAGCTGCGCATCGCCTGCAAGAAACTGCGCTATCTCATCGAATTCTTCACGCCGCTCTTTGACGATCCCGAAGTGCCGCGTCTGGTCAAGGCGCTGAAGCGGCTGCAGGATAATCTGGGCAATTTCAACGACTACTCGGTGCAGCAGGCGGCGCTGGGCCGGGTGGCCGAGGATCTGGCGCGCGATCCGGGCCCCGATGGCGTGGCCATCGCCACCAGCCTTGGTGCCCTTGTCACCGTGCTGCATCAGCGCCAGATGGAAGAGAGGGCCCGCATCACCAGCTCTTTCGCGGCGTTTGACGGGCCGGACACGCAGGCGGGCTTCCGCAGGATATTCAAGCCAGAGGAGGGGACGGCATGAAGATCGTTGCCAGCTATTCGAACAAGGGTGGCGTGGGCAAGACCGCGTCCTCGGTCAATCTTGCCCATGGGCTGGCGCAGTCCGGGCTGCGCGTGCTGCTGTGCGATCTGGATCCGCAGGGCGCCTCGGGGTTCTATTTCCGGGTGAAGCCGTCAAAGAAACTGACCGACGAGCGCTTCTTCACCGATGTGAAGCGGTTCACCGACTCGATCCGGGGCAGCGATTACGAAAACCTCGACATCCTGCCGTCGAACCTGACCTTCCGCGATTTCGACGTGTTCCTGTCGCGGATGAAAAACAGCCGCTCGCGGCTGCACAAGGCGCTGAAAAGCGTGGCATCCGACTATGACATCGTGCTGCTCGACTGCCCGCCGAACCTGTCGACCCTGTCGGAAAACGTCTTTGCCAGCGCCGATGCGATCCTTGTGCCGGTGATCCCCACCACGCTGTCGGAACGCAGTTTCGAGCAGCTGCTGGAGTTCTTTGCCGAAACGAAGCTGTCGAAGAAAAAGATCCTTGGATTCTTCTCGATGGTGCAGGGCACCAAGAAGCTTCATGCCGAAACCATCGCGCGGATGCGGCAGGACTATCCCAAGCGGCTGCTGGACATCGCGGTGCCGTTTTCCACCGATGTGGAAAAGATGGGGGTGCATCGCGCACCCGTGGCCACCTTTGCCGCCAGCAGCCCCGCCGCGCGCAGCTATGACGCGCTGCGCCACGAGCTGCAGCAGCGGCTGTAAGGGATCCGGCCCCGCGGTCCCGCGGGGCCGGACAGACCCTCAGCGGTCCCAGAGCCGTTCGCGGTCCAGACGGCCCTGATCGTCCAGCCGCACCTCGACCCAGTCGCCATCGGGGGACTGCGCCACGGCATCCACATGGCGCCCCCCGCGCTTGACGAAACCCACCTCGCTATAGCCAAGCGCGCCCAGCGTCTCGCGCGCCTCGGCTTCGGACATCGACCGGCGCTTGTCGTCCCGCTCCCGGTCCAGTTCCAGCAGGCGGCCATCGCGGGCGAAGGTCAGTTCAAGACGGGTGCCGTCGCTGGCGCGGCCTTCCACCTCGATCTCGCCATCATCCTCGTCGAGGTCGATCTTTTCCAGCCGGGTGAGTTCGGCCATGGCGGGGGCATTGCGCGCCGCCTCGGGCAGCAGCGCGGCCAGCAGCGCCTCCGGCAGGGCGCCGCTGTCGGTTTCCACATCGGTCAGCTGCCCGCGTTCGGTCTTGGCGCGCAGCCAGCCGCCTTCGGACAGGCGGGCGTGGACATGCACCTCGCGGTCGTCATCGTCATCCTCCATGCGGGTCATGACCTCGGTCAGGCCCAGATCCCGCAGCGGCTGCGGCAGCTCTCCGGCCTGCGCCTGTGCCTGCGGTGCCGGCGCGGGGGCCGGGGCCTCGGCGGGGGCCAGCGACAGGCTGCTGGCGGTAAAGCTGCGCCCCTCCGCCGTGCCGGTCAGGTTGACGCGGGCGCCCGCCTCGGGAACGGTGGCGTCGTCGGGCAGGGTGACCAGCATCCGGCCTTCGGGGGCGGCCAGCACGATCTGGCGGTCGAACACTTCGGCCACGGTGCCGGACAGGGTGCTGTCCTGCGCGGCGACGGGGCCTGCCAGAAGGGCGGTCAGGGCGAGAGCGGAAAAACCATGTTTCATCGTGATCTCCTTGATACGATTCGTGCTGTTGATGCGCCCTTTCTGACACGGCCCCCCCGAACCCATCCGAAACGGTCCCGTTTGGGGTCTGTTGAGCTTTTTTGCGCTAGAGTGCTCCGATGCGACACCTTCTTCTGATCTGTCTCTGCGGGTTGCCCGCGCTGGCGCTGGCCGATCCGCCGCGCCACGCGCAGCCCATCGGACCCGAGGCGGCGCTGGCCTGCGCTGCGCAACGCTACCGGGGGGAGGCGCTGGCGCTGCGCGACCGCGACCACGGGCTGGTGCAGGAACTGCGCTGGCGCACGCCTGCGGGCAACGTGCTGCGCATCCACCTGACCGGACCCGGCTGCCGCTTCCTGGAGGTCGAGGGCGTGGGACAGGCCGAAGCGCGCATCCTGCCCGGCGAACGCCCATGAGAGTGCTGGTTGTGGAGGATGACCGCGATCTGGCCGCACAGATCGCCAGCGCGCTGGAGGCTGCGGGCTACACGCCGGAACTTGCCCATGACGGCGAGGAGGGCGAGTTTCTGGGCTCCACCGAAACCTGTGCCGCTGCCGTGCTGGATCTGGGCCTGCCGAAACTCGACGGGATCGAGGTGCTGCGGCGCTGGCGCGGCGCGGGCTTGGGCTTTCCGGTGCTGATCCTGACCGCGCGCGACGAATGGGCCGACAAGGTGGCGGGGTTCCGGGCCGGGGCCGATGACTATGTGCTGAAACCCTTCCGGATGGAGGAGGTGGTGCTGCGCATCACCACGCTGATCCGCCGCGCCGCAGGCCATGCCACCGCCGAACTGACCGCAGGCGCGCTGGGTTTCGACACCGCCACGGGGCTGGCCTCGCTCGACGGGATGCCGCTGAAGCTTACCGCGTTCGAGGCGCGGCTGCTGCGGTTTCTGATGCTGCACAAGGGCCGGGTCATCAGCCGCACGGAGCTGTCCGAACATATGTATGACCGCGACTCGGACCGCGATTTCCGCTCGCTGGAGGTGGTGATCGGACGCCTGCGCAAGAAGGTGGGCGACGGACGTATCGAAACCCGGCGCGGCGAGGGCTACCGGCTGCTGCCCGCCGATCCGGTGGCACCTGCCGGATGACTCCCCGGTCGATCCGGGGGCGACTGCTGCTCTGGACCGGGGCGCTGACGCTGGTGGCGCTGGCCGCCGCCTATCTGACCCTGTCGGCGCTGCTTGAGGGCTTCGTGACCCGCAGGCTGGCGGCGGAGCTTGCGGCGGATGCGCGCGGGATCATGGCCTTTGCCGAATGGGACGCGGCGGGACAGTTCACCGTGGCCGCCCCCCCGCCCGATGCCCGGTTCGAGACGCCGCTGTCGGGCTGGTACTGGCAGGTGACCGACGGGACCGAGGTGCTGGCCCGCGCGCCGGGGCTGGTCACCGGCGATCTGGGGACGGGCGGCATGGCAGCGACCGGCCCCGATGGCGCGGCGCTGATGACCCATCTTGACCGCTTCACCGCCCCCGGCGACAGCCGCGACCTGACCGTGACCGTCACCCTGCCCGAAGCCGACCGGCAGGCCGAACTGGCCGCCATCCGCCGCCCGCTGGGTGCCTCGCTTGCCGTGCTGGGGGCGCTGCTGCTGCTGGCGCAGGGGCTGGCGGTGCGGCTGGGGCTGACCGATCTGGCGCGCTTTGCCGCCGGGGTGGCCGAGGTGCGGGCGGGCCGCCGTGCCCACCTGCCGCCGCCGCGCGCCGTGGAACTGCAGCCGCTGGCGGCGGAACTGGACCGGCTGCTGGTGGTCAATGCCGAGGCCGTGGCACGGGCCCGCGCCCATGCCGGGGATCTGGCCCATGCGCTGAAGACGCCGCTGGCGGTGCTGGCCAACCGCGCCACGCCTGCGGACCGCGCCCTGCTCGACCGCATGGACCGCACGCTGCGCTGGCATCTCAAACGCGCCCGCGCGGTGGGGGCGGGGCAGGCGGCGCATGTGGCCACGCCGGTGGCCCCGGTGCTGGAGGATCTGGTGCAGGTGCTGCGCCCCGAGGCGCTGCGCCGCGACATCGCCCTGCGGCTGGAGGTGGAGGGCGCCCCGGAGTTTCGCGGCGATGCCGAGGATCTGGCCGAAATGCTGGGCAATCTGGCCGAAAACGCGGTGAAATGGGCGGCGCTGACGGTGCGGATGTGCGCCTTTGCCGAGGCGGGCGCGCTGGTGTTCGAGGTCTGCGACGACGGCCCCGGCATCCCGGCAGAGGACCGGCAGCGCCTGCTGGCGCGCGGCGCGCGGCTGGACGAGGGGGCGCCGGGTCACGGGCTGGGGCTGGCCATCGTGGCGGATCGCGTGGCGCTGTACGGCGGCACCCTGACGCTGGAAGAAGCGCCCGAAGGCGGGCTCTGCGCGCGGCTGCGGCTGCCTGCGGCGGAAGCGCGCTAGGCCCCCGGTTTTGCGGTTTGCGAATCGTTACGTTATAACGTAACTACATGGGCGCCGGACAACCCCGGCCCTGATCCGCCACATCCGCCACAGGAGCCTGCCCGATGCAGACCGATCCCCGCCTTCCCGTCACCGTGCTCTCCGGCTTTCTGGGCGCCGGCAAGACCACGCTGCTCAACCGTCTTCTGAACAACCGCGACGGGCGGCGCGTGGCGGTCATCGTCAACGACATGTCGGAGGTCAACATCGACGCCGATCTGGTGCGCGCGGAAACCGATCTGAGCCGGACCGAGGAAACGCTGGTGGAAATGTCCAATGGCTGCATCTGCTGCACCCTGCGCGACGATCTGCTGACCGAGGTGCGCCGACTGGCCGAGGCGGGCCGTTTTGACACGCTGCTGATCGAATCCACCGGCATTTCCGAACCGCTGCCGGTCGCCGCCACCTTTGAATTCCGCGACGCAGAGGGGCAGAGCCTGTCGGATGTGGCGCGGCTCGACACCATGGTGACGGTGGTGGATGCGGTGAACCTGCTGCGCGATTTCTCGGGGCATGACCTGCTGCGCGACCGGGGCGAGACGATGGGAGCGGGCGATGACCGCACGCTGGTGCATCTGCTGACCGACCAGATCGAATTCGCCGATGTCCTTGTGCTCAACAAGGTCAGCGATGCCGGACCGGAGCGGACCGAGGCGGCACGGCTGATCCTGCGCAGTCTCAATGCCGATGCCCGCATCCTCGAGACGGACCGCGCCGATGTGCCGGTGGCGGCGGTGCTGGACACCGGGCTTTTCGATTTCGACAGGGCGCACAGCCATCCGATGTGGGCCAAGGAACTGTATGGCTTTGCCGATCACGTGCCCGAAACCGAGGATTATGGCGTCACCTCGCATGTCTTCCGCGCGCGCAGGCCGTTTGACCCGCAAAAGGTCCATGATCTGTTGAACGGACCGCTGCCGGGGGTGATCCGGGCCAAGGGGCATTTCTGGATCGCCACCCGCCCCGACTGGGTGGCGGAGTTTTCGCTGGCGGGGGCGCTGTCCAGCGTCGCCCCGCTGGGCACATGGTGGGCCGCCGTGCCGCGCGACCGCTGGCCCGGCCATGACGGCGCCCGTGACTATCTGGCCCGCCACTGGCAGGAGCCATGGGGCGACCGGCGGCAGGAACTGGTGTTCATCGGCAGCGGCATCAACTGGCCGGACCTGTCCGCCGCGCTGGACGCCGCCCTCTGCGCCGAGGTGACGCCGGGCGGCGCCGATCCCTTCCCGGTCTGGCGCCGGGCAGAGGTGGCGGCGGCGTGATGCGGGGCGGCAATCTGGGGCAGGTGGCCCTGCCGCGCCGCCGCCGGGCCGAGGATCCGATGCGCGCCTTTGACAGCCTGCCGCCGGTGCTGCGCCGCTGGCTGAGCGAAGCGGCGCTGCCGTGGTCGCCCGCCTCCTGCCGCCGGATCTGGCAGGCGGCGCGGGCGCGCGGCGAAAGCCCGGAGGCGGCGCTGGCCCGCCTGCAGCGCGCCGAGGCGCAGGCGCTGGCCCGCATCGGGGCGGAGCCGCGCAGCCCCTGAAAACGGTCACTGAAAGAAATACTGCGCCCAGATCGGGGCGCAGGCCGCCCCCAGCGCCCGGGCATTGCCGCCGACCTGCGCGGCTTCGGGGCGGGGCGGCAGCAGGCCCCGCGTGTCGAGCCGCGAAAGTTCGGCGCGTGTGGCATCGACCAGCCGGTGCCGCACGTCGGCGGGAAAGGCGCCGTCGATCAGGATCGCCTCGAAATCCATCACCGATCCGATGCTGCGCGTGGCATTGGCCAGCGCCCGGCCCGTGGTGGCGATCCACCCGCTCAGTTCCGGTTCGAACCCGTGCCAGACCTGCGGCATCTGCCACAGCGCCGTGGTGTCGCGCCCGGTCCCGGTCAGGGCCGATTCCAGCAGATAAAGCGAGGCAGCATCCAGCAGCGGCACCTCGCCCCCCGGCTGGCAGACCCGCAGCGAGCCGAAGGCACCCGCGTTCTTTTTGCCGCCCACCACCACGCTGGAGTTCAGCACGACGCCGCCGCCGATGAAGGATCCAATGAAGAAATAGGCGTAATCCACATATTCCCGGCCCCGGCCAAACACATGTTCGGCGCGGCAGGCGGCGGTGGCGTCGTTTTCGGTAAAAAGCGGCAGCGGGCTGATCCGCGCCACCTCCTGCGCCACGTCGATCTCGCGCCAGACGGTGAAATCCTCCGGCGCGCCCAGCACCTCGGTCCATGCCCAGATCTCGGAGGGTGCGGCGATGCCGATGCCGCAGAGCCGGTCCCGCTGGCCCGGATCAAGATCGCGGGCCAGATCGGCCATGCCATCGGCCAGATAGCCGAACACCTCGCCCGGCATGGGATAGCGGAAGGTGGTCTGGCTGGCGCCCAGCACTTCGCCTGCGAGGTTCATCACCACCAGATCCGCCGAGCGCCGCCCGATCTTCAGCCCGAAGGACAGCGCGCCATCGGGGTTCAGCGTCATCGGCACCGAAGGTTTGCCCACCCGCCCGCGTTTCGGCGCACGGCGCAGCACGAACTGCTCGGCCTCCAGCTTGCGCAGGATGTTGGACACGGTCTGTGCCGACAGTCCGGTCAGCTTGGCGATGTCGCTGCCCGGCATCTCGCCATGGCGCTGGATCACCGACAGGATCAGTCGTTCGTTATGGGCCCGCACGCCGGACTGGTTCGCACCGTCGCTCAGCTTGCGGATCTCTCCTGCATCCATCTCTCCGGTCCTCCCTGAGCCGGACCCTACGGCGGTGGGTTAATAAATCAAGTGGATTTATTTATTGACCGAAGCCGGGAATCAGGCCTATCTAGGCAGCGATCCGTTGGAGGACGGAGAGAGGGTAGCGCGGCCCGGCCCGCTGCCCGACCATCGGGAGGATACCATGAAGAAACTGCTTTCCATCAGTGCAATTGCGCTTGCCGCCACCGCAGGCGCCGCCGCCGCGCAGGACGTGTCGGCCTGCATCATCACCAAGACGGACACCAACCCGTTCTTCGTGAAGATGCGCGAAGGCGCCGAAGCCAAGGCCAAGGAGCTGGGCATCACGCTGAACAGCTATGCCGGCAAGGTCGATGGCGACAACGAAACGCAGGTGGCCGCGATTGAAACCTGCATCGCCAACGGCGCCAAGGGCATCCTGATCACCGCGTCCAGCACCTCGGCCATCGTGCCGGTCGTGCAGCAGGCGCGCGACGCGGGCATTCTTGTCATCGCGCTGGACACGCCGCTTGATCCCATCGACGCCGCCGACATGACCTTTGCCACCGACAACTTCCTTGCCGGGGAGCTGATCGGCAAATGGACGCTGGCCAAGCTGGGCGATGCCGCGGCGGATGCCAAGATCGCCATGCTGGATCTGGATGTCAGCCAGCCCACCGTGGGCGTGCTGCGCGATCAGGGCTTCCTGCAGGGCTTCGGCATCGATCTGGGCGATCCCAACCGCTGGGGCGATGAGACCGATCCGCGCGTGGTGGGCCATGACGTGACCCAGGGCAACGAAGAAGGTGGCCGCAAGGCGATGGAGAACCTTCTGGCCAGCGATCCGATGATCAACGTGGTCTACACCATCAACGAACCCGCCGCTGCGGGCGCCTATGAGGCGCTGAAGGCGATCGGGCGCGAAAATGACGTGCTGATCGTGTCGGTGGATGGCGGCTGCCCGGGTGTGCAGAACGTGGCCGATGGCGTGATCGGCGCCACCTCGCAGCAGTATCCGCTGCTGATGGCCTCCAAGGGCATCGAGGCGATCGCCGCCTTCGCCAAGGACGGCACCAAGCCCGAAGCGACCGAGGGCAAGAACTTCTTCGACACCGGCGTGACGCTGGTGACCGACGAGCCGGTGGACGGCGTGGAGTCGATTTCGGTCGAAGAAGGCCAGAAACTCTGCTGGGGGTGATCCCCGCTCTGGCCCGCCCCTGCCGGGGCGGGCCGTTCTGGCAATCCTGAACAGACGGACCGCATGTGCCCTGCGTTCAGGGCGCATGCCCGATAGGGGGGAGGCGCCACATGGCCAGCTCTGACAGATACGAAGACGTTGTGCGCACGCGCAACGCCGAAAAATTTGCCGAATTCGACCGGGGCAAGAAGAGCGTCTGGTCCCGCTTCCACGACGCGCTGCACAGCACGCCCGCGCTGGTGCCGCTGATCGTGCTGCTGGCGGCCTGCATCATCTTCGGCCTTGTGCTGGGGTCGAAATTCTTTTCGCCCTTCGCGCTGACGCTGATCCTGCAGCAGGTGCAGATCGTGGGGGTGCTGGCCGCCGCGCAGGCGCTGATCATCCTGACCGCAGGCATCGACCTGTCGGTGGGGGCCATCGCGGTGCTGTGTTCGGTCATCATGGGGCAGGTCAGCTTTCGCTATGGCGTGCCCGCCGGTCTGGCCGTGCCCATCGGCCTTGCCTGCGGCACCGCCATCGGGGCGGCCAATGGCTGGCTGGTCAGCCGCCTGCGTCTGCCGCCCTTCATCGTGACGCTGGGCATGTGGCAGATCGTGCTGGCGGTGAATTACCTCTATTCCGCGAACGAGACCATCCGCGCTCAGGACATCGAGACCAGCGCGCCCTTCCTGCAGTTCCTTGGCACCAAGTTCACCCTTGGCGGGGCGGTGTTCACGCTGGGTGTGGTGCTGATGCTGCTGGTGGTGCTGGTGCTGGCCTATGTGCTGCGGTCGACCGCATGGGGCCGCCATGTCTATGCCGTGGGCGACGATCCCGAAGCCGCGCAGCTGGCCGGGGTTGACCGCCACAAGACGCTGATGTCGGTCTATATGGTCGTGGGTTTCATCTGCGGGCTGGCGGGCTGGGTGATGATCGGGCGCTTCGGCTCCGTCTCTCCCTCGGCCACCACCGGCGTCATCGGCAACATTCAGGCCATCACCGCCGTGGTGATCGGGGGCATCTCGCTCTTTGGCGGGCGCGGGTCGATCGTGGGGGCGTTTTTCGGCGCGCTGATCGTGGGCGTGTTCGAACTGGGCCTGCGCATGGCCGGGGCGGACCCGCAATGGACCTATCTGCTGATCGGTGTGCTGATCATCGCCGCCGTGACCGTGGACCAGTGGATCAGAAAGGTGACGGCATGACGACTCCGGTTCTTGAAGCCCGCGGGCTGGTCAAGCGCTACGGCAAGGTGACTGCGCTTGATCATTGCGATTTCGACCTGCGTCCGGGCGAAATTCTGGCCGTGATCGGGGACAATGGCGCGGGCAAGTCGACGCTGATCAAGGCACTGTCCGGCGCGGTGATCCCGGATGGCGGCGAAATCCTGCTGGATGGCAAGCCCGTCGCCTTCACCTCGCCCAACGATGCCCGGGCGCAGGGCATCGAGACGGTGTATCAGACGCTGGCCATGTCGCCCGCGCTGTCCATCGCCGACAACATGTTCATGGGCCGCGAACTGCGGATGCCCGGCGTGATGGGCAAGCTGTTCCGCAAGCTTGACCGCAAGCGGATGGAGGATTTTTCCCGCGAAAAGCTGGCCGAACTGGGGCTGATGACCATCCAGAACATCAACCAGACGGTGGAAACCCTGTCCGGGGGCCAGCGTCAGGGGGTGGCGGTGGCGCGGGCGGCGGCCTTCGGGTCGCGCGTGGTGATCCTTGACGAACCCACCGCAGCACTGGGGGTCAAGGAAAGCCGCCGCGTGCTGGAACTGATCCAGTCGGTGCGGTCGCGGGGCATCCCGATCATCCTGATCTCGCACAACATGCCGCATGTGTTCGAGGTGGCGGACCGCATCCACATTCACCGGCTGGGCAAGCGGCTCTGTGTCATTGACCCCAAGGCGCACAGCATGTCCGATGCCGTGGCCTACATGACCGGCGCCGCCGTGCCGGAGGGTCATCTGGAACCGGCCTGAGCCTTGTCCCCCCGGCAGGCGCAGGACGGGCCGTCGCGGTGATGCCGCGGCGGTTTTCTCTTGCGGGGCGCGCGGATTCGGCGGTTTCCTTTTGCGCGGGCTTTGCCGAAGATGCCGCGCGACGCGACACGGGGGGAGAGGCCGCATGCGCAGGATAAGGGCCAGCGTGATCGGCATCGATCAGGGCACCGAGGATCTGTTTTCCGATTTTGCAACCGGCGGCGACATGTGGACCGGATCCGGGCCAAGGGAACGGCGCAAGCCCGTCACCTTTTCCGAACCCTACCGCCAGCCGCCGGTGGTGCAGGTGGCGGTCTCGCTCTGGGATGTGGATCACGGCGCCAATCTGCGTGCCGATCTGCTGGCGGAGAATGTCACCGAACAGGGCTTTGATCTGGTCTTTCGCACATGGTCGGACACGCGCGTGGCGCGGGCGCGGATGACATGGCTCGCCATCGGAGAGATCGGCAGCGACGACGACTGGCAGGTCTAGGGGCAGGCGGGGCGCCGCGCGCCCCCCCGGCGCAGGATCAGAGAATGCCTTCGTAGATCGGGCCCAGCACATCCGCCTCGAACAGCGACGACACCGAGGTGCCGTTCCAGATGTTCAGGATCGCCTGCGCAAAGATCGGCGCGGTGGGCAGCACCCGGATATTGGCCGCGGTCGCCACATCCTCGGTGGCGGCGATGCTGTCGGTGATGACCAGCGATTTCATCACCGAATTCCTCACCCGCTCCACCGCCGGGCCGGACAGCACGCCATGGGTGATATAGGCGTGCACCTCGGTCGCGCCGTGATCCATCAGCACCTCGGCGGCTTTGCACAGCGTGCCGGCGGTGTCGCAGATGTCATCCACGATGATGCAGCGCTTGCCGGTGACTTCGCCGATCACGGTCATTTCGGCGATCTCGCCAGCCTTTTCGCGGCGCTTGTCGACGATGGCCAGCGGCGCGTTGATGCGCTTGGCCAGTTCGCGGGCGCGGGCCACGCCGCCCACATCGGGCGACACCACCATCACCTCGTCCTCGTGGCCCTTGAACTGCTTGAGGATATCCAGCGCGAAGATCGGCGAGGCGTAAAGGTTGTCCACCGGGATGTCGAAGAAGCCCTGAATCTGCGCGGCGTGCAGATCCATGGTCAGCACCCGTTCGATCCCTGCCTCGTGGATCATGTTCGCCACCAGCTTGGCGGTGATCGGCGTGCGCGCCTTGGTGCGGCGGTCCTGACGGGCATAGCCGAAATAGGGGATCACGGCGGTGATGCGCGAGGCCGAGGACCGGCGCAGCGCATCGGCCATGATGAGCAGTTCCATCAGGTTGTCATTGGCCGGGTTCGAGGTCGGCTGGAGGATGTACATGTCCTCGCCGCGGACGTTTTCGTAAACCTCGACAAAGATCTCCTGATCGTTGAAGCGTTCGACCCGGGCATCGACCAGACCGACCGACATGCCGCGATAAAGCGACATGCGGCGGGCGATGGCCTTGGCCAGAGGACGGTTAGCATTACCCGCGATGAGCTTGGGTTCGATGACGGTGGGCATGGGGGAGGACGCTCCGGCAGTGCGAATGACAGATTCGTGACGTTGCGGTGCCCTTAACACGCGGATAGCGTGGGGCAAAGCTCATGCCGGAAGGATCGAAGACCATGGCACAAATCGACTACTTTTTTGCCACCACCTCGCTCTACACCTATCTGGCGGGGGACCGGCTGGAGCAGATCGCCGCCCGGCACGGCGCCACGGTGACCTACAAGCCGCTGGATGCCATGTCGCTGTTCCCGCGCACCGGCGGGCTGCCCCCCAAGGACCGCCATCCCAGCCGTCAGGCCTACCGGCTGGTCGATCTGGCGCGGCAGGCGAATAAGCTGGGGCTGCCGATCAACGTGAAGCCCGCGCACTGGCCCACCAACCCGGCGCCTTCCGCCTATGCGGTGATCGCGGCGCAGAACGCGGGCGGCGGCGATGTGGGGGCGCTGGTGCAGAACATCCTGCGCGCCTGCTGGGCCGAAGAACGCAACGTGGCCGAGGATGACGTGATCCGCGACTGTCTGGACCGGGCGGGATTCGATCCGGCGCTGGCCGATCGCGGCCTGCTGGCCGGGGCGGAAACCTATGCCGCCAACCTTGAAGAAGCGGTGTCGCGCGGCGTGTTCGGCGCGCCCTTCTACATCACCGCCGACGGCACGCCGTTCTGGGGGCAGGACCGGCTGGAGGATCTGGACCTGCACCTGTCCGGCAAGCTTTAGGTCTTCTTGCCGATCTTCGGCTCCGTGCCCGCACGGAGCCGGTCCAGATTGGCGCGGTGCCGCCAGAAGATCAGCAGCGTCAGCGCAAGGCACAGCGCCGTCATCTCGATCCGGCCAAACAGCAGCATCCACGCGGTGGAGAGCAGCGCCGCCACCAGCGCGCCCACCGAGGAAATGCGCGACAAAGCGGCGGCGGCAAGCCATGTGGCGCAGCTGACCAGCCCCACCGGCCAGTAAAGCGCCAGCATCAGGCCAAGGAAGGTGGCGACGCCCTTGCCGCCGTGAAAGCGCAGCCAGACCGGGAAGCAGTGGCCCAGAAAGGCGGTGAAGCCCGCCAGCTGCGCCGCATCCTCTGCCGCCAGCCAGCGCGCCAGCAGCACCGCCACGGCGCCCTTGGCCCCGTCAAGGATCAGGGTCGCCGCCGCCGCCGCCTTGTTGCCGGTGCGCAGCACGTTGGTGGCGCCGATATTGCCGGATCCGATCTTGCGCAGATCGCCCAGATTCAGCGCCTGCGTCAGCACCACCCCGAACGGGATGGAGCCCAGAAGATAGCCCAGCACGGCCCAGACGGCCAGCATGGGGGCGGAGGTGACGATTTCGGGCAACATCTCAGGCACTCCGGTAAACGGACCGGCCCGCGACAAGGGTCTGCAGAACCTTGCCCTGCAGCCGCGCGCCATCGAACGGGGTGTTCTTGGACTTGGACTGCAGCTTGAACCGGTCGAGGATGAAAGGCTTGTCGGCGTCGAACAGCACCAGATCGGCGGGGGCGCCCGCCGCCAGCCGCCCGCAGGGCAGGCCCAGCCGTTTTGCCGGGTTCAGCGACAGGGCGCGGAACAGCGTCGGCAGATCCAGTTCGCCGGAATGGTAAAGCCGCAGCAGCACCGGCAGCATCGTTTCCAGCCCGACGGCGCCTGCGGCGGCGGCCTCGAAGGGCAGGCGTTTGGATTCCTCGTCCTGCGGGGTGTGGAAGCTGCCGATCACGTCGATCAGCCCGCTGCGCACGGCCTCGATCACCGCCTGCCGGTCGTCTTCGGAGCGCAGCGGCGGCTTGACCTTGAAGAAGGTGCGGTAATCGGCCACGTCCATCTCGTTCAGCGTCAGATGGTGCATGGAGGTGCCCGCCGTCACGTCAAAGCCGTTGCGCTTGGCCCGCTCCAGCGCGGGCAGGGCGCGGGAGGTGGTGATCTGGTCGGCGTGGTAGCGCACGCCGGTCATCTCGACCAGCGCAAGATCCCGGTCGAGCCCCATGCGTTCCGCCATCGGGCTGACCGCAGGCAGGCCGCGCAGCGAGGCGAACTTGCCCGAACTGGCCGAAGCCCCGGCGGACAGGCCCGGATCCTGCGGATGGCACATCACCAGCGCCCCCAGCGACCGGGCATAGGTCAGCGCGCGCGACAGCACCTTGGTGTCGGTGACCACATGATCGCAGTCGGTAAAGCCCACGGCCCCCGCATCCAGCAGGAAGCCCAGCTCGGTCATCTCGCGGCCTTCGCGGCCCTTGGTCAGCGCGGCCATGGGCAGCACCCGCACCGGCGCCACCTCGTTGGCGCGGCGGCGGATGAATTCCAGCACCTCGGGCGTGTCGATGGCGGGGCTGGTGTCGGGGCGGGTGACGATGGTGGTCACCCCGCCCGCCGCAGCGGCCAGCCCGGCGGTCTTGAAGCTTTCCTTGTGGCGCTCGCCCGGCTCGCCGACCTTCACGCCCAGATCCACGATGCCGGGCGCCAGAAAGGCGTTGCGGCAGTCGGTCACCTCGGCGCCGTCGCGCGCCTCGGTCCCGGCGGGATCGGCCAGTACGGCGCGGATCTCCCCGCCCTCCAGCAGCAGCGCGCCGGGGGCGACCGTGCCCGCCTCGGGGTCGATCAGGCGGGCATGGGTCAGCAGGGTTCGGGTCATCGCGGGGCTCCGGACGGTTGGGAGGCAGGGCGGATCATGGTCAGCGCGCCAGAACGACGTAAAGCCCGGCCAGCACTAGCGCTGCCAGACCCGCCAGAACCAGCAGCAGCACCCGGCTGCGCGGCGCGGCGGCACCGGGGGCGCCCGACGTGCTGCCCAAGGCAGAGGCGCTGCGCAGCGCGGGGCCGCGCGGGCGGGCGGCTTCTTCGGCGAAGGTGGCGATCCAGCGCAGCGGGGCGGCGATGGTCAGATCCTGCGCCTCGTGGTCGAAGGCCTGACTGGGCAGGATCACCACATGGCCGGCAAGCGCATCCAGCCGAGGCCGCATCTGCCGCGCCTCCTCGCCCTTCACGGCATGGGCCTGCGCCAGATAGGCAGAGAGCGGCATGTCGCCCAGATCGCGGATCGCCACCACATCGACAAAGGCGGGCCGCAGGTGGCGCGCGCCAAGCGCGTAGCGCAGCGGCCATTCGCCGGTGCCCGCTTCGGTGGTGAACCGCTCCACGGCTTCGGGGGGCAGATCCAGATGGAACACCCGGACCACGCCGGTTTCCGATCCGTTGATCTGCATCCGGGTCATGCCGACAGCTCCGTCGGGCGGGCCCGCAGGTTGCGCGCCAGCAGGTCCATCGCCGCCATGCGCACCGCCACGCCCATTTCCACCTGTTCCTGAATGACCGAGCGGTTGATGTCATCGGCGATGGTGCCGTCGATCTCCACGCCGCGGTTCATCGGGCCGGGATGCATCACGATGGCGTCGGGCTTGGCATGGGCCAGCTTTTCGGCATCCAGCCCCCAGCGGTGATAATATTCGCGCTCGGACGGGATGAAGCCGCCGTCCATCCGTTCCTTCTGCAGGCGCAGCATCATCACCACGTCGACGTCGCGCAGGCCCTCTTCCATGTTGTCATAGACCTCGACCCCGAAGGCGTCGATGCCTGCGGGCATCAGCGTGGCGGGGCCGACCAGACGGATGCGGTTTTCCATCTTGTGCAGCAGCAGCAGGTTGGACCGGGCGACGCGGCTATGGGCGATGTCGCCGCAGATGGCGATGTTGAGCCGGTGCAGCCGTCCCTTGGCGCGGCGGATGGTCAGCGCGTCCAGCAGCGCCTGCGTCGGGTGTTCGTGCCGCCCGTCGCCCGCGTTGATGACGGCGCAATGCACCTTCTGCGCCAGCAGATCCACGGCGCCCGACTGCGGATGCCGCACCACCAGCAGATCGGGGTGCATCGCGTTCAGGGTCAGCGCCGTGTCGATCAGCGTCTCGCCCTTCTTGATGGAGCTGGCCTGCATCGACATGTTCATCACGTCGGCCCCCAGCCGCTTGCCCGCCAGTTCGAAACTGGACTGGGTGCGGGTGGAGTTTTCGAAGAACATGTTGATCTGGGTCAGCCCCGACAGCAGGCTGGAATGTTTCTCCCGCCGCCGCGACAGGGTGACATACTGATCCGCCAGATCGAGAAGCGTGGTGATCTCGTCGGCACGGAGGGGCTCGATGCCCAGAAGGTGGCGCTGGTCGAAACGCATGGACGGGCTCCCGGCAGGTTGCCGCGGTTATAGGAACGGCAGCGCGGCGGGACAAGGGTCTGTGCGGGTGCCCCGGGCGGGCTGTGGCGCAGAGGGCATGCCCCCCTGCGCCCCAAGCTCAGCCCCACTGCCAGAGCGCGGGCACAAAGCTGTAGGCCTCGCCCTCGCGCCGGACATGGCCGACGCCGGGGAAGGGGAAGTGATAGCCCAGCACCGCGATGCGGTCGGTGGCGGCCATGTCGAGGATCCGGCGGCGGGTCGCCACGGTCTGCGCGCCGTCCATGTCGAAGCCGTTGAACCAGTCGGGATGGACAAAATTGGTGTGGATATGCGTCATCACATCCCCCAGCGCGATCAGCTGCTGGCCGCCGGACTCCACCACCACCGACATGTGGCCCGGCGTATGCCCCGGAGAGGCGATGACCCGCACGCCCGGCGCCACCTCCTGCCCGTCGTCCAGCAGCGTCCAGTCGGCGCCCTCGACCTGCAGCGAATTCTGCGCGCCCACCACGAACTGCTGCATTTCTGCGGGCACGGTGGTGGCAAGCCCGTCCTGCATCCAGAACTCATGCTCGGCCCGGCCGATGAAATACTGCGCGTCGGGCAGGATCGCCTCGTCGAAATCGTCGCGGATGCCCCAGACGTGGTCGGGATGGGCATGGGTGATGACCACATGGGTGATGCTGGCGGGATCCACCCCCGCCGCCTCCAGATTGGCCATCAGCCGCCCCGCCGTGTCCAGAAAGCGGTTGCCGGATCCGACATCGACCAGCACCTTCGCCTCGCCCGTCTCGATCAGCAGGTGGTTGGTGTGGGAATAATGCGTCTCGGGCGACTGGAAGTAGCTTTCGAGAAAGGCCTTCACCTCCTCGGGGTCGGCATTGACCCCCAGCCCGCTGGCGGGCAGCACCAGTGCGCCGTCCGAAATCACCGTCAGCTTCGCCTCGCCCAGCGTGAAGGAGAAATGCGCAGGGTTGCCGGTGGCGGGTCCGCCCAGATCGGCGGGGGCGGCCACGGGCAGGCTCAGCGCCGGGGCACTGGCGGCCATGGCGAGCATCTGGCGGCGGTTCGGTCTGAAGATGGTCATGGTATCCTCCCATTCACGGCTTTGAATGAAAGAATACTGCCCCAGCCCCGGATTGCCAGCAAAACCGCCCGGTCAGGGCGCGCGCAGCAGGGTCACCGTGCTGTCGCCATAGCGGCGGCTGTCGAGCAGGGCAAACCCCTCCGGCGCGTCCTGCGGCAGCCGTTCCTCCCAGACGATCAGCGCCTCGGGGGCAAGCCAGCCGCCCGCCTGCGCCGCCGCGAGCGCGCGGGCGCCGAAGCCCTTGTCATAGGGCGGATCCAGAAAGACCAGCGTGGCGGGCTGCGGTGCGGCGGGCAGGCGCAGGGCGGAGGTGCCCAGCACCACGGCCCGGTCGGCGCAGCCCAGCAGGCGGATATTGTCGCGCAGAAGCCGCTGCGCCACCCGGCCATCATCGACAAAGGTGGCATGGTCCGCGCCGCGCGACAGCGCCTCCAGCCCCAGCGCGCCGGTGCCTGCAAACAGATCCAGCACCCGCGCCCCGTCAAACGGCGCGCCAAACCGCCCGCCGCCCAGCATGTTGAACAGGCTTTCGCGCACGCGGTCGGTGGTGGGGCGCAGATGCGCGCCCGGATCGCCCTTGCCCACGGCGCTCAGCGCGCGACCGCGCCAGTCTCCGGCGATGATCCTCACGCGCGCAGCAGCGCCTTGAGGTCGGCGCCCGCATCGCCCACCACCGCCGGATCGGCGCTCTTGCCCGCCTCGATCAGCCGCTTGCCCACCATGAAGGCGCGGGGATCGTTCATCGCGTCCAGCGCGATCAGCTGCCCCGCACGGTAATACCAGTGCGACACCGGGCCATCGCCGCCCGCGCGCACCACCACCTGATCGTAACCGGTGTTGAGCCCGGCGATCTGCAGCTTCACGTCATACTGGTCCGACCAGAACCACGGTTTGGGCACATAAGGGGCTGCGGCCCCCATCAGGTTGTCGGCCACCGCCTCGGCCTGATCGATGGCATTGCCCACGCTTTCCAGCCGCATCTGCCGCCCCTCATGCGGGAATGACGCGCAGTCGCCCGCCGCCCAGACATGCGGGGCGGAGGTGCGGCCCATCTCGTCGGTGCGGATGCCGTTTTCGATGGCAATGCCAGAGGCTTCGGCCAGCGCGGTTTCCGGCAGGATGCCCACGCCCACGATGACGAAATCAACCGGCAGGGTGCTGCCATCGGTCAGATCCGCCGCCGTCACGCGGCCGTCGCTGCCGGTCAGGCGGCCCAGCCCCACGCCTTCGCGCAGATCGACGCCATGCGCGGCATGCAGGGCGCGGAACCAGTCCGAGGTCTGCGGGGCGGCGACGCGCTGCAGGATGCGGTCGGCCATTTCCACCAGCGTCACCTTTAGCCCCAGCTTGGCCGCGACCGCCGCCGCCTCCAGCCCGATATAGCCGCCGCCCACGATCAGCACCCGTGCGCCGGGGGTGAAGCGGGGCCGCATCGCGTCCACATCGGCGATGCCGCGCACCACGCAGACCCCCTCCAGCCTGCCGCCGATGGCCTCGGGCAGGGTGCGGGGCGTGGATCCGGTGCAGAACACCAGATCGTCATAGGCAATCTCGCGCCCTGCCGCGATCACATGGCGCGCGGTGGTGTCCACGGAAACGGCAGGCTCCCCCAGCAGCAGGGTGATGCGCTGGTCGTCGTAAAAGCTGCGCGGGCGCAGGAACAGCCGGTCCTTGTCCATCTCGCCCAGCAGATAGGCCTTGGACAGCGGCGGGCGCTGATAGGGTGGCTCGGCTTCGGCGCCAATCACGGTGATCGCGCCCTCGTGGCCCTTGCCCCGCAGCCGTGCCACCAGAGAGGCCGCTGCCTGCCCCGCCCCGATCACCACGATATCGCCCATGCCTGCCCCCGATAACTTTTGCCAAGATCGCGCGCAGCCTATATCCCCGACGCACGGAAACGCAATTGATGGAGAGACCCGCATGGCCCTAGCCGCAGGTGATACGCTGCCCGATGTTTCGCTGGTGAAACTTGGCGCATCCGGCCCCGAACAGGTGGCGCTTGGCGATCTGGTCAAGGGACGCAAGGTCGTGATCTTTGCCGTGCCCGGCGCCTATACCCCCACCTGTTCCTCGGCGCATGTCCCGAGCTTCATCCGCACCAAGGCCGGGTTTGACGAGAAGGGCGTGGATGAAATCATCTGCCTGTCGGTCAACGATCCCTTCGTGATGAAAGCATGGGGCGAGGCGACCGGCGCCACCGAGGCCGGTCTGACCATGCTGGGCGATCCCGACAGCAGCTTCACCACCGCCATCGGCATGGAGTTCACGGCACCGCCCGCCGGGCTTTACGCCCGGTCCAAGCGCTATGCGATGCTGGTCGAAGACGGCAAGGTGACGCTGGTTCATGCCGAGGAAAGCCCCGGCACCTGCGAGGTGTCCGCAGGCGAATCGCTGCTCGCCGCGATGTAAACGACAGGGCCGGGCATTGCGCCCGGCCCTTTTTCGTCAGAGCGCGTCGAGCTTGCGCGCCAGCTTGGCGTCGAGCGAGCTGAGCCCGCCGACGTCATGGGTGGTCAGCTTGACCTCCACGGTCTTGTAGACATTGCGCCAGTCGGGGTGGTGGTTCCACTTTTCCGCCCAGAAGGCGGCGCGGGTCATCCATGAAAACGCTTCGATGAAATCGGCAAATTCATAGGTCTTGCAGATGGCATCTTCGCCCTCGCACAGCGTCCAGCCGGTGGCATAAAGCGGCGCAAGCATGGTGTCGCGCCCGGTGTCGGACAGTTTTTCGGTCATTCCGTTTCCTCGCGGTCGGTCGTCTTGCGGAAGGGGCCGTAGGCGGTCAGGATTTCCACCTCTTCGTTGACGGCCCGCAGCTCTGCTTCAAGATAGTGTGCCACGGCGCGGGAAAAGCCCTTGTCGGGAAACCAGTGCAGCGAATGGGTCTCGCTGGGCAGGTATCCGCGCGCCAGCTTGTGTTCGCCCTGCGCCCCCGCCTCGACACGGGCCAGACCGTGCTGGATGGCGTAATCGATGGCCTGATAATAGCAGGCTTCGAAATGCAGGCACGGGTGATCTTCGGTGCAGCCCCAGTAGCGGCCATAAAGCGTGTCGCGCCCGATGAAGTTCAGCGCCCCCGCCACCAGCCGTCCGTCGCGTTCGCACATGACCAGCGCCACGTCGTTGCGCATGGTGCGGTGCACCTCGTCGAAAAACGCCCGGGTCAGATAGGGGCGACCCCATTTGCGGCTGCCGGTGTCCTGATAGAACCGCCAGAACGCCTCCCAGTGGCGCGGTTCGATCGCGTCGCCGGTCAGCATGTGGATGCTGCCGCCAAAGGCCTGTGCGCGCTGGCGTTCCTTGCGGATCGCCTTGCGCTTGCGCGAGGACAGCGCCGCAAGGAAGGCGTCAGAATCCGCATAGCCGTCGTTGAACCAATGAAACTGCTGGGTGACGCGGCGCAGCAGCCCCATGCTTTCCCCGGCTATCGCCTCGGCCTCGGTGCAGAAGGTCGCGTGCAGGGATGACAGCCCGTTTTCCGCCGTCAGCTGCACCGCCGCCTGCACCAGCGCCGACATGCCCTCGGCCTCGAATCCGGGGCGGGTCAGGAAGCGGCGCCCGGTGGCCGGGGTGAAGGGGGCGGCGATCTGCAGCTTTGGATAATAGCTGCCGCCCGCCTGATCGTAGGCCTGCGCGAAGCTGTGGTCGAAGATGTATTCGCCCTGACTGTGGCCCTTGGCATAAAGCGGGCAGACCGCGATCACCTGCCCGTCCTTTTCCGCCACCATCGGATGCGGTTCCCAGCCGGTGCCCGGCCCGACCGATCCCGACACTTCCAGCGCGCGCAGGAACCGCCATGTGGTGAAGGGGCTGAAGGGCGCGCCGCCCTCCGCCGTCTCGGGGCAGGCGCAGGCGTCCCAGTCGGCTTCGGCGATCTGGTCCAGCCCGTGCAGCACGGTTACGGAAATGCTGTCCTGTTCCATTGGCTTGGTCATCTGTCCTGTCCCCTGCGGGCGAGTATCTGGACCGTTGCCCCCGGGGTTCAAGCCACACTCACGCGAGGTATCCCTCGAAGGTGATGTTGCGGGCAATCTGTCGCGCCTCTGCCTCGGCTTCGGGGCTGCGGATGGTCCAGCACAGCACCTCTGCCCCGGCCTCTGCCAGTTCGGCCACGCGGGGCCGCGCCAGATCGCGCCAGTGATGGCTGATGAACGAGGCGCCGGTGCGGTCGTAATCGGGGATCTCGCGCAGTTCGGCGCGGCGGCTGGCAGAGAGCGTCGGCCAGCCCTCGGCCTCATAGCCATCCGTGGTCAGCCCGCGCGGCAGGTCGGGCGCCAGATCGGCCAGCGCCGCCACCGAATGCGGGTTGAAGGACATCAGCGCGACCGGCCCCCGGTATCCCGCCAGATCGGCGACGGCGGCACGTTCCAGCGTGCCGACATTGGCGCCCATGCCGCCATCCTGATCCTTGACCTCGATCAGCAGCGGCACGCGGCCCGCCACCAGATCCAGCACCTCGGCCAGCGTGGGGATGCCTTCGTCGCTGTCGCGCAGGCGCAGCGCCGCCAGATCCGCCGCCCGCCGCTGGCGCAGCGGGCCGCTGGCCCCGGTCAGCCGGTCCAGCAGATCGTCGTGGAACACCATGGCGCAGCCATCCGAAGACAGCTGCAGATCCATCTCGATCCCGTAGCCTGCCGCGATGGCGGCGGTGATGGCGGCGCGGGAATTTTCGGGCCGCCCCAAGGCGCGGTCATGCAGGGCACGGTGCGCGATGGGGCGGTCCAGAAAGGCCGGGGGCAGGGCGGGCATCAGCTCAGCTCGAAAATGCCTTCGATCTCGACCGCGACACCCAGAGGCAGCGACGCGGCAGAGACGGCGGAACGGGCATGGCGTCCGGCATCGCCCAGCAGGGCCACCATCAGATCCGAGGCGCCGTTAACGACCTTGGGCTGCTCGGTGAACTCGGGCGTGGAGTTGACGAAGCCGGTCAGCTTCACCACCCGCTTCAGCTTGGACAGATCGCCGCCACAGGCCGCGCGCACTTGCGCCAGCAGCGACAGCGCGCAGCGTTCGGCGGCCTTGGCCCCTGCGGCGGTGTCCAGATCGGCGCCCAGCTTGCCAAGGATCAGGCCGTTCTCGTCCTGACAGATCTGGCCCGAGACATAAAGCATCGCGCCGCTCTGCACGAAGGGCACGTAATTGGCGGCAGGGGCGGGGGCGTCGGGCAGGCTCAGCCCCAGATCGGCAAGGCGGGTGTCGAAATCGGTCATGGTCGTCTCCTTGGCAAGCATTGCCGCGACGCTAGACCCGCCCGCCGCCAAAGGAAAGGGGCCGCAGCCCGGACGGGCGCGGCCCCTGCCATGCAGCCCGGCACGGGCTCAGGTTTCGCGGAAGGCCTTGGTGAAGTAATCGGTGAAGGGCTTCACCAGATAGGCCAGCGGCGTGCGGTCGGCGGTGCGCAGGAACGCCTCCACCGGCATGCCGGGCACCAGCACCGATCCTTCGGGCAGGCGGTCGATCTCGCCTTCGCTCAGCATGATCTCGGCGCGGTAATAGCTGGCCGAGCTCTGCTCGTCGGTGAAGGCATCCGCCGAGATCAGCGTGACCGTGCCGAACAGTTCCGGCGTCTCGCGCTGGTCCAGCGCGGCAAAGCGCAGCGTCACCTGCTGGGACATGTGCACCTCGTCGATATGGATCGGCGGCACCTGCACGGTGATGACCAGCGGACGGTCCTGCGGCACCAGAAACAGCACCGGATCGGCGGGGCGGATGACCGAGCGCGGCGCAAACACCGTCAGCCCGTAGATCACGCCCGACACGGGGGCGGTGATGTCCAGCCGCTTGAGCTGTTCGATCAGCGACAGCCGCTGTTCGGCCAGTTCGCGTTCGCGATACTGCATGTCGCGCAGCTGGGTGATCGCCTCTTCGCGGCGGGTGGTCTCGAGCTTCAGGATCTCGATGTCGATCTCGGTCATGCGGCCTTCGGCCTGCGCCTTCTGCGCGGTCATGTCGCCCACCGAACCCGACAGCCGCGCCTCTTCGCGCTGCAGCGCCAGCACCCGGCTGGCCTGCGCCAGCCCGCGATCCAGCAATGACTGCTGGTCGGCCAGTTCGCGTTCGATCAGCGACAGCTGGCTGGCAAGCGCGGTCTGCTGCGCGGCGATGCCATCCACCTGATTGCCGATCTGGTCGCGGCGTTTGGCCAGCTGTTCGATCTCGCGCGCCACGGTGTCGCGGCGGGCGAAGAACAGGTTGCGCTGGCCCTCGACCAGTTCCGCGACCTCCGGGTCCAGATCGGCCTGCGCCAGCACGATCTCGTCAAAGCTGATCTCGTCCTTGCCGTCGCGTTCCGCCTGCAGCCTGCCGCGCCGTGCCACCAGTTCGAAATACTGCCCCTCGATGATGGTCAGTTCCGACAGCAGCAGCGTGGGATCAAGCCGGATCATGGTCTGGCCCGCTTCGACGGTATCGCCTTCGTCCACAAGGATTTCCGCCACCACGCCGCCATCGGGATGCTGCACAACCTGCCGGTTGCGCTCTACCTGGATCTGGCCGCTGGCGACGATGGCGCCAGAGATGTTGGTGGTGGCGGCCCATGTGCCGAAGCCGCCGACCAGCAGCACCAGCGCCGCAAGGCCGATGATCAGGGGACCACGGGTCGGAAACCGCTTATCCGCTTCGCTGGACATCAGCGCACTCCTCCGGGTCCGGCATGTTTGGTGATCTGGTCGTGGTTGGCCACGCGCGAGCGCAGCACCTCGTCCTTGGGGCCAAAGGCGGCGCGGGCGCCCTGATCCAGCATCAGCAGCGTGTCGCATTCGCGGATGGCAGAGGGGCGGTGCGCCATGATGATGACCGACTTGCCCTCTTCTTTCATCCGCTTGATGGCAAGGTTCACCGCCTCCGAACCTTCGTTGTCGAGGTTGGAATTGGGCTCGTCCAGCACAAGGATCACCGGGTCGCCATACATGGCGCGGGCCAGACCGATGCGCTGCATCTGCCCGCCGGACAGCCGCCCGCCATTGGCGGTGACGCGGGTGTCATAGCCGCCGGGCAGCTTCAGGATCATCTCGTGCGCGTCGGCTTTGCGCGCCGCCTCGACGATGCGGGCGGGGTCGGGATTGGGGGACAGGCGGGCGATGTTCTCGGCGATGGTGCCATCGAACAGCGTGACCCGCTGCGGCAGATAGCCGATATGGTCGCCCAGCGTTTCGCCATACTGGTCCAGCGTGGCGCCATCCAGCCGGATGCGCCCGCCCGCAGGCCGCCAGACCCCGGTGATGGCGCGGGCCAGCGTGGATTTGCCCGCTCCGGAGGAGCCGATGACGCCGATTGCCTGACCGGGCAGCACGTCAAAGGACACCAGCCGCAGCGAGGCCTGCTGTTCCCCCGGCGGCACCACGGTCAGCTGCTGCACCTCCAGCTTGGCGCGGGGGCGGGGCAGCGGGGTGCGCGCCGGTTCGGGCGGCATTTCCCCCAGAAGCTGCACCAGATTGTCCCAGCCCTTGCGGGCGCGGGTGACCAGCGGCCACTGCCCGATGGCGGTTTCCACCGGGGCCAGCGCGCGGCCCATCAGGATCGACCCCGCGATCATCGCGCCGGGGGTCAGCTGCCCCTCCAGCACCAGATAGGCGCCAAGGCCCAGCATGGCGGATTGCAGGAACAGCCGGAACGTCTTGGTCGAGGTGGTGAAGGTGCCCACCAGATCGCTGGTGGTGATCTGCCCCTCCAGCGAGTCGCTGCGGGCCTTTTCCCAGCGTTTGAAGGCGGCGGTGCGCATCCCCATGGCCTGCACCGTTTCCGCATCCTGCCGGATCTGGTCCGAGGTCTGTTCGGCCACCAGCATCTGCCGGTTGGATTTCAGCGTCGGGTTGCGGGTCATCACCTGGTTCAGCACCGTGACCACGATCAGCACCAGCCCGCCCGCGATGGCGAGATAGCCCAGCCACGGGTGGAAGACAAAAATCCCCGCGATGAAAAGCGGGGTCCACGGAATGTCGAAGATGGCCATCAGCACCGGCGAGGACATCAGCCGCTGCACCGATTCCAGATCCTTGAGCCCGGAGGAGGACAGCTCGTCAGGCTTCACCGCCGCGCGCCGCATCACGGCATCGAACACGCGCAGATCCAGCGCGGACTGGAAGCGGGCGGCAACGCGGCCCATGATCCGGCCCCGCGCATAGTCGAGAAGCCCCATCATGCCGTACAGAAACACCACCAGCACCGACAGCGCGATCAGCGTCGCCTCAGAGCGGGAGCCGAGCACGCGGTCATAGACCTGCAGCATGTAAAGCGGTCCGGTCAGCATCAGCATGTTGACGAAGAAACTGAAAATGCCGACGGTCCAGTAATAGGGGCGGCTTTGCCTGCGGGCGGCGGCCAGTTCGTCGCGGCCGGCGGTCTGGGATCTGTTCTGCATGAGCGTGGGTCCGCTCTCCATGTCTTTTTTCAATGTCCCGACGGGGGCTCCGCAGGGATGTTCGGTCGCGATGGCCTGTCGCTCTTGCGACACGGATCAAGGCCAATACCCGCCGGTGGCTTGGGCCTCGGGCCGTTTCGAATTATGAGGGCCTTGTACAGCATGATCGGATTTTTCCAATGCGAATTCCTATGGCGGTATACCTGACCCGGGCCCGTGCGGGCGTCGCTCTGGCGGGGCTGCTGGTCGCGCTGGCGGGCTGTTCGGTGCCCGGCCCCGGAGAGGCCCCCGACGGCATCCATGACCCGCAGGAGGCCACCAACCGCCGCATCCATGCCTTCAACAAATCGCTGACCGGCGGGGCCGGGCAGGGCGGTGGCGTGATCGCCGCCATTCCGCAGCCGGTGAAGGCGGGGGTGACCAATTTTGCCGACACCGCGTCGCTGCCGCAGACCGTGGCCAACCAGATCCTGCAGGGCCGTCTGCTGCGCGCCTCGCGCAACACGCTGCGGTTCACGGTAAACGCCACGCTGGGGTTGGCGGGGCTGTTCGACGTGGCAAGCCCGCTGGGCCTGCCCGAAGACGAAAGCGATTTTGGCGAAACGCTGTATGTCTGGGGTCTGCCCGAAGGCGCCTATATGGAACTGCCGGTGCTGGGGCCGTCCACCGAACGTGATGCGGTGGGGCGGTTCGTCGATCTTTTCACCGATCCGCTCTATTATCTGCTACCCAGCCCCGACCGTTACTACGGCAGCGGCGCGCGCGTGGCGGCAAAGGTCATCAAGCTGGATGATTATGGCGACCAGATCGACGCGCTGATGAATGACAGCGCCGACAGCTACGCGCAGCTGCGGCTGATCTGGCTGCAGAACCGGCGCTTTGAACTGGGCGATGACCGCGCGGGGGGCGAGGACTATATCGACCCCGAGGCGCTTGATACGGAGGGATTCTGATGACGCATCATTTCACCCGGCGCCAGCTTCTGGGCTCTGCCCTGTCGCTGGCCCTGATCGCGGCCCTGCCCGGCGCGGCGCTGTCCGCCACCGAGGCCGAGGCGCGCGGCCTTGTCGACCGGCTGGTGGCCGACATCAACGCCGTGATCACCGCCGGGAAATCTGAAGCGGCGATGATCGCGGATTTCGAGCGGATCTTCATCACCTATGCCGACATGCCCTATATCGCCGCCTATGCGCTGGGGGCAGACGGGCGCCGCGCCAGCCCCGCGCAGAAAAAGGCGTTCTCCGCCGCTTTCCAAGGCTATGTGGCGCGCAAATACGGCAAGCAGTTCCGCAAGTTCATCGGAGGCCGGATCGAGGTCAACGGCGCCTCGAAGGTCAAGAACGCCTATCAGGTGTCCACCACCGCCTATCTGCGCGGGCAGTCGCCGTTCGAGGTGACGTTCTTCGTGGGGGAAAAATCGGGCAGGTTTTACAACATGTATATCGAAGGCGTGAACATGCTGCTGACCGAACGGACCGAAATCGGCGCCATGCTGGACCGCCGCCGCGGCGATCTGGACGCGATGATCCGGGATCTGGCGCAGGCGGGCTGAGCCCGCGAGGCGGATCCCTCAAATGCAAATCGCGCCGCAGATGCGGCGCGATCAAAATCATCAGGTCGGGCTGAAAGCCCTGACGCGGTTCAGGCCAGAGCCAGATCGCGTGCCGATTCGCGACCGTCACGGCCGGTTTCGATCTCGAACGTGACCTTCTGGCCGTCCGGAAGATGCGAAATGCCCGCGCGCTCAACGGCGGAGATGTGGACGAAGATGTCCTTGTTGCCGTTTTCGGGCTGGATGAAGCCGAAGCCTTTGGTCTGGTTGAACCATTTCACGGTGCCGTTGGCCATCGTGATGTTCCTTCTTAGATGTTGCTGCCCGCAGTATGCGACAGCCCGGCTGGTCAGTTCGATAGCAGACTGAGGCCGGTGAAGGATACAGGATGCAGCATGAATAACGTAGCGACTCTGTCTTTACAGGAGAAATCCCGAATCAGCAATGCCCGGAGCCGGATTTCTCGGACGGGCCGGCGGGTCCGCGGCATTTCGCCTGTCACCCGCCGGTTCCCTGTCTCAGTTGCGGGGCCCCAGCAGGTCGCGCAGCACCTGCTGGATGATGTTGTCGCGCTGCTGCCGTTCCGGGCCGGGGGCCTGCTGGCTGACCTGCGGCTGCGGCGGGGCCACCGGCTCCGGTGCGGCGGGGGCAAGATCGGGCAGGGGGTTGGCGGGCAGGCCTTCATGCACGCGCACCATGGTTTCCTTCCAGATCTCGGCGGGCAGGCCGCCCCCGGTGACGCCGGTCAGCGGCGAGTTGTCATCATTGCCCATCCAGACCCCGGTGACGTAATCGGCGGTGAAGCCGATGAACCACGCATCCCGCGCGTCGTTGGACGTGCCGGTCTTGCCCGCCGCCTCGCGGTCGGGCAGGCGCGCGCGCTGGCCGGTGCCTTCGGTCAGGACATGCTCCAGCATCCAGATCAGCTGGCCTGCCGCCTCGGGCTGGATCACCCGTTCGCGGATGCCGCCGCCAGTGCCCATAAGCGGGGTGTCATCCCCCTTCAGCCGCAGATCCACCAGACCATAGGGCGTGACGGCTGAGCCGCCGTTGAGAATGCCCGCATAGGCCCCGGTCATTTCCAGCAGCGAGGCTTCGGAGGTGCCAAGCGCCATGGCGGGGGTGTTCTGCAGTTCCGACTGGATGCCGAAATCATAGGCCACCTTGTGGACCAGATCGCGGCCCACGTTTTCCGAGATCTTGATCGCGGGGATGTTCAGCGAATTGGCCAGCGCATCGGTCAGCGTGACGCGGCCCTTGTAGGATTTGCTGTAATTCTCGGGGCACCACTGGCCGGATCCGGCGATGTTCATGCAGAACGGCTCGTCCACCACCGTGTCATAGGGGGAATGGCCCAGTTCCAGCGCGGTGGCATAGATGAACGGCTTGAACGCCGAGCCGGTCTGCCGCTTGGCCTGCGTCGCGCGGTTGAACACGCCAGAGACGCCGGTCTTGCGCCCGCCCACCATGGCGCGCACGGCGCCATCGGCGGACATGACCACGATCGCGGCCTGCGCGTTGGAGCCTTCGCGCACCTTGTTGTCATAGACCGACCGCATCGCCGCCTCGGCTGCGGCCTGCAGCTTGGGGTCGATCGTCGTGCGGATCACCACGTCTTCCATGGTGTCGCGGGTCAGGAAATCCGGGCCGGTGGACATCACCCAGTCGGCGAAATAGCCGCCCGCGCGCCGGTCGGCATCATCCGACAGCGACGCGGGATTGGCCTGCGCGCGCTGTTCCTCCTCGGCGGTCAGATAGCCCTGATCCCGCATCAGCCGCAGCACCGTGGCGGCACGGGCGCGCGACCGCTCAAGGTCATTGGTGGGCGACAGGCTGGACGGGGCGGACAGCAGGCCCGCGATGATCGCGGCCTCCTGCGGCTGAAGTTCTGCGGCATGTTTGCCGAAATACCGCTCTGACGCCGCCTCTGCCCCATAGGCCCCGGCGCCCATATAGGCGCGGTTGAGATAGATCGACAGGATGTCGTCCTTGGAATACTTGGCCTCCATGGCCATGGCGAACAGCGCTTCCTTGCCCTTCCGGGCCAGCGTGGTCTCGCGGCATTCGGCGACATAATCCGCCTCGGTCTCCCAGACATCGGGATCAAAGGTGGTGCCAAGGCACAAAAGCTTCGACGTCTGCTGCGAAATGGTCGACCCGCCATGGCCCGACAGCGGCCCGCGCCCTTCGGACAGGTTGATGCGCACCGCCGAGGCGATGCCGCGCGGCGACACGCCGAAATGCTGGTAAAACCGCCGGTCTTCGGTGGCGATCACCGCATTGCGCAGATGCGGCGACACGCTGGTGGCAGTGACGGGGCCGCCGAACTGGTCGCCGCGCCACGCGAAGATCTCGCCGTTATTGTCCATGAGCGTGACCGAGCCGCGCGCGCGCCCGTCCAGAAGCGCCTCCAGCGGCGGCAGCTTGGTGTAATAGTAGCCCACGCCTGCGGCCAGCAGCAGCAGCGCCACGGTGCCCACCCGCCATGTCACCGTCCAGAGGATACGGACCACCCAGCGGAACAGCCCCAGCACCAGCGCCACCAGCGGGTTGCGCCGCGATGGGGGCTTGCGGCGCGCGGGTCTGCGCCCGGAGCCGTTGCCGCCCCTCGAGGCGGGTTTGCGAGACCCCTTGTCCGGGGAACCCGACCCCGTGGATTTGGAGGATGTCGCCGTGTAGCGGCGATCGGCCACCAGCCGGCCTTTGCCACGCCCTGAATCACTCATATGCCTCTGCCCGGCCCGTTTTGTTTTGCCGCAAGATAGCTGGTTTGGGGCGGGATGTTGACCGGGAAACCACGGGAATGGTGACTTTTTGGTGTGCTCATTGTGTGTGCATCAGGGGAAAATATGCCCGTTTTTTGCTCCGCGGGGGGTCCCGCCCTCCCCGGTTCCCGGCTGTTTCCTTCCCAAAAGCGCGTCTCGGCGGCTTTCTGCCTGTGCACAATGCAGGCAGCGCTTGCCAGAACCGAAAGGGACCAAGGTGAAACTGATCATTGCGACGATCAAGCCGTTCAAGCTGGAGGAGGTGCGCGAGGCGCTCACCGCCATCGGCGTGCGCGGCATGATGGTAACGGAAATCAAGGGCTTCGGCTCGCAGTCGGGGCATACCGAGATCTACCGTGGTGCGGAATACGCGGTGAACTTCGTTCCGAAGATCAAACTGGAAATCGTGGTTGCGGCCTCGATGGCCGATCAGGTGGTGGAGACCATCATGAAGACCGCGCAGACCGGCAAGATCGGCGATGGCAAGATCTTCGTGCTGGATGTGCTGCAGGCCGTGCGGGTGCGGACCGGCGAGATCAACGCGGACGCGCTCTGACCGCCGCGGAACGACAGATAGGGACAAATCAGATGAAATTTCTCAAGACCCTCGCTCCGGTTGCCGCGCTGATCGCGCTGCCGAGCCTCGGGCTGGCGCAGGACGACGCGCCGGCCCCCGGCGTGAACGCCGCGACCGACACCGTCTTCATCTTCAACTCGCTGCTGTTCCTCATCGGCGGGTTCCTCGTGTTCTGGATGGCCGCCGGCTTCTCGATGCTGGAAGCGGGCCTCGTGCGGTCCAAGAACGTGACCATGCAGCTGATGAAGAACGTGGCGCTGTTTTCCTTTGCAGCCATTTTCTATTACCTGATCGGGTATAACCTGATGTATCCGCTGGGCACCTGGGGCATCGAGGGCATCCTGTCCGGCGTCTGGGGCCCTGCGGTTCTTGAAGCCGTCGGCGTGACCGCCGATGCGGCGGATGACTATTCCTACGCCTCCACCGGCTCGGACTTCTTCTTCCAGCTGATGTTCTGCGCCACCACTGCCTCCATCGTGTCGGGCACGCTGGCCGAGCGCATCAAGCTCTGGCCGTTCATGATGTTCATCGTCGTGCTGACCGCGATCATCTACCCGCTGCAGGCATCGTGGAAATGGGGCGGCGGCTTCCTTGACGAAGCAGGCTTCCTCGACTTCGCAGGCTCCACAGTCGTGCACTCCGTGGGGGGCTGGGCCGCTCTGGCTGGCGCGCTGCTGCTTGGCCCGCGGATCGGCAAGTACAAGGATGGCCGCGTGACGCCCTTCCCGGGCTCCAACCTCGCGCTCGCCACGCTGGGCACGTTCATCCTGTGGCTGGGCTGGTTCGGCTTCAACGGCGCGTCGCAGCTGGCGATGGGCACCGTGGGCGACGTGGCAGACATCAGCCGCATCTTCGCCAACACCAATGCCGCCGCCGCAGGCGGGGCCGTGGCCGCGATGATCCTGACGCAGCTGCTCTACAAGAAGCCTGACCTGACCATGGTGCTGAACGGCGCGCTGGCCGGTCTGGTGTCGATCACTGCCGAACCTCTGACCCCGACGCTGGGGGCCGCGACCCTCATCGGCGCGATCGGCGGCATCCTCGTGGTCTTCGCCGTGCCCTTCCTCGACAAGATCAAGATCGACGACGTCGTGGGCGCCATCCCGGTCCACCTCGTGGGCGGCATCTGGGGCACGCTGGCCGTGGTCTTCACCAATGGCGACGCCACCCTTGGCGCCCAGCTTTACGGCATCGTCGTGGTCGGCATCTTCACCTTCGTGGTCTCCTTCGTGCTGTGGTTCATCCTCAAGATGGTGGTCGGCATCCGGGTTTCCGAAGAAGACGAGATCAACGGGCTCGACATGGCCGAACTGGGCATGGAGGCCTATCCCGAGTTCTCCAAAGGCTGATCTCCTCCTTCCCGTCAGCCTTTTGTGACCAACTGCCCGGGCGTTCGCGCCCGGGTTTTTTGTTGCCTCTGCGGAAAGGAAGAAGGGGGCTCTGCCCCCGTCCGCGTGCCGCGGCCTCCCCCGGGATATTTTTCCCAAGAAGAAGATCGAAGTCAGGGTCCGGTTTCTTCTTGGCGGAAATATCCCGGGGGGAGCGCGCCCTGCGCGCGGGGGCCAGAGCCCCCTTCCGCCGAATCAGCCGCGCGGGTGCAGACGGTCGTAGCGCTGGCGGGCCACGTCTTCGTCGCGCGCGGCCTTGCGGTCGGCGGCCAGCGCCGTTTCCACAAATCCCAGATGCATGGCCACGGCGGCGCGGGCGGCTGCGGCATCTCGGGCCTGCAGCGCGGTGTTGATGGCGTGGTGCTGGTCCAGCAGCGCGTCGCGGGTGCTGCGCTGGCGGAACATGATGGAGCGGTTGTAGAAGACGCCTTCGCGCAGCAGCTGATACATCGACCGCATCATGTGCAGCATGATGACGTTATGGCTGGCCTCGATGATGGCCAGATGAAAATCCGCGTCGAGCTGCGCTTCTTCGGCGGGATTGCGTTTCTGATGCGCGGCCTCCATCCGGGTGAAGAGCGTGTCGATCACCCGGAGGTCGGAGTCGGTGCCATGGGTCGCGGCGCGTTCGGCGGCGAGCCCTTCCATGTCGCGGCGGAAGCTCAGGTAATCGAACACCGCCTCGTCGTGATTGGCGAAAAGCTGGATCAGCGCGTCGGAAAAGGCCGAGCCCAGCACCTCGGTCACGAAGATCCCCGACCCCGCCCGGGTTTCCAGCAGGCCGCGCGCCTGCAATTCGGCCACCGCCTCGCGCAGCGACGGGCGGGACACGCCCAGCCGTTCCGACAGGTCGCGTTCGGCGGGCAGCCGTTCGCCGGGGCGCAGGATGCCGCGCAGGATCAGTTCCTCGATCTGGCGCACCACCGCGGCGGCGAGTTTTTCGGACATGACGGGTCGGAAGGGCATCTTGAGGATCCTGACGGGAATTGGTCAGATCATATGACCACGTCCCCGGCGCGGCAAGCGGTGCGGGCTCACCAGCGGCGGAGCGCGTCTTCGTCCTCGTCCTTGGCCGCAACCCAGGCCTCGCCCGCGGTGCCGCTTTCCTTCTTCCAGAACGGGGCGCGGGTCTTGAGGTAGTCCATCAGGAACTCCGCCGCCTCGAAGGCGTCGCGGCGGTGCGGCGCGGCGGTGGCGACCATCATGATGCGCTCTCCGGGTCCCATCCGCCCGTAGCGGTGGATCACCAGCACGTCGCCCAGCGACCAGCGGGCGCGCGCCTGTTCGGCGATCTTTTCCAGCGCGCGTTCGGTCATGCCGGGGTAATGTTCGATCTCCATCCCCGCCAGCGTGCCGGTGCCGTCGCGCACCGTGCCGGTGAAGGTGACCACGGCGCCCATGTCGGTGCGGCCGCTGGCAAAGGCATCGGCTTCGGCGCCGAAGTCGAAGGGGGCCTCGGTCACGACGATCCGCATGGATCAGCCCCCCGTCATCGGCGGAAAGAACGCCACTTCGCGCACCCCGGCCAGCGGCGCGTCAAAATCGGCCAGATCCTGATCCAGCGCCACGCGCAGCGCCGACAGGTCGGCAAAGGCCGCCGCATAGCGGTCCTCGCGGGCGCGCAGTTCGTCGACCAGTTCGGCGACGGTGGCGGCCTGCGTGTCGATGCGTTCGCGGGGCAGGCCGATGCGTTCGCGCACCCATGCAAAATAGAGCAGATCCATCAGCGGTCCTCCCTCAGATGCGGCAGCGCCTTGGTGAAGTAATCCCAGCCTGTGACCAGCGTCAGCGCGGCGGCGATCCAGAGCAGGGTCAGCCCCAGATGGCCGGCCCATTCCATGCCGGTTTCCTTCCAGCGCAGGCCGTGGGTGTCGGGGGCGTCCCCCTCCATCACCTGCGCCGCGGCGGCGGGGTCGATCCCGTCCAGCGACAGGGCAAGGTAATGTTCGAACATGCCTTGGGCAAACAGGGTGGCAATGGCGATCATCTGCAGCGTGGTCTTCCACTTGGCCAGCTTCGTGACCTTCAGCGTGCCTGCCGTGTCGCCCAGATATTCGCGCAGGCCCGACACGAACACCTCGCGGAAGAGGATGAAGGTGGCGGGCAGCACCAGCCAAGGCGACATGGAGGAATAGCCCACGATGACCATCAGCGCGATCACCACCATGGCCTTGTCGGCGATGGGGTCGAGCATGGCGCCAAGCTTTGATTCCTGCCCCCAGAGCCGCGCCAGATAGCCGTCGAACCAGTCGGTGACGGCGGCGGCGACAAACAGCGTAAGGGCGAACCAGTCCGCCCATGGGCGCTGGAAATACAGGAACATCACCGCAAGACCCGGCGCAGCGAGCAGGCGGAGCGCGGTGAGGATGTTGGGTATGGTCCAGCGCATGGCCGATACCTAGCGCGCTTTGCCCGGACAGGGAAGATGCCGCGGGGCAGATGGCGGGGGCTGCCTGTTATCCATGCGACGCCCGGCGCGCCAGCCGGTCGACAAACAGGGCGCGGGCGGCGGGCAGGGGGCGGTCCCGCAGGTCGCGGGCCATGTGATGGTCCAGAAAATGGCCGGTGGTGCCAAGCGCCGTCACGATTTCGGCATCGGGGGCCGCGCCCTCGCCCCGCAGCACCGGCGGCAGCGGCAGCAGGCGGCTGGCCCAGTCCCCGGCGCCCTGCCGCGATACCGCGCGCCCGCTGCGGGGCGAGACATAGGCCAGCCTTTCGGTCGCGCCGGTGACCGCGCAGGCCGCGAGGTCAAGGCCAAAGCCCATCTCCTCCAGCAGGGCCAGTTCCCAGCGCAGATAGGCCAGCGGCCAGAGCTCGGGCTGGCCCAGCAGATCCAGCAGCGATTCCGTGCGGGCATATAGGGCGGGATGCGGTTCGCGTTCGGGCAGGCAGAAGCCGAGCAGCGCGCAGACCGCCTGCAGCCCCGCCAGCGCCAGCGGATCGGCCATGGCGATGGCGGCCCTTGACCGCTGCGGTTCGGCGGAGAAATTGCCCATCTGATCCTCCAGCCGGGCGCGCCATGCCAGATCCAGCTGTGCGCCGGGCTGCAGCGTGGGCGCCAGCCTGCGCGAGCCGCCGCCGCGCATCACCCCCATGTGCCGCCCGCGGCTGGGGGTGAACACGTCGAGAATGGCCGAGCTTTCGCCATGCCTGCGGGCCGAAAGAAGAATGCCGGTGTCGCGCCAGTCCATGGCGGCACTCTGGGGGCTGGGCGGCGCGGCGTCCAGCCTGACGCGACGGTGATGCGGCGCGGGCGCGCAGAGGCTTGACCTTGCGCGCGCGGCAGGGCGGAATTGCGGGATGATGATGATGACCCCCGTGCTTTACCGGCTGACCGCCGCGCTGATCGCTGCCCTTGCGCTGGGGTCGCTGGCGCTGCAGCTGTATCTGGGGCTGGAGCGCTGGCCGGGCCGCACGTTCTGGGTCGAAAGCTGGCGGATGGGGCGCTATTTCACCGTGCTGACCAATCTGCTGCTGGGGCTGAGCTGTGCCGCCATCGCCCTGGGCTGGCGGGCGCGCGACAGCTGGCTGGCCGGTCTGGTGCTGTGGATCGGCATTGTCGGCATCGTCTATCACGCGCTGCTGGCCCGCGAGCTGGAGGGGCTGCGCCGTCTGGCCGATGCGGGGCAGCACACGGTGGTGCCGCTGCTGACGCTGCTGTGGTGGATGATGTTTGCGCCGAAACGGGGTCTGGCGCCCCGCCATGCGGTCTGGTGGCTGTCATGGCCCGCGATCTATGTCGCCTATGCGCTGATCCGGGGCGAGATCGACGGGCGGCATCCATATTTCTTTGTGGATCCGTCGCTGATCGGCTGGCCCGCCGTCGGGCTGTGGGTGCTGGGGCTTGGCGCGGCTTTCTGGAGCGCGGGGCGGGCGCTGGTGGTGCTGGGGCAGTGGCTCAGCCGTCCATCCCCTCCAGCAGGTGCCGCCCCTGACGGTCCTCGATCTCGATGACCCACAGATCGGGGTCAAAGCTGCGCTGCCGGGTCACGGCGGCATCCACCTCGCGTTCCGGCCCTTCGGCCAGCACGGTCCAGCGGCGGCTGTCCAGCACCAGATCCCATTCGCGCACGAAGGCGCGGGCCCGACCGTCCAGCGTGGCGAGCTTGACCAGCACGGCGCCCGCCGTGGCATCGCCACGCGCGGTCACATAGGCGGGAATGTCGGCCAGAGACAGGTGGCGCAGATAGGCGCCAACCCAGACATGGGTTACAAGACGGGGTTCAGGCATTTCCGTCGCGGAAATTCAGCCCCATCTCGTTGTAGCGCTCCGCCTCTTCCAGCCAGTTCTCGCGCACCTTCACCTGCAGGAAGAGATGCACCTTGCGGCCCAGAAACTCCTCCAGCTCGGCGCGGGAGGCTTGGCTGATCGCCTTGATCGTCTCGCCGCGATGGCCGAGCAGGATGCCCTTGTGGCCGTCACGGCTGACATAGATCACCTGATCGATGCGGGCCGAGCCGTCATCGCGTTCCTGCCAGTGTTCGGTTTCCACCGTCAGCTGGTAGGGCAGTTCCTGATGCAGACGCAGCGTCAGCTTTTCCCGGGTCATTTCCGCCGCGATCATGCGCATGGGCAGGTCGGCGATCTGGTCTTCGGGGTAAAGCCACGGGCCTTCGGGCACTTCTTTCGCCAGCCACTGCCGCAGGTCATCCACGCCATAGCCGCGTTCGGCAGAGATCATGAAGGTCTTGGCGAAGGGGTATTTGTCGTTCAGCGCCTGCGACAGCGCCAGCAGCGACTCTGCCTTGACGCGGTCGATCTTGTTGATGGCCAGCGCCACCTTGGCGCCGCGCGGCAGCTGGTCGGCCAGCGTGGCAAGGATGCGCTCCACACCCTCGACCAGCCCGCGATGCGCCTCGACCAGCAGGACGATGACATCGGCATCCGAGGCGCTGCCCCATGCGGCGGCGACCATGGCGCGGTCCAGCCTGCGGCGCGGCTGGAACAGCCCCGGCGTGTCGACAAAGACGATCTGCGCGTCGCCTTCCATGGCCACGCCGCGGATGCGGGTGCGGGTGGTCTGCACCTTGTGGGTGACGATCGACACCTTGGCCCCCACCATGCGGTTGGTCAGGGTGGATTTGCCCGCGTTGGGCTCTCCGATCAGGGCGACGAATCCGGCGCGTGTGGTCATTTGGGGGCTTCCCGGTTCTGATGATCCACGGGCTTTACAGCATCCGGAGGCGGCGGACCAGTGCGTGTGTCCCGTAGAAGCGTATAGACCCCGCTGGCCACGATCAGCGCGCCGCCCGCCAGTGTCCAGAGGTCAGGCCGTTCGCCGAAGAACACGAAGGCAAAGACCAGCGCCACCAGCAGCCGCGAATAACGGAAGGGCGCCACCACCGACACGTCGCCGCTGCGCATGGCGCGGGTCAGCGCGGTATAGGCGGCAACCCCCACCACGCCGGTCAGCAGCAGGCGGCCCCATTCGGCGGGCAGGGGCAGGCGCGGCGGGGCAGGGTCAAGCGGCAGCAGCAGCAGGCCCGCCACGGTGACCACGGCAAAGCCCAAGATCCCCAGCTGGCGCGAGGAGACGGCGGGTGGTGCTGCGCGGGTGAACAGGTCGCGCATGGCAAAGCCCACCATCCCCGCCACCGCCAGCAGCGCGTCGACACGAAAGGCCTCCGGCGTGGGGCGCAGGATCAGCAGCACACCCGCAAAGCCCACGGTCATGGCGATCCAGCGCCGGGGCCCGACCTTTTCCCCCAGCAGCAAGGCGGCGCCTGCGGTGACCACCAAGGGCGCGGCCTGCAGGATCGACGAGGTGACGGAAAGCGAGGTCCATGCCAGCGCCAGCGCGAAGAACAGCCGCCCCATGATCTCGAACCCGGTGCGCAGCAGCAGGCGGGGGCGGATCATGTCGGGGTGAAACACCGGCTCGCCCGCGCGCCATGTCAGCACCGCATAGATCAGCAGGCCCGACAGGCCGAAGATCGTGGTCGCCTCGCCGGGGGGCAGGGCAGGGGCCACGGATTTGAACAGGCTGTCTTCGACCGCAAACAGCGTCATGGCCAGAACCATGAACCCCGCGCCGCGCGCATTGGCGCTGATGCTCCGGCGCGGTGCGCCGGGGTCACTCACCGGCGGAGACCTGTTCAAGCAGGGCCGCAGCGGCCTCCTGTTCGGCCTTGCGCTTGGATCCGGCGGTGGCGGTGGCGGTCTCGCCAGAGGCAAGCTGCACCTCGATGGTGAAAACGGGCGCATGGTCGGGACCGGTGCGCGCGGTTTCCACATAGGCGGGGGGCGGCATCCGCCGCGCCTGCGCCCATTCCTGCAGCGCGGTCTTGGGATCGCGCGCGTCGGTGTCCACGGCGGCCACGCGGTCGCCCCAAAGCCGCAGGATCACGGCGCGGGCCGCGTCAAACCCGGCATCCAGATAGACGGCGGCGATCACCGCCTCCATCGCGTCACCCAGAAGCGCCTGCTTGCGCCGCCCGCCCGACATCATCTCGGACCGGCCCAGCTTCAGCGCGGCGCCAAGATCGATCGCCTGCGCGACTTCGGCGCAGGCCTCCTTGCGCACCAGTGTGTTGAAGCGCGGCGCCAGCTGGCCTTCGGAGGCGGCGCGGTCGCCCGCCAGCAGCGCCTCGGCCATCACCAGCCCCAGCACGCGGTCGCCCAGAAATTCCAGCCGCTGGTTGTCCTCGCGCCCGGGACCGGACATCGAGGAATGCGTCACCGCCCGGCGCAGAAGCTCTGGCCGGGCGAAGCGATGGCCGATCCGCGTCTCGAGCGCCGTGATCTCGGCCGACCGTTTCACTGGATCTTCTCGAAGAAGCGGTCGCCGCGCCATGTCCAGAAATACAGCATGGAATTGCCCGCCGACGAGAACACCACCCGGTTGGCCTTGCCGATCAGGTTCTCGAACGGGACAAAGCCCACGCCGCCCGCCGCACTGGGCACCCGGCTGTCGGAGGAATTGTCGCGGTTGTCGCCCATCATGAAGTAATGCCCGGCGGGCACGGTATAGACGGGGGTGTTGTCCGACCCCTGCATCGCGATGTTGAGCACGTCATGCGCCACGCCATTGGGCAGGGTTTCGGTCCAGCGCGATTTTTCGCAGACGCCGCCATCGCCGACGGGGCCGTTTTCGCAGCGCGGACGCAGCTGCTGCGGACCCTGCGGGGCGGCGGTTTCGGTGAAGGTGCCGTTGCGCTCCATCTCGACGGGGACGACATTGATGTGCAGCACGCCGTTGCGCACCTGAATCTGGTCGCCGGGCAGGCCGATCACCCGCTTGATGAAATCGCGCCCGGTCACCGGATGGCGGAACACCGCCACGTCGCCCCGGTCGGGCTCCGAGCCGAAGATGCGGGTGTTGTCGCCGTCCATCCAGCCGCAGATGTCCTTGGCGTCGATGTCGACCCCGAAGGCGGGCAGATAGACCGAGGGGCAGGAGGCATAGGAATAGCCATAGGACATCTTGTTGACGAACAGGAAATCCCCGATCAGCAGCGTGTCCTTCATCGACCCGGAGGGGATCCAGAACGGCTGAAAAAACAGCGAGCGGAACACCCCGGCGATGATCAGCGCCCAGAACACCGTCTTGACGGTTTCCCAGATCCCGCCGCCCGATTTCTCTGCCTTTGCCATGGACCCCTGCCCCTTTGTGCCTTGTTTCGCAGGCTTCATGGGCGGCAGGCGGGGCGGAGTCAAGCCGGGCTGCCGCGCGCTCACCGCGCCGTGCCCCGCGTCAGGCGGGTGGCAGGGGCCGTGCCTCGATCACCACGAAGGCCTGCGCCCATGGGTGATCGTCGGTCAGGGTCACATGGATGATCGCCTCGTGCCCCGGCGGGGTCATGGCGGCAAGCCGTTCCTGCGCCCAGCCGGTGACCTGCATCACCGGCTGGCCGGTGGGCAGGTTCGACACCGCCATGTCGCGCCACGCGATGCCCATGCGCAGCCCGGTGCCAAGCGCCTTGGAACAGGCCTCCTTGGCGGCCCAGCGTTTGGCATAGGTGCCCGCCACGTCATGCCGCCGCTCGGCCTTGCGCTGTTCGGTGTCGGTGAAGACCCGGTTGCGGAACCGGTCGCCGAACCGGTCCAGCGTTGCGGCGATGCGGTCGATATTCGCAAGGTCGGTGCCGATGCCAAGGATCACTCCTCGCGCGCCTCCACCCGCGACTCCGCCTGATTGACGGTCAGGTGCAGGGTGAAGGGGACAAACCCCGTGCCTTCGTAGCGCTGGCCCGGCAGTGCGATCTGCAGCCCGGTCGCGGGGTCATAGCGCGCCTGCGCGCCCACCAGATCCAGCGAGGACCAGCCCAGCCCGTCATCGCTGGTGACGAAGCGGCAGAGCCCGTAGCCGATTTCCGGATCGGGCAGGGTCACGACCAGATGCGCACCGCAGCAGGCGGGTTCTTCCAGCAGCAGCGAGACCAGCGCCACGTCGCCATTGGCAAATTCCCGGGTGGCGCTGGCGAAGGGCCGTGCAAGGTTGCGCACATTGGCTTCGGGCCGGTCACAGTCGGTGACCTCTGCTGCGGCGGCGGGCAATGCGGCACAGAGCGCCAGCGCCATGGCTGCGGCGCGGATCATGTCCGCGCCTCGTCCATCATGCGGCGCATTTCCGCGATGGCCGGGCCAAGCCCGCGAAAGATCGCCTCGCCGATCAGGAAATGCCCGATGTTCAGCTCCATCACCTCGGGAAAGGCGGCGACGGGCTGCACCGTCTCGTAGGTCAGGCCGTGGCCCGCATGGACCTCCAGCCCCAGATCATGGGCAAAGCGTGCCATGTCGCGCAGGCGGGCCAGTTCGTCGTCGCGTTCCTCCAGCCGTCCCTCGGCATGCAGGTCGCAATAGGCGCCGGTATGCAGTTCGATGACCTGCGCGCCGATGCGATGCGCGGCCTCCACCTGCGGGCGGTCGGCGGCGATGAAGATCGACACGCGGCTGCCTGCCTCGCGCAGCGGCGCGATGAAATGCGCCAGCCGGTTTTCGTCGCGCGCGACGTCAAGCCCGCCTTCGGTGGTGCGCTCCTCGCGCTTTTCGGGCACGATGCAGACCGCGTGCGGCTTGTGGCGCAGCGCGATGGCCTGCATTTCCGGGGTCGCCGCCATCTCGAAATTCAGCGGCACGGTCAGCACCTGCATCAGCCCGTCGATATCGGCGTCGGAGATGTGGCGCCGGTCCTCGCGCAGATGCGCGGTGATGCCGTCGGCCCCCGCCTCCTGCGCCACCTGCGCGGCGCGCAGCGGGCAGGGATAGGCGCCGCCGCGGGCATTGCGCACGGTGGCGACGTGATCGATGTTGACGCCCAGACGAAGGCGGCCCGCAAAGGTGGTCATGGCAAAGCTCCGGGTTGCGATGGCCCGGAGCCTAGTCCGCGCCGCCGTCGCCGTCAGCCTGTTTCTTGCGATTTTTCAACGCGGCAAGCTTGTTTTTCAGCGCGCCCTTGCGGCGGTTCTGATAGGCGCGGATCACCGGCACCGACAGGTAATAGCAGACCAGCCCCGCCACGATGCCGGGCAGGATGCCGCCGATCAGATAGGGGTAGAACACCTCGTGATAGAAGGTCAGCAGCCGGTCCCAATGCACCGGCTCGCCCGCGATCATCGCACAAAGATTGTCCCACAGGCCCTGTCCCGCATCACCGAATTTCTGCAGCAGCGAGCCGTGGTGCGGCGACCGCCGGTCGATGCCCAGCAGGAAATTCCCCGTCTCCAGCGCCACGATGCCGATGGGCACATAGGTCAGCGGATTGCCGAAAAACGTGCCCAGCAGGGCGGCAAGGATGTTGCCGCGCACAAGAAAGGCCAGCGTGGCCGCGACAATGAAGTGCAGCCCGTAAAACGGTGTGAAGGTGGTGAAGACCCCGGCAAAGATGCCGCGGGCGATTTTTTCAGGAGAATCGGGAAGGCGATGCAGACGATGCTGGATGTAACGCGCCGCGCGCCCCCAGCCACCTCGCGGCCAGAAGAACTGGAGCACGATCTTCCAGACCGGCCGTCTGTCGCGGCGCTTGAAGACCAAGGCGCCTTGCCCCCTCTATTCCGCAGCGGTCGCAACCGCCGTTAGGGATGGATCACGCCTGCGGCTCACCGACGCCACATCGCTTTCGGCATCGAGCGCGGACATCACCGAATGCAGGTGCTCCGCGTCCCTCAGCTCGATATCCATCCGCAGTCTGAAGAAATCCGGTTTCCGGTCGATGAAGTGCAGGTCCGAGATATTGGCCAACCGCTCGCCGATCAAGGTGCAAATGCGCCCCAGCACCCCGGCGTCGTTGCCGATGGTCAATTCAAGCGTCACGTCATAGGCGGCGGGGTGGGTGCCTTCGGCCCAGTGCAGATCCAGCCAGCGGTCGGGCTGGTCTTCGAAACCGGCCAGCGCCTCGCAGTCGATGGCATGCACGAACACGCCCTTGCCGCGCTGGGTGATGCCCACAATGCGCTCTCCAGGCAGGGGCTGGCAGCAGCGCGCCCGGGTAAAGCCGGTGCCCGGCTCCATGCCAATGACGGCGCGATGCGCCTCCACCTGCGATTCGTCCGAGGGCGTCAGGTCGGGATAGACCGCATGCACCACCTGCCGCGAGGTGATCTCGGCGCTGCCGAGCCGGGCCAGAACCTCGCCCGCGTTTTCCAGCCGCAGCGTCTTGGCGGCCTTTTCCAGCACCTTGTCGGTGGCTTTCTTGCCGACATGCTCAAAGGCTGACCGCGCCAGTTCCGCGCCCAGCTTGATGAAGCGCTCGCGCCCGGCCTCGCGCAGCGCGCGGCGGATGGCGGTGCGCGCCTTGCCGGTGGTGGCGATATCGAGCCATGTGCCCTGCGGGGTCTGGCCTTCGGCGGTGATGATCTCCACCGACTGGCCGTTCTTCAGCCGGGTCCAGAGCGGCACGCGGATGCCGTCCACCTTGGCGCCGACGCAGGCCGATCCGATGCGGGTGTGGATGGCATAGGCGTAATCCAGCGGCGTCGCCCCGCGCGGCAGCTTCACCACATCGCCCTTGGGGGTAAAGCAGAACACCTTGTCCGAATACATCTCGAGCTTCACCGCCTCGAGGAATTCGTCGTGATCCTCCTCGGCGTCGAACTGTTCGGTCAGCGAGGCGATCCAGCGCGCCGGATCCACGGCAAAGGGGTTTTCGGTGCGCACGCCGTCGCGATAGGACCAGTGCGCCGCCACGCCGGTTTCGGCCACGTCATGCATCTGGCGGGTGCGGATCTGCACCTCTACCCGCTTGCCGTCGCGGCCCGACACGGTGGTGTGGATCGACCGGTAGCCGTTGGATTTGGGCTGGCTGATGTAATCCTTGAACCGCCCCGGCACCGACCGCCAGCGCTGGTGGATCACGCCAAGCGCGCGGTAACAGTCCATTTCGGACCGGGTGATGACGCGAAAGCCGTAGATGTCGGAAAGCCGGGAAAAGCCCATGCCCTTTTCCTGCATCTTGCGCCAGATCGAATAGGGCTTCTTGGCGCGGCCAAATACCTCGGCCTCGATATTCGCGGCCTCAAGCTCCGTGCGCATGTCGCCGGTGATGCGGTGGATCACGTCCCCCGCTTCTTTCTGCAGGTTGATGAAGCGCCGGATGATCGAGGCGCGCCCCTCGGGGTTGAGGACGCGGAAGGCCAGATCCTCCAGCTCCTCGCGCATCCACTGCATGCCCATCCGGCCCGCCAGCGGGGCGTAGATGTCCATGGTCTCGCGCGCCTTCTGCACCTGCTTTTCCGGGCGCATCGCCTTGATGGTGCGCATGTTGTGCAGCCGGTCCGCCAGCTTCACGAGGATCACCCGCAGATCCTTGGACATGGCCATGAACAGCTTGCGGAAATTCTCGGCCTGCTTGGTCTCGGAACTGGACAGCTGCAGGTTGGTCAGCTTGGTGACGCCATCGACCAGATCCGCCACATCCGTGCCAAACCGCTGCTGGATGTCGGAATAGGAGGCGCGGGTGTCTTCGATCGTGTCGTGCAGCAGCGCCGTGATGATGGTGGCATCATCCAGCTGCTGTTCGGTCAGGATCGCGGCCACCGCCACGGGATGGGTAAAATAGGGCTCGCCCGAATGCCGGAACTGCCCGTCATGCATCCGGCGGCCAAAGTCATAGGCCTCGTGGATGAGCTTTTCGTTGGTTCTGGGATTGTAGTTGCGGACCAGTGCAACAAGGTCTTCCGCCGCGATCATGGGCGCCTATCCTTACCCGGCCCGCATCTGCTGGGCCGCGCCTCAGTTTTCGCCCTGAGCTTCCATCAGAGCGCGCAGCAGCTTTTCTTCGGACATGTCGTCTTCGGCGGGCTTGTCCGTTTCGGAGCCCATCAGCAGCGCCATGCTGTCTTCTTCGGGCTCGTCGACTTCGATCTGGGTCTGGTTCGACTCGATCAGCCGTTCGCGCAGCTCGTCAGCGGACTGGGTTTCCTCGGCGATTTCGCGCAGCGCGACAACGGGGTTCTTGTCGTTGTCCCGGTCCACGGTCAGATGTCCGCCCGCCGTAAGTTCACGGGCGCGATGGGCCGCCAGCATCACCAGTTCGAAGCGGTTGGGAACCTTGTCGACGCAGTCTTCTACCGTCACACGGGCCATGGGAGATCACCTTCGGGGTTGTCCGTCAGAAAGGGCACGTTTAGCGCGGCAGGGTCAGGAAGACAAGGCGAAAGCGATCACGGTGCCGCGTCCTGCAGGGGCACCACCGCGGCGCGATCGGCGGCGGGCAGGGCGGCACACATCTCTGCCACGGACCGCCCCAGCAGCGGGTGCCGCCAGCCTGCGGCCACATCGCAGAGCGGCACAAGAACGAAAGCCCGGTCTTGCAGTCTTGGATGGGGCAGGATCAGCTCCGCCGGAGCGCGCTGCGCCTGTTCCGCCACATCCAGCGCGCGCCACGCCGCCTGTGTCGTTGCGTCAGGCAGCACGATTTCGCCGATGCCAAGCAGGTCCAGATCCAGCGTCCGGCTGCCCCAGCGCGTGATCCTCTGTCGGCCAAATTCCGCTTCGGTCGCATGAAGCAGATCCAGCACCCCCGCAGGCGTTTCGGCACTATGTAGCACGGCGCAGGCATTGGCATAGTCCGGCCCCGCACCTGCCGGAAAACACGGCGTTTTGTAAATCCGGCTGCAGCGCCGCAGCGCCAGCCCGCGCCGGTGCAGCGCCGCCAGCGCCGCCTTCAGCGTGGCGGCGGAATCCCCGATCTCGGACCCGAGATTTGATCCCAAAGCGATGAGGATTTCTTGTTCTTTTGGCATAAATAAGGTATCCATGAGGCAATATTGGTCAGCTTGAAACCTTGACCAAAAACTTTACTGTTTGCTGACAGGGTGCCGGATATTTCACTCACTCACGGACCGCAGGCGCCCATTTGCTCGAAAGGACATTTGATGTTTTACAAGGACGAACGGCTCGCGCTGTTCATCGATGGATCGAATCTGTATGCCGCTGCAAAAGCGCTCGGGTTCGACATCGACTACAAACTGCTCCGTCAGGAATTCGTGCGCCGCGGCAAGATGGTTCGCGCCTTCTACTATACCGCATTGCTGGAAAATGACGAGTATTCCCCGATCCGTCCGCTGGTGGACTGGCTGCACTACAACGGCTTCACCATGGTGACGAAGCCCGCGAAGGAATACACCGACAGCCAGGGCCGCCGTAAGGTCAAGGGCAACATGGACATCGAACTGACCGTCGATGCCATGGAGCTTGCGCCGCGCGTGGATCACATCGTGCTTTTCTCCGGGGATGGCGATTTCCGCCCGCTCGTCGAATCGCTTCAGCGTCAGGGCGTGCGCGTGTCGGTGGTATCCACCATCCGCAGTCAGCCGCCGATGATCGCCGACGAACTGCGCCGTCAGGCCGACAATTTCATCGAGCTTGACGAACTGCGCGAAGTCATCGGTCGTCCGCCGCGCGAACAGCAGGCGGAGCGCAACTTCGAGGTTGCAAGCTCGGGCAACTGAGCGACGGGAAGGGGAACCTTATGGGGATGAGGCTCCTTCCGCATGCTTGCTGAGACCGCCGCGCTAGGCGGTCTCTTTCTCGCGGCCTTCGGGGCCGCCACGATCCTGCCGTTCCAGTCGGAACTGGTGTTTGTGGGGCTGCAATTGCGCGGCACGCAGGCGCTGTGGCTGCTGGTGCTGGTGGCCAGCATCGGCAACACGCTGGGATCGGTCGTGAATTACGTTCTGGGGCTTGGACTGGAACGCTACCGCCACCGCCGCTGGTTCCCGGTGACCGAGGCGCAGCTGGAAAAGGCGCAAGGCTGGTATGCCCGCTGGGGCGTCTGGTCGCTGCTGCTGAGCTGGGCGCCGCTGGGGGACGGGTTCACCGTGGTCGCGGGGATCATGCGCACGCCGCTCTGGCTGTTCGTGGCCTTGGTGGCGCTGGCCAAGACCGGGCGCTACATCATTCTGGCCTGGCTGACCGCGCTCACGCTGGGCTGACCGCCGGGCACTGGACCCGGCGCGTCCTTTTGCCTACCTGTTGCCGGACAGGAGACCGCCATGACCAAACCCGCCCTGACCCTTTACCTCGCCGCGCCGCGCGGCTTCTGCGCCGGTGTCGACCGTGCCATCAAGATCGTCGAACTGGCGCTGCAGAAATGGGGCGCCCCGGTCTATGTGCGGCACGAGATCGTGCATAACCGATTCGTGGTGGACGGGCTGCGCGCCAAGGGCGCGGTCTTTGTCGAAGAGCTGGAGGATTGCCCGCCCGACCGCCCGGTGATCTTTTCCGCCCATGGCGTGCCCAAGGCCGTGCCCGCCGAAGCCGCGCGGCGCGAGATGGTCTATGTGGACGCGACCTGCCCGCTGGTCAGCAAGGTGCATATCGAGGCGCAGCGCCACCACGAGGCCGGGCTGCAGATGATCATGATCGGCCATGCGGGCCATCCCGAAACCATCGGCACCATGGGCCAGCTTCCCGAAGGCGAGGTGCTGCTGGTGGAAACCGTGGCGGATGTCGCGCAGGTGCAGGTGCGCGATCCCGCGCGGCTGGCCTTTGTCACCCAGACCACACTGTCGGTGGATGACACCTCGGAAATCGTGGCGGCCCTGCAGGCGCGCTTTCCCGCGATCATCGGCCCGCACAAGGAAGACATCTGCTACGCCACCACCAACCGTCAGGAGGCGGTAAAGGCCATCGCGCCCGACTGCGACGCGCTGCTGGTGGTGGGGGCGCCCAACTCCTCCAATTCCAAGCGGCTGGTCGAGGTGGCGCGGCGCGCGGGCTGCGCCTATGCGCAGCTGGTGCAGCGTGCCACGGACATCGACTGGCGCGCGCTGGAGGGCATCCGCAGCATCGGCGTCACGGCGGGCGCCTCTGCCCCCGAGGTGCTGATCGACGAGGTGGTGCAGGCCTTCCGCGACCGCTACGATCTGACCGTGGACATGGTGGAAACCGCGCGCGAGGATGTGGAATTCAAGGTGCCGCGCGTGCTGCGCGTGCCCGCCTGATCCATGAGCCCCGCCATGCCCGTCCCCCGCGCCGCTCTGCTGCTTGCCCTTGCGGGTCTGCTGCCCTTCGTCTGGGGGGTGGCCACCGCGCTGTCGGATCCGCTTTACGAAGCCGCGCTGACCACGCTTGGCGGGCGCTTCGTGGCGCCCTATGTGCAGCTGAGCTATGGCACGGTGATCCTTGCCTTCATGTCGGGCGTGCTCTGGGGCTTTGCCGCCCGCGCGCCGGTCTCGGGCGGGCAGGCGGCGGTGGGCTACGGCCTGTCGGTGATCCCGGCGCTCTGGGCCTTTTTCATGGTGGGGGGCGGCCCGGTTTCCGCCGCGCTGAACCTGATCTTCGGCTTTCTGGGCGTGCTGCTGCTCGACTGGCAGTTCGCACGCTGGGGGCTGGCGCCGGGCTGGTGGCTGCGCCTGCGCGTGCCGATGACGCTGGCCGTGGTGGCCTGTCTGGGACTGGGCGTGGTGACGTGATCCCGCGCCCCTTGACGCCCCCCGCGCGGCACGGCTAGGGCAGGCGGATGACCAGAATTTTTGCCTATACCGACGGAGCCTGCTCCGGCAATCCCGGCCCGGGCGGCTGGGGCGTCCTGCTGCGCGCCGTCGAGGGCGATGCCGTGGTCAAGGAACGCGAACTCTCCGGGGGCGAAGCCGCCACCACCAACAACCGGATGGAGCTGATGGCCGCAATCAGCGCGCTGGAATGCCTCGCCCGTCCGTCAGAAATCACGGTCGTCACCGACAGCGCCTATGTCAAGAACGGCGTGACCGGCTGGATCCACGGCTGGAAGAAGAACGGCTGGAAAACCGCCGACCGCAAGCCGGTGAAGAATGCCGAACTGTGGCAGCGGCTGGACGAGGCGCAGAAGCGCCATCAGGTGGTCTGGACATGGGTCAAGGGCCATGCGGGCCATCCCGAAAACGAACGCGCGGATGAACTGGCCCGCGCGGGCATGGCCCCGTTCAAGACCTGAGCCGATGGCCGCTGCCGCGCTGCTCGATTTCGCTTCGGTCCTGATCTTCGCGCTGACCGGGGCGCTGGTCGCCAGCCGCGCGCAGCTTGACGTGGTGGGCTTCGCCTTTCTTGCCAACCTCACCGCCATGGGCGGCGGCACCTTCCGCGACCTGCTGCTGGACCGCCATCCGGTGTTCTGGATCGCCGAACCGCTGTATCTGGGCGTGGCCACCGGGGCGGCGCTGCTGGTCTTCTTCACCGCACATCTGCTGGAAAGCCGCTACCGCACGCTGATCTGGCTGGATGCGGTGGCGCTGTCGGTGGCGGTGGCGGCAGGCGCGGGCATCGCACAGGCCGAAGGCGCCCCCGCTCCGGTGGTGCTGGTCATGGGGGTGATGACCGGCTGCCTTGGCGGGCTGCTGCGCGACGTGGTGGCCAACGAGGTGCCGCTGCTGCTCAAACAGGGCGAACCCTATGCCACCTGCGCGCTGGGGGGCGCGCTGGCGCTCTGGACCGCCACGGCGCTGGGGCTGGCGCCGGGCTTCGCCGCGCTGCTCTGCGCCGGGGTCACCTTTGCGCTGCGGGCCAGCAGCCTCGCCTTCGGCTGGCATATCCCGGTCTACCGCCCGCGCCCGCCCCGCCAGTAAGCGCGCGCGCCGTCTCCCGTCCCCTTCTTCTTGGCAAAAATATCCCGGGGAGCGCGAGGGGCAGAGCCCCTCGTCTTTACCCAGTGCCGCGCCTCCAGCGCGAGGGGCAGAGCCCCTCGCCCCGTCGCCTCATTGCAGATCGGCAAAGGCCTCCTGCAGGCGCCGTCCGGCCTCCTCGACGCGGGCGCGGGGGGTGGCGAAGTTGAACCGCAGAAAGTCCTCTCCCCCCGATCCGAAGGTGGTGCCGTGATTGGCGGCGATGCGCGCGCCCTGTTCGACGCGGGCGATAAAATCCGCAGGCGCCATGCCGGTTCCGGAAAAATCGACCCATGCCAGATAGGTGGCCTCCATCGGCATCGAACGCAGGCCGGGGATCTCGTTCACCATGGCGTCGAACAGCCGCCGGTTGCCGTCGAGATAGGCGCAAAGCTCGTCGACCCAAGCGGCGCCTTCGGGGCTGTAGGCGGCGGTGGCCATGTGCAGGCCAAAGGAATTGGGCGAAATGCCAAGCCCGCCCATCACTGCGGCAAACCGCGCCCGCAGCGCCGGATCGGGGATGATGACATTGCCGGTATGGGATCCGGCGATGTTGAAGGTCTTGGTGGTGGCGGTCATCATCACCAGCCGCGCGGCACTTTCGGGCACGGCCACCGGCATGGGCAGGTGGCGATGGCCGGGCATGACCAGATCGGCGTGGATCTCGTCCGACACCAGCACCAGATCGTGCCGTTCGGCAAACTCCGCCACCGCCTGCAGCTCTTCGCGGGTCCAGACGCGGCCCCCGGGATTGTGCGGCGAACACAGCATCAGCAGCTTTTCCTGCCCGGTCATCCGCGCGTCATAGCTGGCAAAATCCATCTGATACCGGCCATCCTGCTGCACCAGCGGCAGCTCGCGCACCTCGCGGCCCGCAGCGGTGATGACGCGGGCGAAGGCGTGATAGACCGGGGTGAACAGCACCACCGCGTCGCCCGGATCGGTATAGGCCTGCACGCAAAGGCCGGTGCCGTTCACCAGCCCATGCGTGGTAAAGACATGGGCCGGATCCAGATCCCAGCCGTGGCGCGTGTCCATCCACCAGCGGATCGCCTCCAGATAGGCGGCGTCATCGCCGAAATAGCCGTAGATGCCGTGATCCAGCATCTGCTGCAGCGCCGCCTGCACCACCTCGGGCGGGCGGAAATCCATGTCGGCCACCCACATGGCCAGCCCGTCCTGCGGCGCCACGCCATACAGCGCCTCCATCTTGTCCCATTTGGCGCAATGGGTTCCCGTGCGGTCGATCACCTCGTCAAAGCGGCTGGTCATGGTCTGCGGTCCTTTTTTCCTCTGCCGCAGACGCTACCCGGCGGGGCGCGGGACGCAAGCCCCGGAAGCTTGCGCAGGGCGCAGGATTTGCCTAAGTGACACGCCATGAAACGCGCCATCCTGATCCATCCCGACCCCCGCCTGAAAAAGGTCAGCGACCCTGTCCCCGACCTGTCGGACGATCTGCGCCGTCTGGCGGATGACATGCTGGACACCATGTATGACGCGCCGGGCATCGGGCTGGCCGCGCCGCAGATCGGCGTGCTGCAGCGGCTCATCGTGCTGGACTGCATGAAGCCCGATATCGGCGAGACGCCGCGCCCGCTGGTGATGTTCAATCCGCGGGTTCTGGCCGGATCGGACGAGAAAAACGTCTATGAAGAAGGCTGCCTGTCGATCCCCGATCAATATGCCGAGGTGACGCGCCCCAAGGTGGTGGATGTGGAATGGATCGACCGCGACGGTAATCCCCGCACCGAAACCTTTGACGGGCTCTGGGCGACCTGCGTGCAGCACGAGATCGACCATCTGGAGGGCAAGCTGTTCATCGATTACCTCACCCCGCTGAAACGCCAGCTGATCACCCGCAAGATGGTGAAGCTGAAACGCGACCGGGCCCGGGTATGAGCCTGCGCCCGATCCTGCGCTGGCCCGACCCGCGGCTGAGCCAGCCCTGTGGCCCTGCGGTGCCGGGCCCCGAACTGGACGCGCTGATCCGCGACATGTTCGAAACCATGTATGACGCGCCCGGACGCGGGCTTGCGGGGCCGCAGGTGGGGGCGATGCTCCGCGTCTTCGTGATGGATGCGGGCTGGAAAGATGGCGAGATGACGCCGCGCGCCTGCATCAACCCGCGCATCCTGTGGATGTCGGAGGAAACGGCGGTGGGCCCCGAGGGCTGCCTGTCCATCCCGGGCGTGACCGCGCAGGTCCGCCGCGCCGCCCGCCTCCGGCTGGGCTATACCGACCTTGACGGGGCGGCGCAGGAGGTGGACCTGCACGGGGCCGAGGCCATCGTGGCGCAGCATGAATATGACCATCTGGACGGGCTGGTGCATTTCGACCGGCTGGAGCCCGAGACCCGCGCCGCGCTGATGGCGGATTACGGCGCGCTGCCATGACCGCGCGGCCCTGCCTGCCCTGGCCCGACGCGCGGCTGCGCACCCCCGCGCAGCCGGTGGCGGCCATCACCGACGAGATCCGCGCGGTCTGGGCCGACATGATCGACACGATGGAGGCGATGCCCGGCGTCGGCCTTGCCGCGCCGCAGATCGGCGTGATGCTGCGGCTGGCGGTGGTCGATGCCTCGGACACGCGCGGACAGGCGCTGCGCATGGCCAATCCGGAAGTGCTGCATGCCAGCGTCAAGCTGCGCAGCCACGAGGAGGCAAGCCCGAACCTGCCCGGCGTTTCGGCCAAGATCGAGCGTCCGCGTGCGGTGACGGTGCGCTTCCTCAATGCCGAGGGCGAGACCGAGGAGCGCGATCTGGTCGGGCTCTGGGCCACCTCGGTGCAGCATCAGATCGACCATCTGGAAGGGCGGATGTATTTTGACCGCCTGAGCAAGCTCAAGCGCGACATGCTGCTGCGCCGGGCCCGCAAAGGCGCGCGCTAGGCGCGGCAGGCGACGGATCGGGCTGCGCGGGAAGACAGAAGCGAGGGGCGCTGCCCCTCGCGCCGGAGGCGCGGGACTGGGAAAGGCGAGGGGCTCTGCCCCTCGC
>NZ_JAYKSL010000001.1:46248-195051 GCF_035481585.1 Salipiger marinus | reverse complement strand
GTGGCGGCGAGGGGTAGGGGGGGGGGCTTTGCCCCTCCCGCTCCCCGGGATATTTGGGGTCAGAAGAAGAGCGGAAGGAGCCGGCATGCGCGTGATCTTCATGGGAACGCCCGAGTTTTCGGTACCGGTGCTGGACGCGCTGGTGGCAGGCGGGCACGAGATTGCCGCCGTCTACTGCCAGCCGCCGCGCCCCGCGGGCCGGGGCAAGAAGGACCGCCCCTCGCCGGTGCAGGCGCGGGCCGAGGCGCTGGGTCTGCCGGTGCGGCATCCGATCTCGCTGAAAGGTGCAGAGGCGCAGGCGGAATTTGCGGCATTTGGCGCCGAGGTGGCGGTGGTGGTGGCCTATGGGCTGATCCTGCCGCAGGTCGTGCTGGACGCGCCCGCGCGCGGCTGTCTGAACATCCATGCCTCGCTGCTGCCGCGCTGGCGCGGGGCGGCGCCGATCCATCGCGCCATCCTGTCGGGCGATGCCGAGACCGGCATCTGCATCATGCAGATGGAGGCGGGGCTGGATACCGGCCCGGTGCTGCTGCGGCAGGCGGTGGCGATCGGCGCCGAGGAGACCACGGGCGAATTGCATGACCGGCTGTCGGCGCTGGGGGCGGATCTGATCGGGGTGGCGCTGGCGCGGCTGGACGATCTGGTGCCCGAGCCGCAGCCGGAGGCGGGGATCACCTATGCGCAGAAGATCGACAAGGCGGAGGCGGCGCTGGACTGGACCCGTCCGGCGGCAGAGGTCGACCGGCTGATCCGGGGGCTGTCGCCCTTTCCCGGCGCATGGACCACGCATCAGGGCGAGCGGATCAAGCTGCTGGGGGCGAGGCAAGCTGCAGGCGCTGGCGCGCCGGGGGCGGTGCTGGACACGGGCTTTACCGTCGCCTGCGGCAGCGGCGCCGTGCAGGTGACGCGGGCGCAGCGCGCGGGCCGGGGCGCGCAGGAGGCGGAAAGTTTCCTGCGGGGGCTGCCGCTGAGGCCGGGGGACGTGCTGGGCTGACCGGCATCTGTGCGCTGCTGCGGGGGCTGCTGCGCGCGGGGCGCGGTTGCGGGTGGGCCCGAGGGCGCTAGCTTGCCCCTCGACACCGGAAAAGGAGCACGTCATGGGCCAGCTGATCGACGGCCGCTGGAGCGACCAGTGGTATGACACCGAAAAGACGGGCGGGAAATTTCTCCGGTCCGACACCGCCTTCCGCAACTGGGTGACGCCGGACGGCGCGCCGGGGCCCTCGGGCGAGGGCGGCTTTGCCGCCGAGGCGGGGCGCTATCATCTTTATGTCAGCTATGCCTGCCCTTGGGCGCATCGCGCGCTGATCTTCCGCGCCCTCAAGGGGCTGGAGGATCTGATCGAGGTCAGCGTGGTGCATCCCGACATGCTGTCCGACGGCTGGACCTTCGATCTGGATTTCCCCGGCACCACCGGCGACCGCCTGCACGGGCTGCGCTTCCTGCGCGAGGTCTATCTGCGCGCCGATCCGCAGATCTCGGGGCGGGTGACGGTGCCGGTGCTCTGGGACAAGAGCCGCGGCACCATCGTGTCGAACGAAAGCGCCGAAATCATCCGCATGTTCAACAGCGCCTTTGACGGGCTGACCGGCAATACCGATGATTACTGGCCCGAAGCGCTGCGCGCGGAGATCGAGCCGGTCAATGACCGCATCTATGACACCGTGAACAACGGCGTCTACAAGGCGGGCTTTGCCACCACGCAGGAGGCTTATGACGCCGCCGTGGTGCCGCTGTTCGAGACGCTGGACTGGCTGGAGGCGCGGCTTGCCGGCCAGCGCTATCTGATGGGCGACAGGCTGACCGAAGCGGACTGGCGGCTTTTTACCACGCTGATCCGGTTCGATATGGTCTATCACGGGCATTTCAAATGCAACCGGGCGCGGATCGTGGATTACCCCAGCCTGTGGGGCTATCTGCGCGAGCTGTATCAATGGCCCGGCGTGGCCGGGACGGTGCGGTTCGACCACATCACCCGGCATTACCATTACAGCCATGACACCATCAATCCGCACCGGATCGTGCCCATCGGACCGGATCTGGATCTGGAGGCGCCGCACGGGCGCGGCGGGCTCTAGACGGAGCGGCCCGCCGCCACGCGCTGCCCGGCGTAATGTTCGACCATGGCGGCCAGATCGGCGGGTTCGGTCTGGCTTTGCAGATAGGCGCAGGCATTGGCGCAGTGCCGGAAGATCGACCCGTCCGAAAAGAACGAGGTGTTGGTGACAAAGATCACCCGGCAGTCGGGGCGGCGGTAGCTGGCAAAATCGGCCACGGCCAGCGCGCTGCCGTGGTCCAGCACCAGATCCAGCACCATGATGGAAAAATCGCGCCGCTGCAGCAGCGTGGTGGCGCTGTCCTGATCATGGGCAATCGCCACGACCGCTCCCAGCCGTTCAAGATGCCGACGCCAGAGCGCCGACAGCTCCTTGCTGCTCTCGACGATGAGCACCTTCATTCCGACCTCCGCCGTCCCACAACCCCGTTTTCGCCCCAGCCTCACGTCTATTTCTTTTCGTCGCCAACCCTAAACAAATGATTAATACTCTCGTAAACTTCGTGAACGAAATGCAAACAGCGCCTTCCTGCCGGTGCATTGGGCGGCACCCCGCCTGCCCGTTGCGCGCAGAAAGAGCGGTGTTAGGTTGCGGCACAACCAAGCAGATAGGTGGTCCATGCGCGCCCTGATCCTGAGCCTTGCCCTTGCGCTGCCTGCTCCCGCTCTGGCGCAGACGGTGCCCTGTGGTGGCGATTTTGCCGCCTTTCTGGACGGGGTGCGGGCCGAGGCGGTGGCGGCGGGCATCGATCCGCAGGCGGCGCAAAGCTTTGTGGCGGGGCTGCGGCCCGATCCGGCGGTGCTGCGCGCGGATCGCGGGCAGGGCATCTTTCAGGCGCCGTTCATCGAGTTTTCGCGCCGCCTGATCAGTCAGGACCGGCTGGACCGGGGCCGCCGCAAGGCGGAGGAGTGGGATGCCGTCTTTGACCGGATCCAGACCGAACTGGGCATAGCCCCGGGGGTGCTGCTGGCCTTCTGGGCGTTCGAGACCGATTACGGCGCGGTGCAGGGCGAGTTCAACACCGCCAACGCGCTGGCGACGCTGGCGCATGACTGCCGCAGGCCCGGCCTGTTCCGGCCGCAGCTTCTGGCCGCGATGCAGCTTCATGCGCGCGGCGAATTCGACCCCGCCACCACCCGCGGCGCCTGGGCCGGAGAGATCGGCATGGTGCAGATGCTGCCGCGCGACATTCTGGAGCATGGCACCGATGGCGATGGCGACGGGCAGGTGCAGTTGAAAACCTCGGTGCCGGATGCGCTGATGTCGGGGGCGGCGATGCTGTCCTCGCTGGGCTGGCGCCCGCGCGAGCCGTGGCTGCAGGAGGTGGTGCTGCCTGCCGATCTGGATCTGCGGCTGACCGGGCTGGAGGTGACGCGCAGCGTGGCCGAATGGGAACGGCTGGGCGTGGCGGCGCGGCAGGGCGCGCTGGATGACGGACGGCTGGAAGCCTCGGTGATCCTGCCGCAGGGGCGGGGCGGACCCGCCTTTCTGGCCTATCCCAACTTCCGGGTGTTTTTCGACTGGAACCAGAGCTTTACCTATGTGCTGACCGCCGCCTATTTCGCCACGCGGCTGGAAGGAGCGCCGGTCTATGACGCGGGCAGCCCGCAGCCGGGGCTGGACGGCGCGCAGATGAAGGCGCTGCAGCAGCGCCTGCAGGCGCGCGGCCATGACGTGGGCGAGGTGGACGGGATCCTTGGCGCGGGCACCCGCGCCGCCGTGCGGGCGGTGCAGGCGGATCTGGGCCTGCCGGTGGATGGCTGGCCCACCCCGGCGCTGCTGTCGGCGCTGTAGGGTGGAACTTTTGCGCGGGCGGGAGCGTTGAATAAGATGAAGAAGTTTTTGATACCCGCCACCGTCATTGCCCTTGCCGCCGCCTGCCTGCCGCAGGACCGCCCCTCCGCCGCCGTGCCCGAAGGCACCATTCCTGCCGCGCTGCAGGGCCAGTGGGGCCTTGTTGCCGCCGATTGCGAGCCGGGCCGCGACGATGCCAAGGGGCTGCTGACGGTGGAGCCGGAGCGGCTGGTGTTCTACGAATCCCGCGCCACCTTGGGCGAGGTGACCGAAGCCACCCCCAGCCGCATCGCCGCCCGGTTCAACTTCAGCGGCGAGGGCATGACATGGTCCCGCGACATCCTGCTGGAGCAGAGCGGCGACACCCTGACCCGCCGCGAAACCGGCGAGGGCGCGATCCCCGAGCCGCTGGTCTATACCCGCTGCCCGTGACGCGGCCTAGCCGGGGATGATCTCGAATTTCGTGACATCCACCATGCCGCGGTCGGTGATCTTCAGCGCGGGGATCACCGGCAGCGCCAGAAAGGCCAGCTGCAGGAACGGCTCTTCCAGCGTCACGCCAAGGCTGCGGGCGGCGGCGCGCAGATCGGTCAGCCGGTCGCGCACCGCCTCGAACGGTTCAAGGCTCATCAGCCCCGCCACCGGCAGCGCCAGTTCCGCCAGAATCTGCCCGGCCTCGGCCACGACAAACCCGCCTTCGATCTCGGCCAGCCGGTTGGCGGCCAGCGCCATGTCGGCATAATCCGCGCCGACGCAGGCGATGTTGTGATGGTCGTGACAGACGGTGGAGGCGATGGCGCCGCGCTGCAGCCCGAATCCCCGCACGAAGCCGGTGGCGATGTTGCCGTTGCGCCCGTGGCGTTCCACCACCGCGATCCGCATCAGGTCGCGCGCGGGATCGGGGCGCTTGTCCCCGTCGCTGAGCGCGATGTCCTCGTGCAGATGGTCGGTCAGAATCTGCCCCTCGCGGATGCCGATGACATCCGTGGCGGTGCGGTTGGCGGTGCTGCGGAAATCCTCCGCCCGCAGGCGCGGCGCATGCACGGACTGCCGCCCGACCTCGGGGATATGGCCACGCGCGGCAAAGGCCGCCTGATCCACCCGCACCCCGCCCGCCAGAACCAGCTGCGCATGGCAGCCCTCCAGCGAGTCGAGCACCACGATGTCGGCGCGCTTGCCGGGCGCGATCATGCCGCGATCCTTCAGGCCGAAGGCTTCGGCGGCGGACAGCGTCGCGGCGCGATAGGCGGCAAGCGGCGGCGTGCCAAGGGCGATCAGGGTGCGGATCATGTAATCCAGATGGCCATGCTCGGCGATGTCCAGCGGGTTGCGGTCATCGGTGCACAGGCACATGTAGGGCGAGGTCCGTTCGTCCAGCAGCGGCTGCAGCGCGTGCAGATCCTTGCTGACCGAGCCTTCGCGGATCAGCACCCGCATGCCCTTGCGCAGCTTTTCCAGCGCCTCCTCGGCGCTGGTCGCCTCGTGTTCGGTGCGGATGCCCGCCGCCACATAGGCGTTCAGATCCCGCCCCGACAGCAGCGGGCAGTGCCCGTCCACATGCCCGCCCTCGAAGAGCCGCAGCTTGGCCATGGCCTGCGGATCGCGGAAGATCACGCCGGGATAGTTCATGAACTCCGCCAGCCCGATGCCCGAAGGGTGCCCGCGCAGCGCCGCGATGTCTTCGGCCAGAAGCTCTGCCCCTGCCGTTTCCATATGCGTCGACGGCACGCAGGACGACAGCTGCACCCGGATGTCCATCAGCGTGTGTTCAGAGGCCTGCTGGAAATAGCGGATGCCCGCCGCCCCGACCACATTGGCGATTTCATGCGGGTCGCAGATGGCGGTGGTTACCCCGCGCGGGGTCACGCAGCGGTCGAATTCGAACGGCGTGACCAGCGAGCTTTCGATATGCAGATGCGTGTCGATGAAGCCGGGCACAAGGATCTGGCCCGTTACGTCGATCACCTCGCGCCCTTCATAATGGTCGAGGATCCCCACGATGGTGTCGCCGCAGATCGCCACGTCGCCCTCCAGCAGCGCGCCGGTGACAAGGTCGAACAGCCGTCCGCCGCGCAGCACCAGATCGGCGGGGGCATCGCCCCGGCCCTGTGCGATGCGTGTTTCAAGCTCGGCCATGGCAGTCTCCTTCTGACGTCGCCGCAGCATGCCATGGCCCAAGGGGCGAAGGCGAGGGGGCTTGGCCCGGCGATTGGTTGCAAAACGGGGAATTTCCGCGCTTACTGGCGGCCATAAAGACCAACATCACCGGGGAGATCACCATGACCACATCCCGCCTTGCCCTCGCGGCGGCGCTGCTGTCCGCAGGGGCCGCCCATGCGGACTGCGACTCCGTCACCTTTTCCGATGTGGGCTGGACCGACATCACCGCCACCACTGCCGCCACCACCGTGGTGCTGCAGGCCATGGGCTACGAGACCGATGTGAAGGTGCTGTCGGTGCCGGTCACCTATACCTCGCTCGCCAATAACGACATCGATGTCTTCCTTGGCAACTGGATGCCGACGATGGAGGCCGACATCGCCCCCTATCGCGAGGCGGGCACCGTCGACAGCCTGCGCGCCAACCTGACCGGGGCGAAATACACGCTGGCCACCAATGCGGCGGGCGCCGCCGCAGGCATCGCTGATTTTGCCGACATCGCCGCACAGGCCGAGGCGCTGGACCAGACCATCTATGGCATCGAGCCCGGCAATGACGGCAACCGCCTGATCCTCGACATGATCGGCGCCGATGCGTTCGGCCTGTCGGAATTCGAGGTCAAGGAAAGCTCCGAACAGGGGATGCTGGCGCAGGTGGGCCGGGCGACCAACCGCGACGAGCCCATCGTGTTTCTGGCATGGGAGCCGCATCCCATGAACGCCAATTACGACCTGACCTATCTCACCGGCGGCGATGACTGGTTCGGCCCGGATCTGGGCGGCGCCACCGTGCACACCAACACCCGCGCGGGCTATGTGGAGGAATGCCCCAATGTCGGCCAGTTCCTGACCAATCTGGAATTCTCGCTCCAGATGGAGAACGAGATCATGGGCGCCATCCTTGATGACGGCGCCGATCCGCAGGAGGCCGCGCGCGACTGGCTCGCTGCCAATCCGCAGGTGCTGGATGGCTGGCTGGTCGGCGTCACCACCAAGGACGGCGCCGAGGCGAAGCCCGCCGTTCTGGCCACCCTGCAGTAATCCAAGGCAGGCGCGGCGCGGGGGCTGACCCGCGCCGCCGCTCCGGCATCTCATGGCGCCCGGTTTTGCGGGCGCGCGGCACAGGGTCTGCGCATGGACTGGCTTACCGCCTACAAACTTCCCGTCGGGGATGCCGCAGAGGCCGGGTTCGGCTGGCTGCAGCGCCACGGCACATGGGCCTTTGACGGGCTGGCCGAGGCCATGGAGGCGCTGATCGAGGCGATCCTCTGGGTGCTGCAGACGCCACCCGAACTGCTGGTGATCGCCGTCTTCGCCGCCCTGACATGGGCGCTGCACCGCAGCTGGAAGGTGCCCGCGCTGGTGGGCTTCGGCTTTCTCTTCATCGTCAATCAGGGCTATTGGGAAGAAACCACCGAAAGTCTGACGCTGGTGCTGTCGGCCTGCGTGGTCTGCATGGGCTTCGGCGTGCCCATCGGCATCGCCGCCGCCCACCGGCCCCGGCTTTACCGGACGCTGCGCCCGGTGCTCGACCTGATGCAGACCCTGCCCAGCTTCGTCTATCTGATCCCCTCCATCGTGTTCTTCGGCATCGGCATGGTGCCGGGCCTGATCGCCACGGTGATCTTCGTGCTGCCCGCACCGATCCGGCTGACCCATCTGGGCGTCACCTCCACCCCGTCCGCGCTGATCGAGGCGGCAGAGGCCTTCGGCGCCACCCCGCGCCAGAAGCTCTGGAAGGTGGAACTGCCCTGCGCGCTGCCGCAGATCCTTGCCGGGCTGAACCAGACCATCATGCTGTCGCTGTCCATGGTGGTGGTGGCGGCGCTGGTCGGCGCGGACGGGCTGGGCGTGCCGGTGCTGCGCGCGCTCAACCGCGTCGATACCGGGCTCGGGTTCGAGGCGGGGCTGGTCATCGTCGTGCTGGCCATCCTGCTGGACCGCGCGCTGCGGGGCCGCACATGACGCGGGCGGTGATCTTCGACGAGGTCTCCATCGTCTTTGGCGATGATCCCCATGGCGCCCTGCCGCTGGCCGATGAAGGCCGCAGCCGGTCCGAGATCGGCAAGGAAACCGGGCAGGTGCTGGGCGTGCATGACGCCTCGCTGGAGGTGGACGAGGGCGAGATCGTGGTGCTGATGGGCCTCTCCGGCTCGGGCAAATCAACGCTGCTGCGCGCGGTCAACGGGCTGAACCCGGTGACGCGGGGCAGTGTCCGGGTGCATGACGGCAGCGCCATGGTCGATGTCACCACGTGCCGCCCCGCCACCCTGCGCCAGCTGCGCCAGACCCGCGTCGCCATGGTGTTCCAGCAGTTCGGCCTGCTGCCATGGCGCAGCGTCGCCGAAAATGTCGGCTTCGGGCTGGAACTGGCGGGGGTCCGCCCCGCCGACCGCGCCCGCCGCATCGCCGAGCAGCTGGCGCTGGTCGGGCTGGACGGCTGGGCCGACCGCCCGGTGGCGGAACTGTCGGGCGGCATGCAGCAGCGCGTCGGCCTTGCCCGCGCCTTTGCCACCGACGCGCCGATCCTGCTGATGGACGAACCTTTCTCGGCGCTGGATCCGCTGATCCGCACCCGGCTGCAGGACGAACTGCTGGATCTGCAGCGCAAGCTCCGCCGCACCATCCTCTTCGTCAGCCATGATCTGGACGAGGCGTTCAAGCTCGGGGGCCGCATCGCGCTGATGGAGGGCGGGCGCATCGTCCAGACCGGCACCCCGCGCGAGATCTTCTCCGATCCCGCCTCGCCCTATGTCGCCGAATTTGTCGCCAACATGAACCCGCTCGGGGTGCTGACCGCCCGCGACGTGATGACCGCCGCGCCGGGCGCCGACCCCGCCGCCCCCGAGGTCGCGCCGGAAACCCCGGTGCGCGCGCTCATGGCGCAGCTGCAGCAGGCGCGCCACCTCACCGTCACCGACCAGGGCCGGACGCTTGGCCAGATCACCGCCGAAAGCATCGTCGCCCGGCTCTGCCGCTAGGCGCCTTTCATCTTGCCCCTAAACTCCGGGGGTGAATTGGCGCAAAGCGCCAAGAGGGGGCAGAGCCCCCTCCCTTCACCTCAGGGGATCAGCGCCTTGATCGCCCGCACATGCGCGGCCTCCGCCCCCAGACAGTCCGCCGCCAGCGCCCGCGCCGTGGGCAGCAGCGCCTCGGCGGGCACCACCCGGTCGACCAGCCCCCAATCCCGCGCCTCCTCGACCGGCACCTTCTGCCCGGCCAGCAGGATCATCTTGGCGCGGGCGGGCCCGACCAGCCGCGCCAGCCGCACCGGATCAGACGGCTGCGGCAGAAAGCCCAGCTTCATCACCGGATAGAAAATCCGGGCGCCGGGCACCGCCAGCCGCAGGTCGCAGGCCAGCACCATGCCAAGCGCGCCCCCCGCCGCCGTGCCGTTCAGCGCCGCGATGCTGAGCCCCGGCAGGGCGGCGATGGCCGCCGACAGCCGCTCCCACAGCGGCGAGGTGGCAAGCCCGCTCCGCACCGCCTCCAGATCGGCGCCGGCGGAAAACACCGGGCCCTCTCCGGTCAGCACCAGCGCCCGCGCTTCCTGCGCGTCTTCGGCGATCTCGCAGAGCCGCTCCAGCATCTCCGGGGTCAGCGCGTTCGCCCGCTCGGGGCGGGTGATCCGCGCGGTCCAGAATCCGCCGCAGCGGTCCAGCGCGATCATTCCAGACCCAGCCTCCGGCGCAGGTCGGGATCGCGCAGCGAGGCTTCGCCGCCCAGATAGCCGTCGGCCTCGGCGCCGCACATCCAGACCAGCGCGCGCGCCACCCAGTCGGGCGGGATGTGATCCTCCCAGTCCAACTGGCTGACCGGGTTGATGCCAGAGGCCTTGATCTCGCGCTGCATCTGCGTGGCCACCGTGCCCGGCGACAGCGACAGCGCGCGGATGCCCTGCGCGCGGTTTTCGGCATCAGCCATCTTGGTCAGCATCAGCGCCCCCGCCTTGGAGGCACAGTAATGCGACCACGCCTCCACCGGGTTCTGCGCCGCGCCCGATCCGATGGTCAGGATGGTGCCGCCGCCCGCCGCCAGCATCACCGGCAGCGCCGCGCGCATGCCGTGGAACACGCCTTTCAGGTTCACGTCGATGACCTGCCCCCATGCGTCGGGATCGGCTTCGGCCAGATGCGCGATCGGCTCGATGGCGCCCGCGTTGTTCACCAGCACGTCCAGCCGTCCGAAGGCGGTCAGGCAGGCCTGCACCGCCTGCGCCATTTCCCAGTAGCGCGAGATGTCGCAGGGGATGGCCACGGCGCGCGGCCCGATTTCGCCCGCCAGATCGGCAAGGGCGGAACGGCTGCGCGCCACCAGCGCGACATTGGCGCCCTCTGCGGCAAAGGCGCGCGCGGCGGCGGCGCCGATGCCACGGCTGGCGCCGGTGATCAGCACGCTTTTTCCGGTCAAATCCATGTGCAAGCCTCGTCAGTCAGGGTTTCCTCCTTGGTAAAGGCAGGAATACCCCCGGTCCAGCCCCTTGACCCCGGGGGCGGGCGGACCGAAGTTGACGGCAGCACAACCGCTTTTGGCGATGAGGAAAGGAACGATGATGCGGGTTCTGACAGGGCTTCTGGGGGCCGGAGCCACGGCGCTCTGCCTCGCCGCTCCGGCTGCAGCCGATGTGACACCGGATCAGGTCTGGTCCGATCTGCGCAGCTATCTTGAAACCTTGGGCTATGAGATCGAGGTTGAGGAAACCGCCAGGGGCGGCTCCCTGACGCTGAGCGGGCTGTCGGTCACCTCCGATCTGCCCGAGGAGGGCGGCACCTCCGAGGTGACGCTGGGCACGCTGATCCTCGAGGATCGCGGCGATGGCACGGTCGAGGTGATCCTGCCCGAGATGCTGCCCATCGACACCATCGTCCGCCCCACCGGGGAGCAGCCGGTGGAAATCGGGCTGCATTACACCTCGCAGGGCGGCGAGATGATCGTCTCGGGCACCCCCGAAGACATGCGCTACAGCTATTCCGCCGCCTCTGCCGCGCTGGATCTGGTGCGGCTGGTGGCCGAAGGCCGCGAGGTGCCCCGGTCCGAGGCCAGCGCCCGGATCGAGATGGGCCAGACCGACAGTGAAACCCGCGTCACCACGGCTGACGGGATGCGCGGCTACAGCCAGTCCAGCAGCATCGAGGATCTGGCCTATGACATCACCCTGACCGATCCCGAAACCGGCGGCAGCGGCGCCTTCAGCGGACGGTTCGTGGATGTGACCACCACCTCCGGCTCCGAAGTGCCGGAAGATGCAAGCGGCGAGGATATTGCGGCGCTGGTGGGGGCGGGCTTTGTCTCGGAACTGGCGTTCCGGCATGAAGGATCCGAAGGCACCTTCAGCTTCACCGAACCCGCCGCCCCGGGGCCGGAGGGCACAGCGCCCGGCGCGCCGCAGACCAGCAGCGGCACCAGTTCCAGCACCGGCGGCACGCTGTCGGGCGCCCTGTCGGACAGCGGCTTCCGGCTGGAAACCTCCGGCACCGGCGTCGCCTATGCCATGACGGGCGGCGATCTGCCGTTCCCGATCAGCGTTTCCGCCGAAGAGATGGGGTTCTCGCTGGACCTGCCGCTGGCCGCCGATGGCAGGTCGCAGGACATGGCGCTGGGGCTGACGCTGGACGGGCTGACGCTGTCGGACGAGATCTGGGGCGTTTTTGATCCCGCTGCGGTGCTGCCGCGCGATCCGGCCACGCTGCAGATCGATCTGGCGGGCAAGGTCACGCCGCTGGTCAACGTCTTCGACCCCGAAGAGATGGCCACGCTTGAAGCAGGCGACCAGCCGCCCGCGCAGCTGGACGCGCTGACCCTGCGCAACCTGACGCTGGATGCCGCAGGCGCCCGCGTGACCGGCGAAGGCGCCTTCACCTTCGACAATACCGACCTGCAGAGCTTTGACGGCATGCCCCGCCCCGAAGGTCAGGTGGAACTGCGGGTGCAGGGTGCCAACGCGCTGCTCGACCGGCTGATCGAGATGGGCCTGATGACCAACGAGGATGCCATGGGCGCGCGCATGATGATGAGCATGTTCGGCGTGGCCGGATCCGAGCCCGACAGCCTCTCCTCGCGGATCGAGGTGAACGGGCAGGGGCAGGTCTTTACCAATGGCCAGCGCATCCGCTGACCCAAGCCGAGGGGCGCGGGCCTTCGGGCCCCGCCCCCCTTAGGGTCCCGCGCCTCAGCGCGCCATCAGGTCGGGCAGGTCGCCGGTCAGGCCCGCCGCTTCGCGCAGGAATCCCCGGCGCAGGTCGGGCAGGCGCTGCACCAGCGACATGCCCAGATCCCGACCCAGCCGCAGCAGCGGGTTGTCATTGGAAAACAGCCGGTTGAACAGATCGGTCGCGGTGGCGAGCGTGGCGGTGTCAAAGCGCCGCCACTGCTGGTAGCGCGCCAGAACGGCGGCAGAGGCCACATCCTCGCCGCGCCGCTGCGCATGGGACAGCACATGCGCCAGCGCCGCCACGTCGCGCAGCCCGGCATTCAGCCCCTGACCCGCGATCGGGTGCATGCCATGCGCGGCATCGCCCACCAGCGCCAGACGGTCGGCGACGAAGGCATTGGCCAGCGTCAGCCCCAGCGGATAGGTGTAGCGCGGCCCGGCCAGCGTGATCTGCCCGAGGAAATCGCCGAAGCGCGGGCGCAGCACCTCCAGATATTCGGCATCGGGCAGGGCGTTGATGGCTTGGGCCTGCGCGTCCCGCTCGCTCCAGACGATGGAGGAGCGGTTGCCGGTCAGCGGCAGGATCGCCAGCGGGCCGGGCGGCAGGAACAGCTGATGCGCCGTGCCCTCATGCGGCTTCTCATGGGCGATGGGGCAGACCAGCGCGGTCTGGCCATAGCTCCAGCCGGTGCGGCGGATGCCTGCGCGCGCGGCGGTGCCGCTTTGCCGCCCGTCCGCGCCGACCAGCAGCCGTCCGGTCAGCGTGCTGCCATCCTCCAGCGTCACCGACACGCCCGAGGCGGTGACGGTCTGCGCGGTGACGCGGGCGGCGGGGCGGTGGGTGACCTGCGGCGCGGCCTCCATCGCGTCGAGCAGGGCGCGGCGCAGATAGCGGTCTTCGACCATATGGCCCATCGGGCCTTCCTCGATCTCTGCCGAGGAGAAATCGAGCCCCAGAAACACCTCCGCCTCGCCGACGCGGCCATCGCTGACGCGGATCCCGGTCATCGGCTGCGCGTCCGGGGCCAGCCGGTCCCACAGGCCCAGATTGGCCAGCAGCCGCACCGAGGCCAGCGCCAGCGCATAGGCGCGGCCATCAAAATCCGGCTCGGCCCGCGTGTCGGCGGGCAGGGCGTCAATCACGATGGAGCGCAGCCCGGCCTCAGCCGCGGCAAGCGCCAGCGCGGGGCCGTTGAGCCCGCCGCCGATGATGAGAAGATCGCTGTCCTGTGTCATGCTCCAACTATGGCGCTGTGCGCGGGATTGTCCATGCGCCGCTCTGCCGCTACCGTTCGCCAAAACCAGAAAGGGACGGGTCATGACGGACTGGACAAGCAGAAGCGCCGCGGCGCTGGGACGTGGCATCGGCAGCGGCGAGATCGATCCGGTGGCGCTGACGCAGGCCTTTCTGGACCGCATCGCGGCGCATCCGCTGCGCGACCGCATCTATGCCCGCCTGACCCCCGACCGCGCGCTGGCCGAGGCCGAGGCGGCGCAGCGCCGCGCCAAGCTGGGGAGGCGGCTGTCGCCGCTGGATGGCGTGCCGGTCAGCTGGAAGGATCTGTTCGACACGGCGGGCGTGGCCACCGAAGCGGGCAGCGCGCTGCTGAAAGGCCGGGTGCCCGAGGCCGACGCGCCGGTGCTGCGCACCGCCACCGCCATGGGGCTGGTCTGTCTGGGCAAGACCCATATGTCGGAACTGGCGTTTTCGGGGCTGGGGCTGAACCCGGTCACCGCCACGCCGCCTTCGGTCAATGATCCCGAGGCGGTGGCGGGGGGATCCTCCTCGGGGGCTGCGGCCTCGGTCGCCTTTGGCCTTGCCGCGGCGGCGGTGGGGTCGGATACCGGCGGATCGGTGCGCATCCCGTCGGTCTGGAACGATCTGGTCGGGCTGAAGACCACCTCGGGGCGGATCAGCATCGAGGGCGCGGTGCCGCTGGCCGCGCGCTTTGACACGGTGGGCCCGCTCTGCCGCACGGTGGAGGATGCGGCGCTGATGCTCGCTGCACTTGAAGGCCGGGCGGCGCCCGACCTGCAGGGCGCCTCGCTGAAGGGCGTGCGCTTTGCCAGCCTGTCGAACGTGGTGATGGACGACATCCGCGATGCGCCGCGCGCCGCCTATTGCAGCGCGCTGGACCGGCTGGCCGATGCCGGAGCAGAGATCGTGCCGCTGACCGTGCCGGAACTGGAGATTCCCATGGGCGATGCGGGAATCCTGTTCACCACCGAAGCCTGGGCCACATGGGGTGATCTGATTTCGCGCCACGGCGAGGTGATGTTCCCGCCGATCCGCGCCCGGTTCGAATCCGGCAAGGCCTTCGGCGGCGCCGACTATCTGGCCGCGTGGGAGCGGATGATGGGCGCGCGCGCCGCATGGGCGCAGGCCACGGCAGGGTTTGACGCCGTGCTCTGCCCCACCGCGCCGATTCTGCCGCCCAAGATCGACAAGCTGATGGAGCAGGGCGAATATTACGTCACCGCCAACCTGCTGGCGCTGCGCAACACCCGGGTTGCGAATGTGATGGGGCTTTGCGCCACCTCGCTGCCCACCGGAGTTGCCTCCTGCGGGGTGTCGGTCATGTGTGCGCCCATGGCCGAAGACCGCCTGCTGCGTCTGTCTGCTGCCGCCGAAACCGCTCTGTCCTGACGGCGGGGCAGGGGGGCTGTCCCCGGGGATCACCCGCCAAAAGCGGGCGATCCGCCACCGGTCCGGAGGGTTTTCGAGAGTCTGAGGCTTTCGCGCCACAGCCCCTGTGTGGCTTGGACTTCCGGTAGACGAAGCGGCCCGCCTTGCGTATCCTTCAAGCCAAACGGGGCGTCCATGATCCCGGATTGACAAAGGCAGTGCAGGCATGTTTCCCGACCGGTTCTCCAACCTTCCGGCCTATGCGTTCCCGCGCCTGCGGGCGCTTCTTGACGTGCATGCGGCGGGCGGCTCGGTGGTTCACATGACCATCGGCGAGCCGAAGCATCCGTTCCCGTCCTGGGTGGGGGAGGTGCTGGCCGAGAATGTCGCCGGTTATGGCGTCTATCCCCCCAATGACGGCACGCCGGAACTGCGCGGCGCCATCGCGGACTGGATCGCGCGGCGCTATGGCGTGCGCGTCGATGCCGACACGCAGGTGATGCCGCTCAACGGCACGCGCGAGGGGCTTTACAACGCCGCCATGGCGCTGTGCCCGGAAGCCAAGGGGGGCAGGGCGCCGCTGGTGCTGATGCCGAACCCGTTCTATCAGGTGTACGCCGTGGCCACCGCCTCTGTCGGGGCGGAGCCGATGTTTGTGCCCGCCACCGCCGAAACCGGCCATCTGCCCGACTTTGGCGCGCTGCCCGCCGAGGTGCTGGACCGCGCCGCGCTGGTCTATATCTGCTCTCCGGCCAATCCGCAGGGCGCCGTGGCCGACCGCGCCTACTGGACCAGCCTTCTGGCGCTGGCCGAACGGCACGATTTCCGCATCCTTGCCGATGAATGCTATTCCGAGATCTACCGGGGCGAGGCGCCGGTGGGGGCGCTGCAGGTCGCGCAGGAAACCGGCGCCGATCCCGAACGGGTGGTGATCTTTCATTCGCTGTCGAAGCGGTCCAACCTGCCCGGGCTGCGCTCCGGCTTTGTGGCGGGGGGGCCTGAAAGCCTGCGCCGCATCCGCCAGCTGCGCGCCTATTCCGGGGCGCCGCTGCCGCTGCCGATCCAGCGGGTGTCGGAACGGCTCTGGGCCGACGAGGCGCATGTGGAGGAAAACCGGGCGCTCTATCTGGAGAAGTTCCAGATCGCGGATCGCATCTTTGGCAATGTGCCGGGCTATCTGCCGCCGCGCGCAGGGTTCTTCCTGTGGCTGCCGGTCGAGGATGGCGAGGCGGCGGCGCTGAAGCTGTGGCAGGAAACCGGCGTGCGCGTGCTGCCGGGCGCGTATCTGTCGCGCGAAACGGACGCGGGAAATCCGGGAAAGGGATATATCCGGGTCGCTCTGGTGGCCCCGAAACACGAGACCGAACAGGGGCTGACCCGGATCCGGGACTGCCTTTACGGGCAATAAGAAAAAGACGAGGCGAGCGATGGCATATCAGGTGCGGGGGCGTGATCCCCTTTTCGACAGCAACATGCAGGCCGCGATCGAAAAGCGGGGCAAGGAGCTGGCCGGACTGGCCCTGGTTGTGCTTGGCCTGATGGCGGCGGCGATGATCGGGTCTTATACGCCCGATGATCCCAGCTGGCTGTCGGCCACCGATGCGCCGGTGAAGAACTGGCTGGGGCGGCTTGGCGCCTCGATCTCGGCGCCGCTTTACATGATCGTGGGTCTGGGCAGCTGGGGGCTGGCCGTGGTGCTGGTGGCATGGGGCCTGCGCTTCGCCCTGCATCAGGGCGAGGACCGCGCGCTGTCGCGCGTCGTGTTCGCGCCGATCTGGATCGCGCTGGCCTCTGTCTATGCGGCGGGCATCGCCGTGGGTCCGACCTGGCCGCACAGCTTTGGCATGGGCGGGCTGTTTGGCGACATGATGATGGGCTCGGCGCTGGGTCTGCTGCCCTTTGGCGCAGGCTTCGGGCTGAAGCTGCTGATGGTGGTGCTGGGTCTGGGCCTGCTGGCGCTTGGCGCCTTCGTCACCGGCTTTACCCGGGCGGAACTGGGCAACATCGCGCGCTTCCTGCTGGTGGGGCTGGTCATGGTCTATGCCACCATGCTCAACCTGCTGGGCCGGGGCGCGGGCAATGCGCTGAGCGCGGCACAGGGCCTGCAGGCCGCCCATTCCGAACGCCGTGCCCGCCGCGCCGAAGAGGCCGCCGAAGCCGCCGCATGGGCCGCAAGCCAGCAGGGCGCCGTGATGCCCGAGGCAGTGCAGGCCCCGGTCACCCGCGTGCACCGTGCGGCGCCGCCGCCTGCCGTGCCGCCCGCGCCGCAGCCGCGCCTGCGCCATCCGGAACCCGAACTGGATCTGGATGTGGAGCCGATGGGCCTGCTGGACGAGGACGACGCGCCGCAGGTCTGGACGCCGCAGCTGCAGGCGCAGCCTCAGGCCCATCACGTCAAGAAGCCGGGGCTGCTGGGGCTGGTGCCCGCGCTCATCAAGCGCGCCGACCCGATGCCGGAGCCCGAGCTTTATGCGCCGCACAACTTCGAAGACTATGTGGATCCGCCCGGCGAGGACCGGATCCGGGCCAAGATCGCGGATGTGGTCAAGGCGCGCCGCCGGGTTCAGCCCGCCTTTGCCGCGGCACCGGCCTTTGACCCGACCAAGCCGCTGACAAAGGGCCGTGGCCGCGGGCCGGATCCGCTGATCTATCGCGCCGCCCCCGCCGCAGCAGGGCCGATGCGGGCCGAGCCGCCGGTCACCGCCGCACAGGCGCAGCCCGCGCAGCGCCGCACCGAACCGCCGCTGACCGCCGCGCGGGCCGCTGTGCCGCCCGTGGCCCCGGTCGGGCCCGCCCGCCGCGATCTGCCGCCCGCGCCCGAAGCGCTGCGGCCCGAGCCGCAGCAGGACTGGGCGCAGCAGCACTGGCCGGAAGAGGACGGCTTTGCCCCCGAGGCGGGCTGGCTGCCGGAACCCGACCTGCCGCCCGCGCCGCCCGCAGCCCCGGTGCAGAGCTATGCCGCAGCGCCGACCCCGGTGCTGGAGCGTCCGCGCGCCGTCCCCCCTGCCCCGGTGGAGGAGGATCTGGCCGAGGAAGAGGGCTATGACGATCTGCGCGATTTCGACGATTACGGCGACGAGGACAGCTACGGCTATCGCGAGGAGGAGGAAGACGACCTGCCGCCGCTGCCGCGCGCGGCAGAGTCCGAGCCGGTGATCGCGCGCCGGGCGCCGCCGCCGCCGCCCGAGGCGATGCCGCCGCAGCCGCCGCGCCCCGCCGCCCGGCAGGAAGCCCCCGCGCCGCGCAGCTTTGACGCGCGGCAGGTGGAGTATGAACTGCCGCCGCTGCATCTGCTGGCCAGCCCCGAACATATCGAACGCCACATCCTGTCCGACGACGCGCTGGAAGAAAACGCGCGGATGCTGGAATCGGTGCTGGAGGATTACGGCGTGAAGGGCGAGATCGTGTCGGTCCGGCCCGGTCCCGTGGTCACCATGTATGAACTGGAACCGGCGCCCGGTCTGAAGGCCAGCCGGGTCATCGGTCTGGCCGATGACATCGCGCGGTCCATGTCGGCGCTGTCGGCGCGGGTGTCGACCGTGCCGGGCCGGTCGGTGATCGGGATCGAACTGCCCAATGAAAAGCGCGAGATGGTCAGCTTCCGCGAGATCCTGTCCAGCCGCGATTATAGCGACGGTACCCACAAGCTGCCGCTGGCGCTTGGCAAGGATATCGGCGGCGATCCGATGGTGGCCAACCTTGCCAAGATGCCCCACCTGCTGATCGCGGGCACCACGGGCTCGGGCAAGTCGGTGGCGATCAACACGATGATCCTGTCGCTGCTCTACAAGCTGACCCCGGATGACTTGCGTCTGGTGATGATCGACCCCAAGATGCTGGAACTGTCGGTCTATGACGGCATCCCGCATCTGCTGAGCCCGGTGGTGACCGACCCCAAGAAGGCGGTCGTGGCGCTGAAATGGGTCGTGGGCGAGATGGAGGACCGTTACCGCAAGATGTCCAAGATGGGCGTGCGGAACATCGACGGCTATAACGGCCGCGTCGCCGAGGCGCTGAAAAAGGGCGAGATGTTCAAGCGCACCGTCCAGACCGGCTTTGACGACGAGACCGGCGAGCCGGTGTTCGAGACCGAGGAATTCGAGCCGAAGAAGATGCCCTATATCGTCGTCATCGTCGACGAGATGGCCGACCTGATGATGGTGGCGGGAAAGGAGATCGAGGCCTGCATCCAGCGTCTGGCGCAGATGGCGCGGGCCAGCGGCATTCACCTGATCATGGCGACGCAGCGGCCCTCGGTCGACGTCATCACCGGCACGATCAAGGCGAACTTCCCCACCCGGATCTCGTTTCAGGTGACCTCGAAGATCGACAGCCGCACCATTCTGGGCGAGATGGGCGCCGAGCAGCTTCTGGGCATGGGCGACATGCTGTACATGGCGGGCGGCGCGCGCATCACCCGCTGCCACGGTCCCTTCGTGTCGGATGAAGAGGTCGAGGAGGTGGTGAACCATCTCAAGGCCTATGGTCCGCCGGAATATGTGGGCGGCGTGGTGCAGGGGCCGGATGACGACAAGGCCGAGGACATCGACGCGGTGCTGGGCCTGAACACCGGCGGCAACACCGATGGCGAGGACGCGCTTTACGATCAGGCGGTGGCCATCGTCATCAAGGACCGCAAATGCTCCACCTCCTATATCCAGCGCAAGCTGGGCATCGGCTACAACAAGGCCGCGCGTCTGGTGGAGCAGATGGAGGATGAGGGCGTGGTCTCTGCCGCCAACCATGTTGGCAAGCGCGAGATCCTCGTCCCCGAGCAGTGACCCCCCTGCCCCGCCGGGGTGGGGCACACATGCCCCGGCGGGGGGCGGGCGGCACGGGCCGGCCTGCCTCCGGCGGGGATATTTTCAGCCAATGGAAGCCGGCAGGGCAGGCGGGCGGCATCAATCCGCCGTGGCGGCGCCGTGAGCGGGCTTTGAAGAGGGCCCTCGCGGCCCTAGATAGCCGGAAACACGGCGCTGCTATCGCATGACCGCGCGCGGAATGCGACAAGGCCGCAGACTTGCACCACGAAGGACGCACATATGATCCGATTCCTTTCCGCCGCGCTGCTGGCGCTTGCCGCATGGGCGCTGCCCGCACAGGCACAGCAGCTGTCGCTGTCCGAACTGTCGCGTTACCTGAACACGATCCAGTCGGCGCAGGGGCAGTTCACCCAGATCAACGGCGACGGCACGATTTCCACCGGCACGATTTCCATCAAGCGGCCCGGCAAGGTGCGGTTCGAATACAACCCGCCGGATCAGGCGCTGGTTCTGGCATGGTCGGGGGCGGTCTATGTCTTTGACCGCAAGCTGGGCGGCCAGCCCGAGACCTATCCGCTGAGCCAGACGCCGCTGTCGATCATTCTGGCGCGCAACGTCAATCTGGGGCAGGCGGGCATGGTGACGGGTCACAGCTATGACGGCACCGCCACCACGGTGACGGCGCAGGATCCGCGCCGTCCGGAATATGGCTCCATCCAGATGAAGTTCACCGGCAACCCCACCCAGCTGCGTCAGTGGGTCATCACCGATGGCAATGGCAGCCAGACCACGGTGGTGCTGGGCGCGCTGGATGACGCGACCCTGCCGAACCGGCTGTTCGACGTGGATCAGGTGGCGGGGCGCTGAGCGCCCCACCCATCGCGGCGGTCAGCGCGCCGCGCGGCAATTGGCGAGCTGCACCTCGTAGATGACCGCGCGGTTGCCCACTTCCTGCGCGACGCGGACCAGCCATGCCTTGCTGTTGTAGCTGCCGCGCAGATAGCCGGTGCGGCCCTCGTGATAGGCCAGATACTGGTTGCGCGCGTCGCGGGTGGTGATGCCGAGGCTGTCGCGGGTGCCCGCCATATACCAGCCCATGAAATCCGTGGCATCGCGGATGTCATCGCGGCGGGCGCGGTTCTTGCCGGTGGCGGCGAGATATTCATCCCAAGTGCCGTCCAGCGCCTGACTGTAGCCGAAGGCCGAGCTTTGCCGGCCATAGGGAATCACCCCCAGCGCGTAGCGGAACGGTGTCCGCGCGTCCGAGATGAATTTGCTTTCCTGATAGATCGTCGCCATCTGCACATGCACCGGCACGCCCCAGCGCCGTTCCACATCGCGGAAGGCCCGGAAGTAGCCGGGCCGCTGTTCAAGGATGGAACACGCATCGTCTAGATTTCTGGGCGACTCTCCGCCGCCCCCGCCGCCGCAGGACGCTGCCAATAGAACAAGTGCTGCCGCGCGAAGCCATCTGCTCATCTGCCTCTCGCTTTTTCTGGTTTTTTTGTGGTTCTTGCCTCCGGTCAAATTACCCGATTGTGACCGTGGTTGGAATCACATTTCCTCGGGGTGGGGGCTGCGGCGGGAAGATGCCGGTGCCGGTGCCCGCGCGGCGACGGGCCCTGACGCATAAGGTTTACACAGTGTTTCCGTGGACCGTCTGGATGTGGTTGGACAAACCGCCTAGAAAACGGCTAAAATCGGCCCAGAGGTGACCATGCACACACAGCGCGCGAAATACCATCTGGGACAGGTCGTCCGCCATCGGAAGCATCCCTTCCGTGGCGTGATCTTTGACGTCGACCCGGAATTCAACAACACCGAAGAATGGTATGAGGCCATTCCCGAAGACGCGCGGCCTTCGCGGCAGCAGCCGTTCTATCACCTTCTGGCCGAGAACGAGCAGAGCTTTTACATCGCTTATGTGTCAGAACAGAACCTGATCGCCGATTATTCCGGGGAGCCGGTGGATCACCCCGACATCCCCGATCTGTTCGGCGCGTTTCAGGACGGCAGCTACGAGCTTCATTTCCAGATGAACTGAGCCGTGCTGCCGCAGGGCAGGGCCGGGGGCGGTCAGCCCGCCGCCTGCACCGCCGCCAGAAAGGCGCTGACCGCCTCGGGCTGCACCGACCAGTCGCAGACCAGCCGCCCCATCAGCATTTCATCCGCCGGGCCGTCAAGGCTGCCCCAGACGTGATAGGTGGCGCCCGCGGCCATCACCGCGCGATGCGCGCCGCGCGGCAGGTCGAAAAACACCATATTGGCATGGGTGTCGTTATGGACCCGCACCCCGGCCTGCGTCAGACCCTGCACCAGCTGCGTGCCGCGGGAATTGGCCCGGCCCGCCAGATCGCGCCACAGGTCGTTCTGCAGATAGGCCTCCATCTGCGCGGCCAGATAGCGGTGCTTGGAAAACAGATGCGCGGCGCGCTTGCGGCGGAATTCGAACTCCTGCGCGCGGGCGGGATCGAAGATCACCACCGCCTCCACGCCCATCAGCCCGTTCTTGGTGCCGCCAAAGACGCAGACATCGACGCCGATCTTCCAGCTCATCTCTGCCGGGGTCACGTCCAGCTTGACCGCGGCATTGGCAAAGCGCGCGCCGTCCAGATGCACGGGCAGGCCGAACTCCTTTGCCACGGCGGTCAGGGCGCGCAGTTCGTCCATGCTGTAGACATTGCCGCGCTCGGTCACCTGCGTGATCGAGACCGGGCCGCGCAGCGGGCCGTGCACGCCCCGGGTTTCCTCGGCGGCGATGGTGGCGCGCAGCGCCTCCGGGGTCATGCGGTCGCCGCCGGGCACCAGCGTCAGCTTGGCGCCGCCGGAATAGAATTCCGGCGCGTTGCATTCGTCTTCGTGGATATGGGCCACCGGAGAGCAGAACACCGTGCCATAGGGCGGGCAGAGACAGGCCAGCGCCAGCGCATTGGCGGCGGTGCCGGTGGGCACCAGATAGACGGCGGCGTCGGGCGCCTCGAACAGGGTGCGGATGCGGTCGGCCACATCCTGCGACAGCGCGTCGCCGCCATACCCTATGGAATAGCCGTCATTGGCGCGGGTCAGCGACTCCAGAACGGGGGCGGGCACGGGGCCGGAATTGTCAGAGGCAAAAAACATCAGATGGGCTCCTCGATGATGTGGTCTTCCCAATCGTCTTCGTCGATCTCGAATTCGGGCACGGTCCGGTCGCGCATGGACACGCCCGCGTCATGCACCGACTCAGCTGTGCCCGAAATCAGCGGATGCCAGTCAAAAAGCGGCTTGCCCTGCCAGAGCAGCCGGTAGGCGCAGGTTTCCGGCATCCAGTAGGCGTGCTGGTCGATATTGGCCGGGGTCAGCACGATGCATTCCGGCACGAACTGATGGCGGATCTCATACTGGGCGCAGCGGCAGGTGCCGTCATCGAACAGACGGCAGGCGACATTGGTCAGCGCCACCTCGCCGGTCTCCTCGTCCTCCAGCTTGTTCAGGCAGCATTTGCCGCAGCCGTCGCACAGCGCCTCCCATTCGCGGGGGCTGAGCTTGGTCAGCGGCTTTCTCTCCCAGAAACGCGGGGTCAGGCCGGAGCGGTTGATGGGGTCATCGTCCGTCATAGCGCGGTCAGGATCGCGCGGGCCTGCGCGCAGTCGCGGTCCATCTGGGCGATCAGCGCCTCCAGCCCGTCGAATTTCTCTTCGGGGCGCAGGAACTCCACCAGCCCCACCGACAGGGTGGCCCCATAAAGATCGCCGCTGAAATCGAACACGAAGGTTTCCAGATTGGGACGGTTTTCGCCAAACATCGGGCGCACCCCCAGCGAGGCGGCACCGTGATAGCTGCCCTTGTGCGGGCCGTCGCGGACATCGACCAGCACCGCATAGACGCCAAAGCGCGGCGGGTGCAGCCCGTTGATGGACATGTTGGCGGTGGGATAGCCCAGCGTCCGGCCCAGCCTTTCGCCGCCGATCACCTGCCCCTCGATCCGGTGCCAGTGCCCCAGCTGTGCTGCCGCCTCGCGCGGGCGGCCTTCGGTCAGGGCGCGGCGGATCGCGGTGGAACTGATCTGCGCGCCCGCCTGATCCAGCAGGTCGGCGACGGTGACGCGGAACCCCATGGCGGCGCCGAAGCGCTGCAGGTCGGCGACGCTGCCGCGCCGGTCGCGGCCAAAGCAGAAATCCGCCCCCACCACCACATGCGACAGGCCCAGCCCCTCGGCCAGCACCTCGCGGGCAAATTCCTCGGGCGTCAGCGCCGCAAGCGCGGCGTCAAAGCGCAGCTCGTAAAGGTGGTCCACGCCGAGCTTTTCCAGCCGGGAGGCGCGGGCCGCCTGCGACATCAGCCGGAAAGGCGGCGCGTCGGGCTGGAAATATTCGCGCGGATGCGGCTCGAAGGTCAGAACGCCATAGGGGGCACCATTGGCGCCCGCCTCGGCCATGCGGATGACGGCCCTGTGGCCCAGATGCACGCCATCGAAATTGCCTATGGCAACGCTGGCGCCCCGGTCCTCGGGCGCGATTGAGGTATGATCCCGGATGATCCGCATGGCGCCAAGCCCTAGCCCCGACCGCAGGCGCGTGCAAGCGCCTCTGCGATGCGGGTGATGCCCGGGCCGATGCGGTCGGTCGGGATGGAGGTGTAGCCCAGCCGGTAATGGCTGCGCGGCGGATCGAGGCGCAGGAAAAACGGCGCGCCGGGTTCGATCAGCACGCTGTCGGCGCGCAGGGTCTCGGCCAGCGCGCCGGTATCGATGCCGGGGGGCGCCATCATCCAGAAGCTCGATCCGCCATGCGCGCCCACCCCGGCGATGGTCAGCCCGGCGCGGGCGATCTCGGCCTCCATCACCGCGCGCCTTTCGGTCAGGGCGCGCCCGATGCGCCGCACGAGGCTGTCGTGATGCCCCAGCCGCAGGAAATGCGCGGCGGTGCGCTGCACATGGCCGGGCGGATGCCGGAAGACGGCGGCGCGCAGCGCGCGCGCCTCGCGGATGAAGGGCTCGGATCCCACCAGATAGCCAAGCCGCAGGCCCGGAAACAGCGATTTGGAAAAGCTGCCCACATGCACCACCCGCCCGTCTGGATCGAGGCTTTTCAGCGCGGGCAGGGCGGGGGTCAGATAGGCCATCTCGAATTCGTAATCATCCTCGACCACGATCGCGTCCAACGCGCGGGCGCGCGCCAGCAGCGCCTCCCGCCGCGCCATGGGCAGGGTGGCGGAGGTGGGGCACTGATGGCTGGGCGCGGTGAAGATCACGCCGGTGCCGTCGGGAATCGCCTCGGGCGGAAGGCCCTGCGCATCCACCGCCACCGGCGCGATGCGGCAGCGGGTCTGGGCAAGGATCGCGCGCAGCGCAGGATAGCCCGGATCCTCAAGCGCTGCGGTCCGCTCCGGCGTCAGCAGCACCTGCGCCGCCAGCCACAGCGCGTTCTGCGCGCCAAGCGTGATCAGCACCTCCTCGGGCCGGGCCGAGATGCCGCGGCGGGGCAGGGTCTGGCGGGTGATGAACTCCACCAGTTCGGGGTCGTCGCGGTCGTAATAATCCTGCGTCATGGCGCGGAAATCCCGCGCCCCCAGCGCCTGCACCGCGCAGAGCCGCCAGCTGGCATGGTCAAAAAGCTGCGGATCGGTCTGGCCGTAGATGAACGGATAGCGGTAGCTTGCCCAGTCCTGCGGCCGTTCCGGCACCGCCCCCCCGGCGAAGCGCTGGCCGATGGCGCGCGCCCAGTCCACCCGCTCCTGCCGCGCGGCCGGCGGAAAGCCGGCGGGGGCCGGCGCGTTGTCCGAGATGAAATGCCCGGAGCGCTGCCGCGAGGTCAGATAGTCGCTGGCCAGAAGCTCGGTATAGGCCAAGGCCACGGTCAGACGGCTGACCCCCAGATGACGGGCCAGCGCGCGGGTCGAGGGCATCTTTTCGCCGCGCCGCAGACGGCCCGACAGCACGCCTTCGGCCACCATCTGCTGGATGCGGGCCTGCAGCGTGCCGGTCGCGCCGGGATGCAGGAAAAAGGTCTGGACCGGGATCGCCATGGGAGAAGATTAGGCGGCGCGCCCTGTGCCCGCAATCCGTCCCGGTGGCACGGAGGAGGGGGCGCTGCCCCCTCTTGGCCTGCGGCCAATTCACCCCCGGAGTTTAGGGGCAAGATGAAAAGCAGGCCCCGTCTTCATCTTGCCCCTTAAACTCCCGCCGGAGGCAGGCCGGACCGTGACGCAGGCGCGCGTCAGGGCAGGGGCTCAGCCGTAGTCGCGTTCGCCAAAAATGGCGGAGCCGACGCGGATATGGGTAGCGCCATGGGTGATGGCCTCTTCAAAATCCGCGCTCATGCCCATGGACAGATCTGCAAGCCCGTTGCGCTCTGCAAGGCGGGCGAGATGGGCGAAATGCGGACCCGGCGCCTCGTCCACGGGCGGGATGCACATGAGCCCCGTCACCGGCAGGTCGAGCGCGCGGGCCTCGGCGATGAAGGCATCGGTCTCGGCGGGTAGGATGCCTGCTTTCTGCGGCTCCTCCCCGGTATTGACCTGCACAAAAATCTGCGGGCAGTGGCCCAGCTCCTGCGCCAGCCGCGCGAGGGTGCTGGCGAGTTTCGGGCGGTCCAGCGTCTGGATGGCGGAGAACAGGGTCATGGCCTGTCGCGCCTTGTTGGTCTGCAGCGGGCCGATCAGATGCACCTGCGCGTCGGGGAAGCGCTGCTGGAAGTCCGGCCATTTGCCTGCCGCCTCCTGCACCTTGTTTTCCCCGAAAAGCCGGTGCCCCTGATCCAGCACGGCCTCGACCCGCGCGTCGGGCTGCACCTTGCTGACGGCGATCAGCTGCACCGATCCGGGGGCGCGGCCTGCCGCGGCCTCGGCCTTGGCCACGCGGGCGGTGATGTCGGTCAGTCCCATGTCTCGTCTCCCCATGCGTCGAAGAAGGGCGCAAGTTCGCTTGCGTATTTTGTCCAGCCCTGCGCCGCGCCCGCGTGGATGGGCGCGCGGGCCTGCGCCACGCTGAGCGTGCGCACCGCACCTGTCGTCCTGTGCGACGAGAGGCAGGCGTCTTCCCAGTCCAGCCCGGCGGCGGCGACCAGCGCGCGGGACTGCGGTTCGGGATCGCGCACCAGATCCTCGTAGCGCAGCAGATGCAGCCGGTCGGGCATCCGGTCCTGCCAGTGGCGCAGGCTGCGGCGGAAGCGTTTGATGGCCCCGGCGATCATCGCAAGATCGGTGGCGTAGCGGTGGGTGCCGGTGGTGAAGTGGTTCTTGTAGATCGACACCGCGACATCGCGTGGGTCGCGCAGCACCACGACGATCCGCGCGCCGGGCAGGCTCTGCGCCATCAGGCCAAAGATCAGATGGCAGAGAATCGATTTGTCGGTGAAGGCGCCGGTGCTGCGGTCGGTGTCACGCGCGGCCAGCGTCAGGTAGCGCTGCGCGAAGCTGCCGGTCTGGCCGGGGGCGATGGGGCGCATCGCCTCGCCCGCGCCGTAAAGGTGATAGGCCAGCTTCAGCGCGTGGCCCAGTTCCCCCCCGGCGCTGACCCCGCTATGGGCGGCGAGGATGCGTTCCACCAGCGTGGTGCCAGAGCGCGGCATACCGGTGACGAGGATGGGGCGCAGCGGTGCCCCGGCGCTGTCGGGCAGGGGGGCAAGCTTCTGCTGCGCGGCCAGCACGGCGGCAAATTCGCGGTCCTGCGCGGCTTCGTCAAAGGGCGCCGCGCGGGCCTGCAGGGCATTGGCACGGTGCAGATAGGGGAAGACCCGGTCAAACTGGCCGGTATCCTCCATCGCCTTGGCCAGCGCATAGCCCAGATGCAGCCGCTTGCCCTCGGGCAGGTCGCGGCGCGCCCAGAGCTGTTCCATGGCGCGGATCAGCGGATCCCCGGCAGGCAGCTTCTGCGTGGCAAGGAAGATGCGGTAGAGCTCGGCCTCGGCGGGGTGGCGGCGGATCAGCGCGCGGAAGATCGTTTCGGCCTCGGCGAAGCGGCCCAGCAGCTGCAGGTAATGCGCCTTGTCGGCCTGCGGCTTGATCGCGCGGGGATCGGCGGCGATCCGGCGGTCATACAGCGCCAGCGCCTCTTCGGCGCAGCCCAGATGGCGGAACCGTTCGGCGGCGCTTTGCTGCAGGCGGACATCGTCGGGGGACAGCTGCAGCGCGCGGCGCAGATGGTCCAGCGTGGCGGCGCGGTCGCCCAGTTCGAAACAGATCCGCGACATCTGAAAGGCCAGATCGGCGCGCTGCGGCTCGGCGCGGATCAGCTGGTCCAGCGTGGCGCGGGCCTGTGCCAGATCGCCGCGCGCAAGATGCTGTTGCACGGCGTGAAGCAGGCTGGATTTGCGGGCGGCGGAAAGCGGCAGCATCGCGTCCTCGGACAAAAGAAAAGAGCGGGCACAGGCCCGCTCTTTCCATAACCGATCTCGGGAGAGATCAGAAGTTCATGCGCAGACCGAGCGACCAGGTGTTGTAGTCGTCGCCGCCCACATCGCTGAAGTCGTTCTTGCCGTAGCCCAGACGAGCGGACAGACCGCCACCGAGGTCATAGGTGCCTGCCAGGCCCCAGCCTTCGATGGTGTCGCCGTCCTGATCGAACTGACCCCAGTTCACGCCAACTGCGACAGCGTCCATGGAGTAGCCGACGCCCACGCCGACGTGCTCGATGTCATCGAAGCCGTCGATGTCGGAAGCGAACTGGGTGTAGGTCGCGCCGAGGGACAGACCGTTGGTCAGTTCGCCGGTCACACCAACGCTGGTGATGTCGCCGATGTCTTCGATGGTCTGGTAGCCCAGACCGGCGGTCAGAGCGACGCCCGACAGGTCGCCGGAGTAGCTGACGCCCACGCCCCAAACAGTCGAGCCGAGATCGAAGGTTTCGGTGCCGACGGTCACTTCGACGTCATCACCGTTTGCCAGCTGTTCAGCCGAGACCGAGAAGGTGAAGGCGTCGTAGGAGTAGTCGAAACGGGCAACCTGACCGTCGCCTGCGCCGTCGAAGGCCAGACCGGAGTCATCGGCAACGCCGAAGATCGTGCCGTCAAGGAAACCGTCAGCGTCGTTGAAGCCGGCGTGTGCGGTTTCGTCGTCGTTCAGCGAACCACCTGCAAGGCCCATTTCCGGCACTGCGAAGTCAACGGCACCGTCGGTGTCGCCCATGGTCAGGCGTGCGCCGCCGAAGGCCACGAACATGTTTTCGCCGCCCTGGGTGTTCGGGCTTTCGAACTTGCCGGGGTTGGAGCGGTCGGCAGCTTCGTCCAGGTCGATGGTCGCACCGAAGGTCAGGCCGTTGTCGGCTTCACCGGTCATGGTGAAACGCACGTCGAGGTCGGTGAAGAACTGGGTTTCCTGTGCTTCGGTGTTCGGGTTGTAGATACCCATTTCCGCTTCACCGGTGATGGCGACTTCTGCTGCGGCGAAGCCTGCGGTTGCAACCAGCGCGGTGGTAGCAAACAGAATCTTTTTCATTGTTTCCCTCATGTGTTCTAAGGCACGTACCAATCCGGATAGCCCGGCCTTGATGCAGTTTCTATGCGCTTTGCCGCCCGGTTCTGGCAACCCGCAGGTGCCCCTGTGGTCCAACAAGCGGTTCAGTGATGCGCAATTGCCACAAACCATGCGACAGGGCGGGACGGATGGCGCGCGGGGCTCCGCAGGCCGGGGCGATGACGGCTTGTCGCGCGGCCTGCCCGCAGGTATGCAGGAGCGAAGGAGCGGACGGGCAGGAGCTTGGAACACATGGGTAAGACACGGATTGCGAAGGGTCTTGTGCTCGCCACCGGGATGCTGGCGATGTCCGGCTGCGGGATGTTTGGCGGCGGGCGCGAGAATGCGCGGCCGGTGCAGACCCCTTCCGCCGACGAGATCATCGATCAGGAGCTTTATGGTCGGGAGGGGCGTCCCACCTCGACCATCTGGGATATTTTCCGCGCGCGGCCCGATGCGGGCCAGATCGGCGCGGTGAACAAATACATCTGGAATGCCTCGCTGGAAGTGCTGGATTTCCTGCCGGTGGAATCGGTCGATCCGTTCACCGGCGTCATCACCACCGGCTTTGGCACGCCGCCGGGCGGCGGGCGCGCCTATCGCGCCACCATCCTCGTGTCGGATCCGGCGCTGGACGCGCGGTCGCTGAACGTGGCGCTGATGACCTCTTCGGGGCCGGCGGACGCGGCCACCGTGCTGGCGGTGGAGGATGCCATCCTGACCCGCGCGCGGCAGCTGCGCGCGCAGGACAGCCGCATCTGAACAGGCTTTGATCCCGCGCGTCAGTCGCGCGGGGCCCGCGGGGTCCGCGCGGCCAGACCCTCGACCCAGGCCAGATGCTGCGGCAGGCAGATGCGCCGCAGATCATAGGTGTCCTGCGCAACCCTGCGGGCCTTGGCGCCAAGCCGCGCCCGCGTGGCGGGATCATCCAGCAGCGCGCAGAGCCGGTCCACCAGCGCCGCGCGGTCGAAAAAATCCACCATCCAGCCGGTTTCATCCTCGGTCAGCGCCTCGCGCACCGGGGCGGTGTCGCTGGCAAGGATGGCGCAGCCCGCGCTCATCGCTTCGAGCAGCGACCAGCTGAGCACGAAGGGGTAGGTCAGGTAGACATGCACCCGGCTGACCTGCATCATCGACAGGAAGCGGTCATAGGGCACGCGGCCCAGAAAATGCACGCGGGCCCAGTCTTCGGGGGTGATCTGGTCCTTTACCTCGTCGATGAAGATCTGCTTCCACGTCTGGCCTTCGGGCGGGCGCGACCCATAGCTGACCTCGTCGCCGCCGATCAGCGTGACATGGGCGTGGGGGCGGCGGCGCAGGATCTCGGGCAGCGCGCGCATGAAGACGTGATAGCCGCGATAGGGTTCCAGATTGCGGTTGATGAAGGTGATGACCTCGTCGTCGCGGGTCAGGATGCGGCCCCCCGTCACCTCCAGCTTGGCCTGCGGATCGGGCTTCACCAGATCGGTGTCGATGCCGTCATGGGCGACGGTGATGCGGTCGCGCCAGTGTTCCGGGAAGGTGCCCGCCTGAAACCGGGTGGGGCTGATGCCTGCATCCATGACTTCCTCGTGCAGGCGGTTGTTGAGGTTCTTCATGCGGATGCGCAGCGGTTCGGTCACGGAATCGATCTGCGAGAATTCCGGATCGAAGGCGATGAAATCGGCGCTGGTCAGGTGGTAAAGCTCGCAATAAAGCCCCAGCCGCGCCTTGGGCCACACATCCTTCAGGAACAGGCTTTCGCCCCAGCCGTGATGCGCCAGAATCACGTCCGGCTGGAAACCCTGCTGCCGCAGCGCCAGCGCCGCCTGATAGCAGCTGGTGCCGCGCAGGATCTTCGTTTCGAAATCGGTGAGAAAGGGGTGGATGCCGCGCGTGCTGCCGCCGCTGATCGCATAGGGCAGAAGTTTGACCCCGTTCCACAGCGCGGGCTTTTTCACCTTGGGGGTCAGCGCCACCACCTCGTGCCCGAGCCGGGCCAGTTCGGGGGCAAGGTGTTTATACTGTCCAGGGAAATTCTGATGGATCAAAAGCAGTTTCATGGCGCCCAGTTTCATTGCCTGACGGGTGGCCCAGCTTGCCACGCGCCCGGCCTTTACGCCAATGGCGCAAATCCGCACCTTGCCTGCATTTCCCCCCTCCGGTGGCCGAAATGTCGCCTTGCACTGGACGCTGACCGGGCTTGGCCCTATCACCCGCCCAGACCCATCCGTTCCGAGGGACCGCAAGATGCAGCGCTATGACCCCGCCTTGATCGAGCCGAAATGGCAGAAAGTCTGGGACGAGGCCCTGACCTTCAAGGCCATCCGTTCCGCCGACAAGCCGAAATATTACGTGCTGGAGATGTTCCCCTATCCATCGGGGCGCATCCATATCGGCCATGTGCGCAATTACACCATGGGCGACGTGATCGCGCGGTATAAAAAGCAGAACGGCTTCAACGTGCTGCACCCGATGGGGTTTGATGCCTTCGGCATGCCCGCCGAAAACGCCGCCATGGCCAGCGGCGGCCATCCCAAGGACTGGACCTATTCCAACATCGACACGATGGTCGAGCAGATGAAGCCCTTGGGCTTCGGGCTGGACTGGTCGCGGATGTTCGCCACCTGCGATCCGGAATATTACGGCCAGCAGCAGGCGCTGTTTCTGGACATGCTGCAGGCGGGGCTGGTCTATCGCAAGAACGCGGTGGTGAACTGGGATCCGGTCGACATGACCGTGCTTGCCAACGAGCAGGTGGAGAACGGGCGCGGCTGGCGGTCGGGCGCGCTGGTGGAGCGCAAGGAACTGACGCAGTGGTTCTTCAAGATCTCCGATTTCTCCGGCGAGCTTCTGGATGCGCTCGACAGTCTGGATGACTGGCCCGCCAAGGTGAAGCTGATGCAGGCCAACTGGATCGGGCGGTCGCGCGGGCTGCAGTTCGCCTTTTCCACCATCGAGGCCCCCGAGGGCTTTGACCGGATCGAATGCTACACCACCCGGCCCGACACCCTGCTGGGCGCAAGCTTTGTCGGCATCTCGCCGGATCATCCGCTGGCCCGGGCGCTGGAGGAGGAGAATGCCGAGCTTGCCGCGTTCAACGCCGACTGCCGCCGCATGGGCACCTCCGAGGAGGAGCTGGAAAAGGCCGAGAAGCGCGGCTTCGACACCGGGCTGCGGGTGCGCCATCCCTTTGACACGGCATGGGAACTGCCGGTCTATGTGGCGAATTTCATCCTGATGGATTACGGCACCGGCGCCATTTTCGGCTGCCCGGCCCATGACGCGCGCGACCACGAATTCGCCACCAAATACGGCCTGCCGATTGTCGCCACCTTCACCCCGCTGGAGGGAGAGCATGACATTCAGGCGGCGCCCTTCGTGCCGATGAAGTCGGAAAAGGTGCGCTACACCCGGCTGGTCGCCGGCGAGGAAGAGCAGACCGGCGATGCGGCGGTCGAGGCGGCGGTGGCCTTCTGCGAAGCCAATGGCGTGGGCCATGGTGTGACCAAATACCGGCTGCGCGACTGGGGGCTGAGCCGCCAGCGCTACTGGGGCTGCCCGATTCCGGTGGTGCATTGCGACACCTGCGGCGTGGTGCCCGAGGCCAAGGAAAACCTGCCGGTCCTGCTGCCCTATGACGAAGGCGGCACGCCCATCGATTTCTCCATCCCGGGCAACCCGCTGGACCGCCACCCGACATGGCGCGACTGCACCTGCCCCACCTGCGGCGCAGCCGCGCGGCGCGAGACCGACACGATGGACACATTTGTGGACAGTTCGTGGTATTTCGCCCGCTTCACCGCGCCTGATGCCGACACGCCCACCGTGGCCGAAGACGCCGCCTACTGGATGAATGTCGACCAGTATATCGGCGGCATCGAACACGCGATCCTGCACCTGCTGTATTCGCGGTTCTTCGCGCGGGCCATGAACATCACCGGTCATCTGCCCGAGCAGTGCCGCGAGCCGTTCAATGCGCTTTTCACGCAAGGCATGGTGACGCACGCGATCTACAAGACCGAAAAGGACGGGCGCCCGGTCTATCACTACCCCGAAGAGGTGGAGCTGCGCGACGGCGGCGCCTTCCTTGCCGATGGCCGCGCGGTAGAGATCATCCCTTCGGCCAAGATGTCGAAATCCAAGAACAACGTGGTCGATCCGGTGGCGATCATCGGCCAGTATGGCGCCGATACCGCGCGCTGGTTCGTGCTGTCCGACAGCCCGCCGGAACGCGACGTGGAATGGACCGCCGCCGGGGCAGAGGCGGCGCACCGCCATCTGGCGCGGGTCTGGCGGATCGCGGCGGAGGTTGTCGCCGCCGACGCGCCCGCCAGCGCCGAGGACGAGGCGCTGCTGCGCGAGATGCACAAGGCGATCCATGACGTGACGCTGGGGGTCGAAAGTTTCGGCTTCAACGCCGCCATCGCCAAGCTTTACGGCTTCACCAACACCCTGTCGAAATCGCAGGCGGGATCCGGGGCCAAGCGGCAGGCGGCGCGGGTTCTGGCGCAGCTGATGTCGCCGATGACCCCGCATCTGGCAGAAGAGCTGTGGCAGATGCTGGGCGGCGAGGGGCTGATCGCAAATGCGGACTGGCCCAAGGCCGATCCGGCGATGCTGGTCGAAGACAGCGTGACGCTGCCGATTCAGGTCAATGGCAAGCGCCGGGGCGAACTGACCGTGCCCAAGGACATGGCGAAGGAAGAGATTGAAAAACTTGTGCTGGCACACGAAGCTGTGGTGCGGACGCTGGATGGCGCCGCGCCGAAGAAGCTCATCGTGGTGCCGGGCCGGATCGTCAATGTGGTTGCCTGACCGAAGAACCTTTCTGATCTCGCTCGCAGCCCTTGGCGGCTGCGGGTTCACCCCGGTCTACGGGCCGCAGGGCGGCGGGTCTGCATTGCTGGACAATGTCGCCCTGCCGGAACCCGACAGCCCCGAGCAGTATCTGCTGCACCGGCGGCTGGAGGAACGGCTGGGCCGCGCGCCCGGTGGCGCCTATCTGCTGCAGGTCGCGGTGGAGACGGAATCGCAGGGGCTGGGCGCGCTGGCCGATGGCAACATCACCCGCGTCCGCCTGCAGGGCACCGCCGTTTACACGCTGCGCGACCGGGCCAGCGATGCCGCACGGCTGCGGGGAACCACCGAATCCTTCACCGCCTATTCCACCACCGGCTCCACCGCCGCCACGCAATCCGCCGAACGGGATGCCGAAGAACGGCTGATGGTCATTCTGGCCGACCAGATTCTGGACGAGCTGCTGCTGCACGCGGCTGAACTTGCGCAATGAAGCTGTCGGGCCGCGACGCGCAGGCCTATTTCCGGCGGCCTGATCCCGACCGGGCGGGCGTGCTGTTGTTCGGCGAGGATGTGATGCGCATCGCGCATCGGCGGCAGGAGATCATCGCGGCGCTGGTCGGCCCCGAAGGCGAGGCGGAAATGCGCCTGACCCGCATGTCGGGGGCGGATCTGCGCAAGGATCCGGCGCTGCTGCTGGATGCGGTCAAGGCGCAGGGGTTCTTTCCCGGCCCGCGCGTGGTCTTTGTCGAAGAAGCGACCGATGGTCTGGTCAAACCGCTGGGGGCCGCGCTGTCGGACTGGCGTCCGGGGGATGCGCAGATTCTGGTCACCGCCGGATCGCTGACCGCCAAATCCGCCCTGCGCAAGCTTTTTGAGAGCGCGCCGCAGGCCTATGCCATCGGCATCTATTCCGACCCGCCCGGCCGGGAAGAGATCGAGGCGGCGCTGCGCAAGGCCGGGCTGGACCGGGTGGACCGCGCCGCATGGGACGCGCTGGAGCATCTGGCCCGCGCGCTGGACCCGGGCGATTTCCGGCAGGTGCTGGACAAGGTGGCGCTTTTCAAGCTGGACGATCCCGCCCCCCTCACCCCCGAAGAGGTGGAGGCCTGCGCCCCCGCCTCCATCGAGGCGGAGCTGGACGACATCCTGAACGTGGTGGCCGAAGGCCGCACCGCCGATATCGGCCCGCTGATGCAGCGGCTGAGCGGGCAGGGGGTGGCGCCAGTCACGCTGCTGATCATGGCGATGCGGCATTTCCGGGTGCTTTACGCGCTGGCCGCCGCCCCCGGCGGACCGCAGGCCGGGGTGCAGCGCCTGCGCCCGCCGCTGTTTGGCCCGCGCCGCGACCGGATGCTGCGGCAGGCCTCGGGCTGGACCGCCGACCGGCTGGAGGATGCGCTGGCCATGCTGATGGACACCGACCTGACGCTGCGCTCCGCCGGGCAGCGCGCCCCGGCCATGGCGCTGGTCGAACGCAGCTTCGTGCGGCTGGCATGGCTGGGCTCGCGGCGCTGAGATGGCGCGGCGCTTCACCCTCCGGCAGCTGGACTATCTGGTGGCCGTGGGCGAGGCCGGTTCCATCGCCGGGGCCGCCGAACGGCTGAACGTCTCCTCTCCGTCGATCTCTGCCGCCATCGCCCAGCTTGAGGCAGAGTTTGGCCTGCCGCTGTTCATCCGCCGCCACGCGCAGGGGCTGCTGCCCACGCAGAGCGGCCAGCGGCTGATCGCGCAGGCCCGCGTGGTGCTGGCAGAGGCTGCGGCACTGACCACGCTGGCCGGCGAGATTTCGGGCACCGTGCGCGGCCCGCTGCGGGTGGGCTGTTTCCTGACCTTCGCGCAGTTCGTCCTGCCGCAGCTGCGCCGCAGCTTCACCGATACTTGGCCCGAAGTGGCCTTCACCCAGCAGGAAATGACCCAGCCCGCCCTGATCGAGGCGCTGCGCCGTGCCGATCTGGACGTGGCGCTGACCTATGATCTGGATATCCCCGACGATCTGGAGTTTCTGCCGCTGGTCAGCCTGCCGCCCTATGCCCTGCTGGACGAGGCGCATCCGCTGGCCTCGCGCACCAGCCTGTCGGTGGCCGATCTGGCGCCCTGTCCCATGGTGCTGCTGGATCTGCCGCAGAGCGGCGCCTATTTCCTGTCCTTCTTCACCGCGCAGGGGCTGGTGCCGCAGATTGCGGAACGGACGCGGGATTTCGCCACGATGCGGTCGCTGGTGGCCAATGGCTTCGGCTATTCGCTGGCCAATATCCACCCCCGCTCCGATCTGGCCCCGGACGGGCGACCGCTGCGCTATGTGCCGCTGACCGGGGCGCCACGGCCTCTGGCGCTGGGGCTGGTGCTGATGCAGGGGGCACAGGCGCCGCGCACCGTGCGCGCCTTTGTGGACTTCTGCCGCAGCCAGATCACGGCGCGCAGCGTGCCGGGCATCCGCCTGCCAGAGCCCTAGCCGTCTTCCTCGTCATCTCCGGCGCGCCGCGCCAGCTGGCCCACGCGGCCCATGCGCAAAAGCTGCAGTTCGCGGGCCAGCCGCAGCGCGGGCTTGCTGAGAAACAGCACCGACCCGATCACGAACAGCCATGTGGATCCGGTCTTGGCATCGTCCACGAACATCAGGAGCGCGCCTGACAGAAAGCAGACCGCCGCGGCAAAATCCACGACGGTATAGACAAGCTCGAACAGCGCATAGACGCGCCGGGTTTCGGCATTCCGGGTGCGGTTGCTGTGATGAAAGAGCCTCATACCGCGCGAACGCATGAACGCCGCGCGGGTTCACCGGTCAGCGCGACAAACCGCCATGCAGGGTGGGCATGTCCAGCGCGGCAAAGCCGTAATGCCGCAGCCAGCGCAGATCCGATTCGAAAAACGCCCGCAGATCCGGGATGCCGTATTTCAGCATGGCGATGCGGTCGATGCCCATGCCGAAGGCAAAGCCCTGCCATTGCGCGGGGTCGATTCCGCCCGCTGTCAGCACCTTGGGATGCACCATGCCGGATCCCAGAACCTCCAGCCAGTCGTCGCCTTCGCCCACGGTCACGGTGCCGTCTTTCCACTGGCACTGGATGTCCACCTCTGCCGAAGGTTCGGTGAACGGGAAATGCGAGGCGCGGAAGCGGGTCTTCACCGACCGTCCGAAATAGGCGGAGAAGAATTCCTCCAGCACCCATTTCAGATTGGCCATGGAGATTTCGCGGTCGATGGCCAGACCCTCGATCTGGTGGAACATCGGCGTGTGGGTCTGGTCGTAATCGGCGCGATAGACGCGGCCCGGCGCCACGATGCGGATGGGCGCGCCCTGCGCCAGCAGCGACCGGATCTGCACCGGCGAGGTATGGGTGCGCAGCACATGCGGGGGGCGGTTGTCGCCTTCCGCGCGGTGCATGTAGAACGTGTCCATCTCGGCGCGGGCCGGGTGATGGCCGGGGATGTTCAGCGCGTCGAAATTATACCAGTCTTCTTCGATCTGCGGACCTTCGGCCACGGCAAAGCCCATATCGGCGAAGATCGCGGTGCATTCTTCCCAGACCTGACTGACCGGATGCAGGCTGCCCATGCGGCGCGGGCGCCCGGGCAGGGTCACGTCCAGCCATTCCGCCGCCAGCCGCTCGTTCAGCGCGGCATCGGCCAGCGCCGCCTTCTTCAGCGCCAGCGCTTCGGTGATCTCGTCCTTGAGCGCGTTCAGCTTCGGCCCCATCACCTGCCGCTCTTCGGGGCTCATCCGCCCCAGTTCGCGCATCTGCAGGCTGATCTCGCCCTTCTTGCCAAGGGCCTGCACCCGCAGATCCTCCAGCGCGGCCTCGCCTGCCGCGGTGCCAATCAGGTCCAGATACTTGTCGCGCAGATCGTCCATCGGGGGCCTCTTCGGTGCATCACTTGCGCGCCTGACCTACCGGCTGCGCCCCGTCTGCGCAAGAAGCGCCGCCGCGCGCCCGGCATCTTCTGACCGAAAATATCCCGGGGGAGGCTGCGCCTTGGCGCAGACGGGGGCAGAGCCCCCTCTGCCCGACACCGCAGGCACGGGCCGCAAACGGAAAACGCCGCCCGGAGATCCGGACGGCGTTGTATCTCAGCACAGGGCTGCTCCGCTTAGGCGGCCAGCGCGCCCTTGGCCTGATCGACGATCGCGCCGAAGGCTTCCGGCTCGTGCACGGCCAGATCGGCCAGCACCTTACGGTCCACTTCGATGCCGGCCTTGTTCAGGCCGTTGATGAAGGCCGAATAGGTCAGCGCTTCGTCATGTGCGCGGACGGCGGCGTTGATCCGCTGGATCCACAGCGCGCGGAAGTTGCGCTTGCGGTTCTTCCGGTCGCGCGTCGCGTACTGGTTGGCCTTGTCGACGGCCTGGGCTGCCACCTTGAAGGTGTTCTTGCGACGGCCATAATAGCCTTTCGCAGCCTTGATGACCTTCTTGTGACGGGCGTGGGTGACGGTACCACCTTTGACTCGGGACATGTCTCTGGCCTCCTATCAGCGGTCGTAGGGCATATAGCCCTTGACGATCTTGGCGTCCTGGGGGGACAGCGTGGTGGTCCCGCGGGCGTCGCGGATGAATTTCTTGGTGCGCTTGATCATGCCGTGGCGCTTGCCGGCCTGAGCGGTGATCACCTTGCCGGTGGCGCTCATCTTGAAGCGCTTCTTCGCGCTCGACTTGGTCTTCATCTTGGGCATTTTCGTCTCCTTCACGAGTGCGTGACAAAACGCGACTCGGCATGCCACTCCGGCCGGCCGCGCAGTTGGAAGCGCCCCTATAAAAGCCCGCTCCCGCCTGTGCAAGCCCTTCCGGCGCAGATCAGCGGATCAGATCGCCGATCACCCCATAGATGACATCGGGCAGGTTTTCGGCGGTATAGCCGCCGGGCTTGCTGACATGGGCGTGCAGCGCCAGCGCCAGACCTGCCACCAGCAGCACCGCCCCAAGCCGGGGCACCCGGCCATCGGCCCATGCCGCAATGGCCGCCGCAACCCCAAGCACGCCCAGAACAAACCCGAGCACCAGAAACTGATCCGTCGACATGAAAAGGCCCGCCCATGGTCCGACGCATCAGCGTAGACCGGGGCGGGCCCGTCTGGCAACGGCGCTGCGGCCTATTCCGGATCGGTGGAGTAGATCAGCCGTTCGTCACAGGGCGCGACGCGCAGGATGTTGGTGGTGCCCGACATGTTGAAGGGCACGCCTGCCGTCACGATGATGTGGTCTTCCGCCCCGGCATAGCCCTGCGCGCGGGCCGCGCGTGCGGCATTGACCACGGCCTGCTTGAACCGCTCCAGCTCGCCGGTCATCACGCAATGGGTGCCCCATGTCAGCGACAGCCGCCGCGCGGTGCCGCGCAGGCTGGTCAGGGCGATGATCGGCACCCGCGGACGCTCGCGCGCCACCAGCGCCGCCGTGGTCCCCGAGGAGGTGAAGCAGCAGATCGCCTTCACATCGGCGGTTTCCGCGATCTCGCGCGCGGCGGCGACGATGCCATCGGCCACGGTGGTGCGCTTGATGTTGCGGCTGGCCTCGATGATCTCGGTATAGGTCGGATCCTTCTCGACGCTGATCGCCACGTTGTTCATCGTGGTGACCGCCTCGACCGGATACTGCCCCGCCGCCGATTCCGCCGACAGCATGATCGCATCGGTGCCTTCATAGATCGCGGTGGCCACGTCCGACACTTCGGCGCGGGTGGGCATCGGGCTTTCGATCATCGATTCCAGCATCTGCGTCGCCACGATCACCGGTTTCCCGGCAGAGCGGCATTTGCGGATCAGCCGCTTCTGGATCGGCGGCACGCTCTGCACCGGCAGTTCCACACCCAGATCGCCGCGCGCCACCATGATGCCGTCCGACACGGCAAGGATGTCGTCGAACCGCTTCACGGCGGTGGGCTTCTCGATCTTCGACAGGATCGCGGCGCGCCCGTCACAGAGCTTGCGCGCCTCCTGCACGTCCTCGGGCCGCTGCACGAAGCTCAGCGCCAGCCAGTCCACCCCGAGGGCTGCGGCGAATTCCAGATCGTCGCGATCCTTGGCCGACAGCGCCGCCAGCGGCAGTTCCACATCGGGCACGTTCACGCCCTTGCGGTTGGAAATGGTGCCGCCCGCCTCGACCACACAATTGGCGAAATCGGGGCCGCATTCCTCGACCCGCATGCGGATCTTGCCGTCATTGACCAGCAGATGCGCGCCCACGCCAAGGGCCGCAAAAATCTCCGGATGCGGCAGGCAGACGCGCTGGCTGTCGCCTGCAGCGTCCTCCAGGTCGAACCGGAAGGTCTGGCCCCATTCCAGCTCCTCGGAGCCATTGGCAAACTCGCCCACGCGCAGCTTCGGCCCCTGCAGGTCGGCGAGGATGGCGATGGGGCTGTCCAGATCCTTTTCGACCTGCCGGATGGCGCGGTGAATCTTGGTGATGTCCTCATGCGTGCCATGGCTCATGTTCAGCCGGAACACGTCAGCCCCGGCCTCGTGCAGGGCGCGGATCATCTCGTAGGTGTTGCTTGCCGGGCCCAGCGTGGCCACAATCTTGACTTTGCGCAAACGTCTCATCTTCGTCTCCCTGGCTCGGCACAACACGCGGTGCGGCGGCGATGGTTTACCGTTGAACGATCTCGCGGACGGTTATCGCTAACGCCGCCGCCGTTATTGTCGAATTCCCTTTGCCGCGCAACTCCTCTATGAAATGACGGCAAACTGCGAAGGTATCATGACCCACAAGCCCGTCCATATCGAAGGCGCGGGACGGCAAGGCCGGTTTCTCGTCACCTGCGACCACGCCACCAATGCCGTGCCCCCGGATCTGGGCGGATCGCTGGGACTCCCGGACGAGGACATGGCCCGCCACATCGCGTGGGATCCGGGCGCCCTGGGCGTGGCGCGGGCGCTGGCTACGGCGCTCGACAGCCCGGTGGTCTGGGCGGGGTTCTCGCGGCTGGTGATCGACCCCAACCGGGGCGGGCGCGACCCGACGCAGCTCATGCGGCTTTACGACGGATCGGTCATTCCCGGCAACCGCCACGCCGGACCGGAAGAGCGCGCGCGCCGCGTCGCGGCCTACTGGCAGCCCTATCACGACGCCATCGCGGATCTGGCCGCCCGCCAGACCGACCCGGTGATCGTCGCCCTGCACAGCTTCACGCCGCAGCTGCGGGGCCGCGCGCCGCGGCCATGGCAGGTGGGGATCCTGCATGCCTCCGACAGCCGCCTCTCCGATCCGCTGATCGACCTGCTGCAGGCGGAGCCCGATCTGGTGGTGGGCCGCAACCAGCCCTATCCCGGCCACCTTCCGGGCGATTCCATCGACCGGCACGCCCTGCGCCATGGCCGCCACAACACGCTGATCGAACTGCGCAACGACCTGATCGCCACGCCCGCAACCCAGCAGCACTGGGCAGACCGCCTCGCGCCGCTGCTGCGCCGGGCCCTTGCCCGCATCCCCGACTGACAGGAGACCCCGATGGACGACCAGACCCGCCTCGAACTCGAAGCTGCCGCCTTCCGCCGCCTGCGCCAGCACCTGATGGAAGACCGCCCCGATGTGCAGAACATCGACCTGATGACGCTGGCGGGCTTCTGCCGCAACTGCCTGTCGCGCTGGTATCAGGAAGCGGCCAATGCCCGCGGCCTCGACATGGACAAGGACACGGCGCGCGAGATCTTCTACGGCATGCCCTATGAGGACTGGCGGGCGCAGACCCAGACCGAAGCCAGCCCGGACCAGCAGGCCGCCTTCGACAAGGCGTTCCGCGAAAATGTCGGTCCGCGCGATTGATCCGTCCTTCATCTTGCCCCTAAACTCCACGGGGGTCCGGGGGTGTGAAACCCCCGGCCTCCTCTCCGCCCGGGCTCAGGCCGGGAGTTTCGAGGCGATCCAGCGGGCGAATTCATAATTCGGCCGCTCCAGATGCGACAGCGCGCCGGGGGTCGCATGGCGCGACTGCATGCCCTTCCAGACCCGCTCGGTGCAGCCGCGATCCTCGTCATTGACCGCATCCAGCAGGGCTTTCAGCGTGGCGAAATGCTGGGGCGCCTCGGCATCATTGGCAAAATCCGGATGCAGCCCGCCGCCATAAAGGATCTTCACATGCCCCGGCCCGTCCGGGGTCAGGCACAGATACCAGAAATAGCCCGGGGTCAGCGTGATCAGCAGCGACGGATAGATCGCCAGCAGCCATGTGCGGTAGCGGTCCTCGCCCTGCAGCTCGGTATTGTCCTTGTGGGCAATGGAGAGCGCGATGCTGTCGTCTTTCAGGATGTGGTGGTAATTGAAGCCCGCAAAGCCTTCGGGGCAGGTCATCTTGCGCAGATCCACCGCCCCGCCGATGGTGCCGCCATGGCACATGGGCAGGTGGTAGCTTTCCATGAAATTCTCGGCGAGGATCTTCCAGTTGGTGTTCCAGCGATGCTCCTCGCGGAAGGTTTCCACATAGTCCTGCATCGGCAGGTAGCCCACCAGATCGTCGACCTCGCGCAGCCCCGCGCCGGGGTCGGGCAGGTCGGGATCAAGCGTGACCATGATCCAGCCCTTCCAGTCCACGCAGCGGATCTGCGGCAGGCCAAGCGCTTCCTTGCAGAAGCTCTGGTTCAGATCCATCGCGGGGGCGCCGCGCAGGCTGCCATCCAGATTGTAGGTCCAGGCGTGATAGGGGCAGGTGATGGCGCGCACATGGCCGCGCCCTTCCAGCAGGATCGACATGCGGTGGCGGCAGACATTCGACATCGCCCGCAGCGCGCCGTCGCGGTCGCGCAGCACGATCACCGGCTCGCCCGAAATCTCCATGGTCAGGTAATCGCCCGGCGCTTTCAGCGCATCGGCCCGCCCGGCACAGAGCCAGCTTTGCGCAAAGACATGGCGCTCCTCCAGCGCCAGAAATTCGTCCGAGGTATAGACCGACACCGGCATCGCGTGTGCCGCCTCGAACGGCGTGGCGACATTGGCGCGCAGGGCGGCGGCGGGATCGTGGATGGTCATGGCGGCCTCCGGCTGTGTGGCGGCACGTCCCGGCACCGCGCTGCGCGGCATTCCGCGCCTTTGCCCCGGCTGCGTCAAGCCCCCGCGCGCAGGCGCCATCACGGGGGGTGACGGAGCGCCCACAAAACGGAATTTGACAGCGGCGCCGCCTCCCGGCTTGGCTGGGGGCCACAGGATGCGGAGCGCGCGATGACAGAGCTTGTTCTTTACGGCCACCCCGACAGCGGCCATGCCAACAAGGTGGCGCTGGCCCTCGCGCTGGCGGGGGTGCCGCATGAGCTGCGGCGGGTCGACATCTGGGCGCCCACGGCCACCCGCCCGGCGGAGTTTCTGGCGGCAAGTCCGCTGGCGCAGGTGCCGCTGCTTATGGCCGATGGCGTGCCGCATCTGCAGTCGGGCGCCATCCTGATGGAGGTGGCGCGGCGCTGGCCGCTGCCGGGGCAGCAGCCCCATGACCTGCGCCGCGGCGCAGAACTGATCCTGTGGGAGGCGAACCGCATCGGCATGTGCCTGCCGCAGCTGGTGGAATCGCGCCGCCCCGGCGGCGACAGCTTCCCGCCCGGCGCGCTGGACTGGCTGCGCGCCCGCTATGCCACCGACCGGGACAATTTTGACCGGCTGCTGGGGGCGGGGCCGTTTTTCCACGGGGCAGCGCCCGGCATCGGCGACTGCGCCATCTGGGGCTATGTCCGCTGGATCGACAGGGCAGGCGTGGCGCCGTCGCCTGCCATGGCCGACTGGCGGACGCGCATGGCCTGCCTGCCTGCCATGCCACGCGATTTCTTCCCGGCCTAGTCGGAGAGCAGCGGCAGGATCAGCGAAAACAGCTCCCCCTGCGAGGAGATGCGGCATTTCCGGTAAAGCTGCTTGCGGAACACCTTGACCGTCTGCGGGCTGATTTCCAGCCGCAGGCTGATCGAAACGGAGCTGTGGCCGCGCAGGATCAGCAGCGCCACCTCTGCCTGCCGGGGGCTGAGCGTGATGGCATGGCGGCGGCGCAGCGCCTCGATCAGCCGCCCGGTCAGCGCGGCTTCGGTATAATCCCCCGAAGAGGACAGGCCCTGCCATTGCTTTTCGCACAATCCGCAGGCAATCGGGGCTATTCTTTGGGCATGATCCAGATCGCGCGGCGAAAACCCCTGTCCGGATGTGGCATCGCGGCCAAGGCAGACATGCACCGAAACCCCCTCGGCGGGATAGGCGACATAGGCGATCTCGTCGATCAGGGTGGTGCGCCGGTAATAGGCGGCGAAATATTCGTTCCGCTGAAAGGCGTCGGGGGCGATGTCGCGCAGCCGGTAGATCCCCGGACGCACCCGCCGCACATGCAGGTCATGGAACGGGTCCAGAAGGTAAGCACCTGACAGATAATCCGTTTCCAGCTTTTCATGCACCCGCTTCTCGCGCGACTGCGTGAACAGCACCTGCGGGCGGTGCTGCTGGAAATAGGCCAGCATCGTGGTGTTGTCGATTTCAAAGCAGCGCGACAGCCAAAGGTAAAACGCGGGGGCAAACCCTTCGCCGCCAAGCGCCGCGATAGCGCGGCCCAGATGCTCTTCGGCAGAGTTGGGAAGCTCCCGCATGATACCTCCTTGGGGGTATATACCCCTCGATTTCGGGGACCTTAGCCTGAATCACCAGAAACCGGGGGTATGGTTCAAGGGGATTCGATGCTGGACGTGGCACAGGCGGTGGAAATCGACAGCGTGGTGAAGCGGTATGGCACCGTGACCGCGCTGCATGGCGTCTCGATGGCGATTGCAGAGGGAGAGTTCTTTACCCTGCTCGGGCCCTCGGGCTGTGGCAAGACCACGCTGCTGCGCTGCATCGCTGGCTTCGAGCAGGTGTCGGGCGGCGCGATCCGCCTGCATGGCGAGGACATCGCGCCGCTGCCGCCGCACAAGCGGATGGTGAACACCGTCTTTCAGAATTACGCGCTGTTTCCGCATATGACCGTGCTCGACAACGTGACCTTCGGCCTGCTGCGCCGGGGCTGGGGCACGCGGGATGCCGAGGCGCGGGGCCGCGAGGTGCTGCGGCTGGTGCAGCTGTCAGAGTTTGCGCAGCGCCGACCGGGGCAGCTGTCGGGCGGGCAGCAGCAGCGCGTGGCGCTGGCCCGGGCGCTGGCGCCCCGGCCCAAGGTGCTGCTGCTGGACGAGCCGCTGTCGGCGCTGGATCTGAAGCTGCGGCAGGCGGTGCGCAGCGAGCTGAAGGCCATTCAGCGCGAGACCGGCATCGCCTTTGTCTTTGTCACCCACGATCAGGAAGAGGCGCTGACCATGTCCGACCGCATCGCGGTCATGTCGGCGGGCCATGTGCAGCAGGTGGGCCCCCCGCGCGAAATCTACGAGGCGCCGCAGACCCGCTTTGTCGCCGATTTCATCGGCGAGACCAACCTGATCGACGTGACCGTGACGCAGGTCAGCGGCGCCGTAGCGCGGCTGCAGCTGCCGGGCGGTGCTGCGATGGACTGTCCCGCCGCGCCGGGCGCGCGGCCCGGGCCGGGGCATCTGTCGGTGCGGCCAGAGCGGCTGTCGCTCTGCGCTGCGGGGCAGGGCGATCTGGCGGCGGTGATGCAGGATCACGTCTATCTGGGCACCGACACGCAGCTGCTGATGCGGCTGGCGGACGGGGCGCGGCTGGTGGTGCGGCAGCAGGCGGGCAGCGGCGCCGTGCCGGACCCGGGCGCAGCCCTTGGCCTGCGGATCGAGGCGGGCGCCGCGCGCCTGCTGGCGGACTGATGGCGGGCGCCGCGCCACAGGGCGCCTCCGCCGGGTCGGACATCTATCGCGGCAACGGGCCGCGCCTGCTGCTGCCGGTCTGGCTGTGGGTCGGCATCTTCCTTGTCGCGCCGGTGCTGATCATGGCGGTCTATTCCGTGCTGACCAAGGAATTCCGGGGCGGGGTCATCTGGGACTTCACGCTGGCCGCCTATGACCAGTTCTTTCTGGACCGCGGCCTGTTCGGAGACGAGCCGCCCCGCATCGAATGGACCTATATCGGCATCTTCTGGCGGTCGATCTGGCAGGCGGGGCTGGCGACGGTGCTGTGCCTGCTGATCGGCTTTCCCACCGCGTGGTTCATCGCCACCCGGCCCGCGCGGGTGCGGTCGGTCTGGCTGTTCCTCATCACCATTCCTTACTGGGTCAACCTGCTGATCCGCACCGTGTCGATGAAATTCCTGATCCGTGACACCGGGCCGCTCAATGAATTCCTGCTCTGGACCGGGATCATCGACACGCCGCTGGCGCTGGTGAACACCAATTTCGCGGTGCAGCTGGGGCTGTTCTACAGCTACCTGCCTTTCATGGTGCTGCCGATCTATGCGGCGGTGGAACGCTATGACTTCTCGCTCTCCGAAGCCGCGGCGGATCTTTATGCCGACAGCTGGACCACGCTGCGGCTGATCATCCTGCCGGTGGTCAAGCCCGGCATCGTGGCAGGCTGCATTCTGGTCTTCGTGCCCTCATTGGGGGCGTTCCTTGCGCCCGACCTGCTGGGTGGCGCCAAGACCTTCATGATCGGGTCGCTGATCGAGGAACAGTTCAAGGGCGCTGCGGGCAACTGGCCGTTCGGGGCCGCCGCCTCGATGATCCTGCTCAGCATCGTGATGGCCGTGCTGCTGCTGCATGCCCGGGCCCAGACCAAGGGAGACCGGACATGACCGACCTGCGCCATTTCACCGGCTTCCGCCCGCTGACCGTGCTGTGCCTGTTCATCCTTTATGCGCCGCTGGTCATCGTCGCGGTCTACAGCTTCAACGAAAGCACCTCGATCACGCGCTGGGGCGGGTTTTCGCTGAAATGGTATGTGGACGTGTTCACCGGGCCAGAGGCACCGAAATTCCGCGATGCCGCCCTCAACAGCTTCACCATCGCCATTGGTGCCGCCACCTGCGCCACGCTGATCGCCACCGCCGCCGCCGTGGCGATGACCCGGGCGGGGCGGTTCCGGGGCAAGCTGGCCAGCCTTGCGCTGATCAACCTGCCGCTGATGGTGCCGGAGATCGTGACCGCCGTCGCCTCGCTGGTGTTCTTCATCACCATCGGGCTGACCACCGGGCTGCTGACCATCTTCCTTGCGCATGTGGTGTTCTGCATCCCCTTCGCCTACCTGCCGATTTCGGCGCGGATGCAGTCGGTGCCCGATGTCTATGAACAGGCGGCGATGGATCTTTACGCCACCCCGTGGGAGGCGTTCCGGCTGATCCTGCTGCCGCTGATGGCGCCGGGCATCCTGTCGGGCTTCCTGCTCGCCTTCATCATCTCGCTTGACGATTTCCTCATCACCAACTTCGTCAAGGGGGCGGGGGTCGAGACCCTGCCGACCGCCATCTTCGGATCGGTGAAACAGGGCATCAAGCCCAACATCATGGCCATTTCGACGCTGCTCCTGGGCGTTTCGGTGGTCTGCGTCACGCTGTCCTGGCTGATCGGACGGGCGGGACAGAAACGATAAAACCCCAACAGCGGAGACCAAGACATGAAGACCCTTCTCACCACCTCGCTGCTGGCGCTGACGCTGGCAGGCGCCGCTCAGGCCGAAGGCAAGCTGTCGATCTATCACTGGTTCGAATACATCCCGCAGGAGCTGCTGGACAAGTTCGCCGCCGAATACGACGTCGAGGTGACCATGGACACCTTCGACAGCAACGAGGCGCTGCTGGCCGCGCTGAAAGCCGGGCGGCTGGGCAGCTATGACGTGGCGGTGCCCGGCGATTACATGGTCGACATCCTGAAACAGGAAGGCATGCTCGACAGCTTCACCCCCGAAGAGCTGCCCAACCACGGCAATATCGAAGACCGCTGGCTGGACGTGGCCTTTGATCCGGGCCGCACCTCCTCGATCCCCTATCAGTGGGGCAGCACCTCCTTTGCGGTCAACCGCGAGGTCTATGACGGCACCGCCGACAGCCTTGGCCTGATCTTCGCGCCGCCGCCGGAACTGGCGGGCAAGATCAACGTGCTGGACACCAGCGGCGAGACGCTGACGCTGGCCTCGCTGTATCTGGGCATCCCGCAATGCAGCGCCGACCGCGCGCAGCTCAAGGCGCTCAACGATCTGGTGATGGGCGCCAAGGCGGAGTGGGCGAGCTTTGGCTCCGATGTGGCCAAGGATGTGCTGGTGTCGGGCGACGCGGCGGCGGGCATGATCTGGTCGGGCTTTTCCGCCAAGGCCCGGGCCGAAGGCGCGCCCATCGAATACGTCTTCCCCAAGGAGGGCATGATCGTCTGGATGGACAATGTGGTGCTGCTGAAGGATGCGCCCAACCGCGACAACGCGCTGAAGTTCATGAACTTCCTGCTGGAGCCGGAAAACGCCGCCGCCGTCACCAATTACGCCCAGTATTCGGCGGGGGTGAAGGGCGTGTCGGAGTTTCTGGCGCCCGAGGTGGCCAATTCCCCGGAAAGCAACCCGCCCTCGGACGTGACCGGCGTGTTCGTGCAGCCCTGCCCGCAGGAGGTGCAGGTCATGTATGACGCGATCTGGACCAACCTGAAGAAGTGACCATGCGGCTGGCGCTTTATCAGGGGCCGCCGGGCACGGGCGATCCCGAGGCGGGGCTGACCCGGCTCGGGGCGCTGCTGGAGGCTTCGGCACGGGCAGGGGCGCTGATGCTGGTCTGTCCCGAACTGTTCCTGCCGGGCTACAACCGGCCGGATTTGCACGGGGCGCTGGCGCAACCGCGCGGCGGGGCCTGGACGCAGCGCCTGTCCGCCATGGCGCGGGCGGCGGGCTGCGGGCTGGTGCTGGGCTGGGCGGAACGGGACGGGGCGGCGGTCTACAACGCCGCCACCGCGTGGGACGCGCAGGGGCAGGAACTGGGCCATTACCGCAAGATCCAGCTGTTCGGCCCGATGGAAAAGGCCAGCTTCCGCCCCGGCGCCAGCTACTGCCTGTTCGATCTGGCCGGGGTCCGTGCCGCCCTGCTGATCTGCTATGACGTGGAATTTGCGCCTCATGTCGCGGCGCTTGCCGCGCAGGGGGCGCGGCTGATCCTCGTGCCGACCGCCAATCCCGAAGGTTTTGGCCATGTGTCCACCGCGCTGGTGCCCGCCCGCGCGGCAGAGGCGGGGGTGACCATCGCCTATGCCAATTACTGCGGCGCCGAAGCCGGGCTCGCCTATGGCGGGCTGTCGCTGATCGTGGGGCCGGACGCGCGCCCGCTGGTCAGCGCGGGCCGGGGCGAGGCGCTGCTGATCGCGGATCTGGACGTGCCTCTGGCGCCCGAGCTCCGCTCAACCCAACAACAGGACTATCTGGAGATCTGACCCATGTCGCTTGATCTGGACATCACCACCGACGGCGTGCTGACCGCCGACACCCATCTTGTGCAAAGCTGGGCCGATCTGGATTTCCTCAAACAGTCCGGGCAGCGCACCGTGATCGTGGGGGCCGAAGGCGCCTATGTCCGCGACAGCGAAGGCAACCAGCTGATCGACGGCATCGGCGGGCTGTGGTGTGTCAATGTCGGCCACCGGCGGCGCGAGATCATCGACGCCATCACCGCCCAGCTCGAGACGCTGGATTTCTATTCGACCTTCTACAACTTCACCCATCCCGCCGCCGCGGCGCTCGCCACCAAGCTGGCGGACCTGGCGCCCGGCACGCTCAACAAGGTGCATTTCGGCAATTCCGGCTCGGTTGCGAATGAAACCGCGATCCGCATCCTGCATCATTATTACAACCGGCTGGGCCAGCCGCGCAAACGCCGCATCCTGTGCCGCCATGGCGCCTATCACGGCTCCACCCACCTGACCGTCGCCATGACCACGCCCGGCTATTCCCAAGGCTGGAGCCGCGAGGACAGCCTTGTGCATCACCTGCGCTGCCCGCATCACTGGCGCGAAGGGCAGGGCATGACCGAGGCGGAGTTCCTCGAGGTGCTGAAACAGGATCTGCGCGACACCATCCAGCATTACGGCGCCGAAACCATCGCCTGTTTCTTCGCCGAGCCGATCATGGGCGCGGGGGGCGTGATCGTGCCGCCCGAGGGCTATCATCAGGCGATGTTCGAGATCTGCCGCGACCATGACATCAAATACGTGACCGACGAGGTGGTGACCTCTTTCGGGCGGCTGGGGCACATGTTCGCGTCAGAAGACGTGTTCGGCATCGTGCCCGACATCATCACCACCGCCAAGGGCCTGACCTCGGGCTATCAGCCGCTGTCGGCCACGATCCTGTCCGACGAGATCCACGAGGTGATCTCCGGCCCCGGCGGCATGTTCTTCCACGGCATGACCTATTCCGGCCACCCCGCCGCCGCCGCCGCCGGTCTGGCCAATATCGCGCTGATGGAGGCCGAGCAGATCCCGCAGCGGGTGCGCACCACCGGCAAGCGCTTCGAAGGCCTGCTGCGGCAGCTGGACCGGCATGACATCGTGGGCGAGGTGCGGGGCAGCCATTTCATGATGGGCCTCGAATTCGTGAAGGACAAGGCCACCGCCGCGCCCTTCGCCCCCGAAGACCGAATCGGCCTGCGCCTTGCGCGCGAGGCGCAGAAGCGCGGGCTGATCGCGCGGCCCTTGGGCAATATCCTGATCCTGTCGCCGACGCTGGTCATGGATGAGGCGCTGATCGACCGGACTGCCGCAATTCTGGACGACAGCATCGCGGCGGTGCAGGCGAGCCTGTGACCGCGCGGCGCCGGGTGACGGGAATCACCGCGCGCGGGGGCGAGCCGTGTTAGGCTCCTCTCAGGCTTTTCGCTTGGGAGGATCAGACCATGACCACGCATCTGCGCGACATTCCCCTGACCGGCGCCCCGCCCCCACCACAGGAGGTCCGGCTGAGCTGGAGCTTCGGCCCCTATGCCGCCACAGCACTTGTGGAGGGCTGGCTGGACATCGCCGAGGAGGTGCAGGAATTCTACGCCTCCCGGCTGCGGCAGGACATGGCCCTGCAGCACCGGCTGCTGCATTGCACCGATCCCGGCACGCTGTTTGCGGTGCAGGCGGAGTTCGTCCAGACCGCCATTGCGGGCTATCGCGGCCATTTTGACCGGCTGACAGCCCTTGGCCAGCGGATGATGTCCCCCGCCGCCGCCTGAGCGCGGTCATGGCCGGAGCGCTGCCAGCACCGGCCCCAGCGCCTCGGCCACCTCGGCATGGGCCAGCGGCCCCAGCGATTCCGCCGCCGCCCCGGCTTCGAGCGGCGCGAACACCTTGCCTTCGGTGTCGCGCTGCCGCGCCGCCTCCGACAGTTCGACCTCCAGCAGCGCCGCCGCCCGGGGGCGCAGCGCCTCCAGCATGGCGCGGTCGACAAACAGCGGATCCCGCGCCAGCCCCTCCTGCGGGGTCTCGGGCGGCAGATGCTCCGCCACCCAGAGCAGCACCACCCGCCCGCGCAGCAGTGCCAGCAGATGCTTCATCCGCGCGACCCAGGCCAGCCGCAGTTCGGCGGTGATCTGCGCGAACCGCTCCGGCGACAGGTCGTGCAGCCGCCCCAGCATGTGCCGGTTGAAGTGGAACTCGGTGAAATCCACCTCCGGATACAGCGCCAGCAGCCGGTCGGAGCCGCGCAGGAACCGGTCGTTGCGGCGCGGATGCACGCTGTAGAACCGGTTGGACATGTTCTGCGCGCCAAGGATCTGCAGCACCACGGTTTCGGCCCGCTCCGCCGCCTCCAGCACGGCGGGATCGCTGAGATACAGGTCCAGCCCCGCATTGGGGATGCCGAAATTCACGCAAGGAAGGCCCAGCTGCGGCTCCACCCGCGCGGGAAAGGGCAGGTCCACGAACCGCCCATAGGTTTCCGATCCCCCCAGAAAGGCGAGATAGGGCAAATCAAGCGGCCGACGCGGGCCGCGAAACAGGACGCGCGAGCGCCCGTAACGACAGGGACAGTAATTCAGGCCCCCCGGAGCCCCACCGGCGAAACTCATGTCTCCACCCATTTTAGTCCACACCCGCCGCCAGAGTCGGTCATGAAGCTTGCCATTTCGCTAATCCTAAAATGCCACAAAAATTGCCCGCTGCCGCCTTGCGGCCCGCCCGCCCGCGCGCCTATTGTTGCGGCGGAAAAACGGGGATCCGCGCCATGGAAATCAACAGCATCGGGATCATCGGGGCAGGGCAGATGGGCAATGGCATCGCCCATGTCATGGCACTGGCCGGTTACGAGGTGCGGCTTTCGGATGTCAGTCAGGACACGCTCGACAAGGCGGTGGCCCTGATCGAGCGCAATCTTGACCGTCAGGTGAGTCGCGGCAAGATCTCCGCCGAAGACCGCGATGCCGCCTGCGCGCGCATCCGTCCCACGCTGGACGTGGTCGACGTGGCGCAGACCGATCTGGTGATCGAGGCGGCGACCGAACAGGAAGCCATCAAGCAGAAGATCTTCGACGGGCTGCTGCCGCATCTCAAGCCCAACACCATCCTGACCTCCAACACCTCCTCGATCTCGATCACCCGGCTGGCCTCGCGCACCGATCGTCCGGAAAAGTTCATGGGCTTCCACTTCATGAATCCGGTGCCGGTCATGCAGCTGGTGGAGTTGATCCGCGGCATCGCCACCGACGAGGAGACCTATCGCGCCTGCCTCGCCGTGGTGGACCGTCTGGGCAAGACCGCCGCCTCCGCCGAGGATTTCCCGGCCTTCATCGTCAACCGCGTGCTGATGCCGATGATCAACGAAGCGGTCTATACGCTCTACGAAGGCGTGGGCAATGTCCGCTCCATCGACATGGCGATGAAGCTGGGCGCCAACCACCCGATGGGCCCGCTGGAGCTTGCGGATTTTATCGGGCTCGACACCTGTCTTGCGATCATGAACGTTCTGCATGACGGGCTCGCCGACACCAAATACCGCCCCTGCCCGCTGCTCACCAAATATGTCGAGGCGGGCTGGCTGGGCCGCAAGACCCAGCGCGGCTTCTACGACTATCGCGGCGAAGAGCCCGTGCCCACCCGCTGAGCCGCCTGCGGCTTCCAGCGGCCAAAAATATCCCGGGGGAGTCCGCGTCAGCGGACGGGGGCAGAGCCCCCCTGCGCCCTGACCTGTGGCAGCCTCAGCTGCCCTTCAGCGCCAGCGTCGTCTCGCGCAGCCATGCCACGAATTCGCGCTGCTTGCCGGACCAGCTGCGCACCATGTCGGGGGTGATCGGCTCACCCACCACCGGCGACTGCGGCCGCCCGCAGGCATGCATCACCTCGTGGATCAGCAGCCCCTGCCGCAGCGTCGGAGAGATGCGGTTGGCCAGCTGATAGGCGCGGGAATTCTGCCCCGGGAAATAGACCGGCACCACCGTCGCGCCCGAGCGCTGGATCATCTTTGCGGTGAACGGGTTCCAGCCCGCCTCCACCGCCGGGCCAAAGGCGGTTTCCGAAGCCGCCACCACGCCCGAGGGGAAAAGCGCGATGAGCCCGCCGGTCTTGAGATGCTCCATGGCGAGGGCGCGCATCGCCAGACCCTTTTCCCGCGCGTTCTCTTCATGCGGGAAGGGCACGGGGATCATGAACTGGGTGATCTCCTTGACCCCGGTCAGCAGCGACCGCGTCAGGATCTTGTAGTCGGTGCGCACCCGGCCAATGATCTCGGCAAGGATCATGCCGTCCACCAGCCCGTGCGGATGGTTGGCGACCACGATCACCGGACCCTTGCGGGGAATGCGCGCGATCTGCTCCAGCGGCGTCTGCAGGTCGATCCGCATATGCGCCAGCGCCTGCGGCCAGAAGGCCTGCCCGTCGGGAACACCCGCGCGCTCGAACCGGCGCACCAGCTGGATCAGCGGGATTTTCCCCGTCGCCCATTCAAGCGCACGGATGGTGTTGGCCTTCCACGGATTCGTGAAGGTGTTGGCATAGCTCAGCTTGCGCTTGTCATAGGGGGCGTGGTCGGGAGGGGTTGCTCCCTGTCCGGCCGAAGCCCGATAGCTGTCCACCATGCGCCACTCTGATCCTACAGGCTCCCCGCAGGGAGTCTCAGTTGTCCTCGCCGAAACGATTCGCCACCAGAGCTTCAAGCGCCTCAGCCAGCGCCTCGGCATCCGGGCCCGAGGTTTCGACCTCAATAGAGGTTCCTTTCGAGGCTGCCAACATCAAAAGCCCCATGATGCTGTCGCCAGAGGCGCTCATCCCGTCGCGCGTGACCTCGGCACGGGCGTCGAAGCCTTCGACCACCTCCACCAGCTTGGCGGAGGCGCGGGCATGCAGCCCCTTCTCGTTGACGATCTTCAGCCTGCGGGTGGCGGTGCTGTTGCTCATGTCGGGCACTTTCGGATTCCGGGTCTTTCGGCCCTACGGGGCATCAGGCTTGACGTTCTGACTGTCAATATACTTTCGCCCCGCCTCCAGCGCCCCCCGGACCGCATCCGGAACGGTCAGCTGGCGGCTTTTTGCCAGCTTGATCAGCATGGGAAGGTTCATGCCGTAAAGGATGCGGCGGTTCTCGGGCTGGCAGGCCATGAGGCTCAGATTGGAGGGGGACCCACCGAACAGGTCGGTGACCAGAACCACCCCGTCGCCGGTATCGACACGGTCGGCGGCGTCGCAGATTTCCGCCTGCTTGATCGCGCGATCGTGATCGGCTTCGATGGAAATGGCCAGCACGCCCGCCTGTGCGCCCACGACATGTTCCACCGCCGCAAGATATTCCCGCGCCAGACCCCCATGGGCCACGATCACTATGCCGATCACGCCTGCGACCTCTCGTCCAGTCCCTCGCGCCCGCCAGTTCCGGTCAGGCTGCGCCGCTCCAGCTCCCTGTGTCTAGTTGACACCTGCCAGCCATGCTCTGCAAGGGCACGGGACATCGTTTCTGTGACAGTCACCGAACGGTGTTTGCCGCCGGTGCAGCCGAAACCGAAGGACAGATGCGCCTTGCCCTCGGTCTTGCAGGCGGGCAGGGCGAACAGCGCCAGATCCACAAGCCGCGTCACGAAGGGGTCGAACAGCGGATCCGCCTCGACATGCGCGCGCACCCGTGCATCCAGCCCGGTCAGCGGGCGCAGATCCGGCTGCCAGTGCGGATTGTCCAGAAACCGGCAGTCGAACACCCAGTCGAGCCCCTGCGGCAGGCCGCGCTTGTAGGAAAAGGACTGCAGCGACACCGCCATGCGCAGATCCAGCCGCTGGGCGAACCAGTGCTGCAGCTGGTCGCGCAATTCGTGCGGGGAAAGCTCGGAGGTGTCGATCAGGATGTCGGCCACCGCGCGCGCCTCGTCCAGCAGGGCCAGTTCCCGCGCGATTCCTTCGGTAAAGGCCGCATCCGGCGCCAGAGGATGCCGCCTGCGGGTTTCGGAATAGCGCCGTGCCAGCACCGAAGGCGAAGCATCCAGATACAGAAGCTGCGGGGCAAGCCCGGGCCGGGTGCCAAGGTCGCGATGCAGATCCAGCAGGCCCTGCACGCTGAAATCCCGGTTGCGCACATCCACCCCCAGCGCCATGGGCCGGGTCAGGGCCGCGCCGTCCAGCAGGCGCGGGATCAGCCGCAGCGGGATGTTGTCGATCGCCTCGAAACCCAGATCCTCCAGCACGTTGATGGCCGTGGACCGGCCAGCCCCGGAGGGCCCCGTCACGAGGACAACGCGTTGATGGCCTGGCGGCTGCTCGGTCATGTTTCCGGATCCCTTCGACCACCCTTCACATATTGAAGAATGGCTGCGGGAAAATAGGGATGCGCGGCTTTGTGAAGCAAGGGGATATTTCGCCCGTGCAGCATGGTTTCACGGCGCTGCGGCAAGCGCGCCGCTTCGGTCTGGTCCAGATCCACGACCAGCGCCAGTGCAGCGCGCGGCGCGGGCGTGGCGTGCAGGAGGCCGATGCCGCGCGCCTCGATCAGGCCGGCGATTGCGGCGGGGGCCGAAAGCCAGAGCCGGGGGCCCTCGGCGGTGATCACCACCCGGTCATCGGCCACCAGCTGCGCGCCGCGCGACATCAGCTCCAGCGCCAGTGCCGATTTGCCCGACCCCGCAGCCCCGCGGATCAGCAGGCCGTGCCCCTCCACCGCCACGGCGGTGGCGTGCAGGATCAGGGGCTTCGGCACCTCCATGGCTCAGACCGGCAGGCCCACGACAAAGCGCGCGCCCAGCGGTTCCGAGGTCACGTCGGCTTCGGTCGGACGGATGTTCTCGGCCCAGATCACCCCGCCATGCGCCTCGACGATCTGCTTGGAGATGGCAAGGCCAAGGCCGGAATTGTTGCCGAAGTCATTTTCGGGCCGGTGCGAGTAGAAGCGTTTGAAGATCTTCTGCAGCGCCTCTTCGGGGATGCCGGGGCCGGTATCCTCGACCACCACCAGCACGCGGTTGTCACGGCGCCGCGCCCAGACCCGGATCGCGTCGCCATCTTCGCAGAAGCTGACGGCATTGGTGATGAGATTGACGAAAACCTGCGCCAGCCGCGGCTCCAGCCCGCTGATCAGAATGGGTTTTTCGGGCAGGTCGGTGATGAATTCGATGCCCTTCTTGCGCGCGTCCTCTCCCAGAAACTGGGTCAGGTTGCCGATCATCTCCAGCAGGTTGAATTCCTGCTCTTCTTCCTTGACCAGTTCGCTGTCCAGCCGCGAGGCATTGGAAATGTCGCTGACCAGCCGGTCCAGACGCCGCACGTCATGTTCGATCACGCTCAGCAGCTTTTCGCGATGCTCTTCCTTGCGGACGATGCGCAGGCTGCCGATGGCGGAGCGCAGCGAGGCGAGCGGGTTCTTGATCTCGTGCGCGACATCGGCGGCGAACTGTTCGTTGCTGTCGATCCGGTCATAAAGGGCGGCCACCATGCCGCGCAGCGCGCCGGACAGCCGCCCGATCTCGTCGGGGCGGGCGGTCAGGTCGGGGATGCGGATGCGGCGCGAGGTGTTCTTGCTGCGGTTGCGGTCGCGCCCGATTTCGGCGGCATCCGCCAGATCGGAAATCGGATTGGCGATGGTCGAGGCCAGAACAAGGCTCAGCCCGATGGAGACCAGCGTGGCGATCACGAACATCTGCAGCACCCGCTCGCGCTCGGCGCTGACGGCGGCGTCGATCTCGGAGGCGGGGGCGACCATGGCCACGGTGCCCAGCACCACATCCCCCTGACGGATCGGCGAAAAGGCGGTGAATTCGATGCCGCCCTCCGGCCCGCTGCCAGAGCGCACGCGGGTCTGGGTCGGGTCATCCGCCTCCATCATGCGGCGCAGCCGGTCTTCGGTCCCCAGCGCGGGACTGTCCTCGAAATAGGAAAAGAACCCCGCGACCATGCGCCATGTCCGGTCAAGGAAATCCGAAATCAGCGTGGACCGGTCATCGGGCTGCAGCGCGCTCAGCATCGGGTCGGGCAGGGTGCCGCTGGTCTCTCCCACCAGAAAGCTGCCGGTGTCAAAGACCAGAAGTTCCACCCCCTGATAGAGGTCGATCCCCTCCAGAGTCGCGGACATGTCGATCCCGTCGGAGGATCCAAGGCTGACCGGCGCCCCCGCGGGCAGCTGCGCCTCGAACACGTCGGCGACCAGTTCGACCTGCGCGGTCATCGCGCTGGCCCGCTGCAGCGCCAGCGTATCGCGCGAGGAATTGAGCCAGAGGATCCCCGCCACCAGCACGTTCAACGCGATCAGGTTGAAGGTGATGATCTTGCGGGTCAGCGGCGAGCGGTTGAGCGAAAACAGGGTGCGCCGCGCGCGGCTGTCGCGCAGCTCTTTTTCTACCGTGCTGTCCGGGGCGATCCAGTCATCGCCCAGAACGACATCGGCGTCCTGCTGGTCGCCCGTGCGGTCGCCGCGCATCGAGATCCTCTCGGCGAAGGTCATCGTTATTCTTCGTTGTAACGATAGCCGATGCCGTAGAGCGTTTCGATAGCGGAGAATTCCGCATCCACGGTCCGCATCTTCTTGCGCAGGCGCTTGATGTGGCTGTCGATGGTCCGGTCGTCCACATAGACCTGATCGTCATAGGCCACGTCCATCAGCTGGTCGCGGGATTTCACGAAGCCGGGCCGCTGCGCCAAGGCCTGCAGCAGCAGGAATTCGGTCACGGTCAGCGACACGTCCTGACCTTTCCACGACACGGAATGGCGCAGCGGATCCATTGTCAGCGACCCGCGGAGCATCAGCTTGGTGTCTTCGGTATCGCCCACCACGTCACCCGCCACCGCTTCCTGACGGCGCAGCAGCGCGCGGATGCGTTCGACAAGCAGCCTCTGGCTGAACGGTTTTTTGACATAATCGTCGGCGCCCATGCGCAGGCCCAGAACCTCGTCGATCTCGTCGTCCTTGGAGGTCAGGAAGATGACCGGCATCCGGGATTTCTGCCGCACGCGCTGCAGCAGATCCATGCCGTCCATGCGCGGCATCTTGATGTCAAACACCGCCATATCCGGCATTTTCTTGTTAAAGGCGTCCAGAGCCGCCTGTCCGTCATTATAAGTCTCAACCTCGAAGCCCTCGGCCTCGAGCGTCATGGAGACGGATGTCAGGATGTTCCTGTCATCGTCCACGAGCGCGATTCTGGACATGGCAATGGTTCCTCATACTGCTCTGGAGCTGACTTTTTTGTCATCACTATGCGGGGTTTCGCCTTTTTCAACAATCCGAATCTGCGAATCAGGTCTATCTCCGGGCTGGATTGCAGCGGAAATGTGGTAAGGAATGACTAAAATGCCTCAGTCGGCTGGCGCCAGCGGGCGCTGCTTGCGCTCCCATTCCCGGTGCTAACGCTAAAGGTGATTTGGTTGCGCTAACCTCTCCTCAGCCTTCTGTTCTTGGCGGCAAGCCCCGTGTTAAAGCATCCGGTACCGGCGGCGCGCGTCTCCGGGGGACGGAGACGGTTCCGTCCGGATAAAGACCGCCGCCCCCTCTCGCGCGGCTACAGGAGCTTGGCAGATGACATTTGGACGGGTGAACCCGCAATTCCGCCTTGAAGATCAAGGGATCGAAGGGCTGGGCAATGTCTATTACAATCTTATGGAGCCGGCGCTGATCGAGGCCGCGCTGAAACGCGGGGAAGGCACGCTGGGCAAGGGTGGCGCCTTTTACGTCACCACGGGCAAGTTCACCGGCCGGTCGCCGCAGGACAAGCATGTGGTGCGCACGCCCTCTGTCGAAGACAAGATCTGGTGGGACAACAACCGCGCCATGACCCCCGAAGGGTTCGACGCGCTGCATGCCGACATGGTCGAGCACATGAAGGGCCGCGACTATTTCGTGCAGGATCTGGTGGGGGGCGCCGATCCCGCCCATTCCATCAAGGTGCGGATGGTGACCGAACTGGCATGGCACGGCCTGTTCATCCGCCACCTGCTGCGCCGCCCCGAGCGCGAGCAGCTGGACGAATTCCTTGCGGATTTCACCATCATCAACTGCCCCAGCTTCAAGGCCGATCCCGCCAAGCACGGCTGCCGCAGCGATACGGTCATCGCGCTGAACTTCGACCGCAAGATGATCCTGATCGCCAACACCGAATATGCGGGCGAGAACAAGAAGTCGGTCTTCACCCTGCTGAACTACCTGCTGCCGCTCAAGGGCATCATGGCGATGCACTGCTCGGCCAACCATGCGCCGAACAACCCGGTGGATACGGCAGTGTTCTTCGGCCTGTCCGGCACCGGCAAGACCACGCTTTCCGCCGATCCCGAGCGGGTGCTGATCGGCGATGACGAACATGGCTGGTCGGATCGCGGCACCTTCAACTTCGAAGGTGGCTGCTATGCCAAGACCATCAACCTGTCGCCCGAGGCCGAGCCGGAAATTTTCGCCACCACCTCGAAATTCGGCACCGTGATCGAGAACATGGTCTTTGATCCCGAGACCTTCGAGCTTGATTTCGAGGATGACAGCCTGACCGCCAACATGCGCTGCGCCTATCCGCTGGAGTATATCTCCAACGCTTCGGCCACCGCGCTGGGGGGGCATCCCAAGAACATTATCATGCTGACCTGCGACGCCTTCGGCGTGCTGCCGCCGATCGCGCGGCTGACCCCGGCACAGGCGATGTATCACTTCCTGTCCGGCTTCACCTCCAAGGTGGCAGGGACCGAGCGCGGCATCACCGAACCGCAGCCGACCTTCTCCACCTGCTTCGGCGCGCCCTTCATGCCGCTGCGCCCCGAGGTTTATGGCAACCTGCTGCGCGACAAGATCGCCAAGCACGGCGCGACCTGCTGGCTGGTGAACACCGGCTGGACCGGCGGCGCCTATGGCACCGGCCACCGCATGCCGATCAAGGCCACCCGCGCCCTGCTGCATGCCGCGCTGAACGGGTCGCTGGTCAAGGTGGAATTCCGCAAGGATCCGAATTTCGGCTTCGAGGTGCCGGTGCAGGTGGAGGGCGTGCCCGAACTGCTGCTGGATCCGCGCCGCACATGGTCCGACAAGGAAGCCTTTGACGCGCAGGCGCAGAAGCTGGTGAAGATGTTCTCTGACAACTTCGCACAATATGTCCCCTATATCGACGAGGACGTGAAGGCCGCCGCCATCGGCTGAGCCGGAGAACCTGACAGTCTGCAGCCTCTCCCGTCACGCGGGGGAGGCTGTTTCATGTGAAGCATCCTGCGGTTGCCGCAAGCCCCGCGCGGCCCCATATAGGCTGCGATGGAGATCCGCTTGCGCCTTGCCCCGATCCTGACCGCGCTGTGCCTTGCCCTGCCTGCTTCGGCACAGGAGGCCGGGCTGCGGCTGTTGGATCATGGCGTGATCTGTCAGGTCACCTCCGAAGGCACGATCGCCGCCCCCCAGACCGAACAGGGCCGTCTCAACCTGATCGCGCAGGACCGGGACATCGACGTGACCACCACGCTTGTCCCTGCCGAGCTTGGGATAAGTTTTGGCATCCGTTTCATCTCCGAAGGCGGCAGCGCGCCGCAGCCCGTGAGTGTGGTGCTGACCCATCCGCCGATGGGGCCACGGGGCGTGACGCGGCAGAGCTGGGTCACCGTGCTGCATCCTGATGATCCGGGACTGGCGCTCTTCACCTTTGAATTTCCTTACGAAATGGTGACCGGGCGCTGGACCCTCGCGCTGGAGGGCGAAGGGGTGCGGCTGGCGGAACAGGGGTTTGACGTGGTGCCCGCCGAGGCCGCCGCCACCGTGCTTGCCGCCTGTCCCGGCCCGGTGCCCATGTCCTGATCCGGCTTTCTGTGGACAGGTCCGGGAAAGGCCCCCACCTGTCCACAGGGAATCACTGGGCACAGGTTGAACGATCCCCGGTCTGATCCACAACTTATTGTAGGCGTCAAGAATATTTCGCTTTACAGCGGGGCCATGGCACAGGCACGATATGTGGTAAGAGGAACGGGGTATGCCCCACCCTCTGGAGCAGGCACCTAGTTTTTGGGGCGCTGTCGGGCCCAAAAACTACAACCATAAGAGGTGGCGCATGGCACTCTCCGAAGTGTTCCTGAGCGACGACATTCATCCCATCGACATCGTGGAGACGCTGGCCGAACATCACGACTGGGATTTTGACCGGATCGCCGAGGATCAGATCGCCATGGCCGTCGTGGGCCAGTGGCGCAGCTATTCCGTCACGCTGGCCTGGTCGCCGCGCGACGAGACGCTGCGGCTGATCTGCACCTTCGAGATGGAGCCGCCGGAGGCGGCGCTGTCGGAGCTTTACGAAGGGCTCAACGCGGTGAACGACCAGTGCTGGGCCGGTGCCTTTACCTACTGGGCCGAGCCGAAGCTGATGGTCTACCGGTACGGGCTGGTCCTGACGGGGGGGCAGACCGCCGCCCCCGAACAGATCGACATGATGATCACCAGTGCCGTCACCGCCTCGGAGCGGTATTATCCCTGTTTCCAGCTGATCGCATGGGCGGGGAAATCGGCGCAGGAGGCGCTGCAGATCGCCATCGCCGAAGCCTACGGCCGCGCCTGAGGGGAGGGTTGCCGGGGGCTCTGCCCCCAGCCGCCTGCGGCGGCTTCCCCCGGAGTTTAACAGGCAAGATGAAGGGCGTGCCGCCGCGAGGAGGCGCGCCCGTTCTGTCTGTGGCGGCATTGCACCGCAGTCGGGGGCCGCGTATCACGGCAGCAGAGCGGGACCGGACGGGAGAGCGGGACGATGGATCAGGAGATTGCGCGGCGCGGGCTGGTGCTGCTGGGCTGCGGCAAGATGGGGTCGGCGATGCTGGAGGGCTGGCTGGCGCGCGGCCTGCCCGCAGCATCGGTCTGGGTGCGGGATCCGCATCCTTCGGACTGGCTGCAGGTGCAGGGCGTGCATCTGAACGAGGCGCTGCCTGCGGATCCCGCCATCGTGCTGGTGGCGGTGAAGCCGCAGATGATGGCCGGGGCGCTGCCGGATCTGGCGGCGCTGGGCAATGGCGCCACGCTGTTCCTGTCGGTGGCTGCCGGGGTGACCATCGCGCAATATGAGGCGATGCTGGGCGGGGCGACCCCGGTGATCCGCGCCATGCCGAACACGCCTGCCGCAGTGGGGCAGGGGATCACCGCGATCATCGGCAATGCCCATGCCACCGCCGCGCATCTGGATCAGGCCGAGGCGCTGCTGTCTGCCGTGGGGCAGGTGGTGCGGCTGGAGGCGGAGGCGCAGATGGATGCGGTGACCGGGCTGAGCGGCTCTGGTCCGGCCTATGTGTTCCACCTGATCGAATGTCTGGCGGCGGCGGGCGAGGCCGAGGGGCTGGCACCCGATCTGGCGCTGCAGCTGGCCCGGGCCACGGTGGCGGGCGCGGGCGCGCTGGCCATGGCATCGGGCGCCGATCCGGCGGAACTGCGGCGCAACGTGACCTCGCCCAATGGCACCACGCAGGCCGGGCTGGAGGTGCTGATGGATGCAGAGCGCGGCCTGCCGCCGCTGGTGCGCGCCACGGTGGCCGCCGCCACCCGCCGGTCGGAGGAGCTTGCCCGTGGCTGAGATCAGCTATGACGATTTTCTGGCCGTCGACATCCGCGCGGGCCGGGTGATCCGGGCCGAACCTTTTCCCGAGGCGCGCAAGCCCGCCATCAAGCTGTGGATCGATTTTGGCCCAGAGATCGGCGAGAAGAAAAGCTCGGCCCAGATCACCGTGCATTACACCCCCGAAGCGCTGGTCGGCACGCAGGTGCTGGCGGTGGTGAATTTCCCGCCGCGCCAGATCGGGCCGTTCCGGTCCGAGGTGCTGGTGCTGGGGGTGATGGACGAGGGGGGCGCCGTGGTGCTGGTGCGCCCGGACATGGATGTGCCTTTGGGAGGACGCCTGCATTGACCAAGATTCTGATCGCCCGCAACCTGCCTGACAGCGTGGTGGCCGAGGCCCGCGCGCTGTTCGACGTGACCTACCGGGACCGTCCCGAGCCGCTGAGCCGCGACGAGATGTGCTCTTCGCTGGCCTCGTATGACGGGGTGCTGATGACGCTGGGCGATCTTTATGACGCGTCGGTCTTTGCCGAGGCGGGGGCGCCGCGCGCCCGGATCCTTGCCAATTTTGGCGTGGGCTACAACCATGTCGACGTGGCGGCGGCCAAGGCGGCGGGGCTGGTGGTGACCAATACCCCCGGTGCCGTCACCGATGCCACCGCCGACATCGCGCTGACGCTGATGCTGATGTCCTGCCGCCGTGCGGGTGAGGGCGAGCGGCTGCTGCGGTCGGGCGCGTGGCAGGGCTGGCATCCGGTGCAGATGCTGGGGCTGCACCTGTCGGGCAAGACCGTGGGCATCCTTGGCATGGGGCGCATCGGGCAGGCCATCGCGCGGCGCTGCCATTTCGGCTTTGGCATGAAGGTCGCCTATGTCAGCCGCTCCGAAAAGGCGCTGGAGTTTCCCGCCACCCGCATGGACAGCGCCGAGGCGCTGGCGGCGGCGGTGGACGTGCTGGTGACCGCGCTGCCCGGCGGGGCCGAGACCCGGCACACGGTAAATGCCGGGGTGCTGGCGGCGATGAAACCCAGCGGGCATTTCATCAACATCGCGCGTGGCGATGTGGTGGACGAGGCGGCGCTGATCGCCGCCCTGCAGGACCGCCGCATCGCGGGGGCGGGGCTGGATGTCTACGAGCAGGAGCCGCGCGTGCCCGAGGCGCTGCGCGCGCTCGACAATGCGGTGCTGCTGCCGCATCTGGGCACCGCCGCGCTGGAAGTGCGCGAGGAGATGGGGCGGATGGCTGTGGCCAATCTGCGGGCGTTTTTTGCCGGAGAGGACGTGCCGAACCCGGTCTGATCCCGGTCCGGAGGCGCGGTCAGGCGCTGGCGGGGGAAACGGGATCGCCTGTGGCGTCCCGCCAGTGCTTCCGACAGAGCGAAACGTAGGTTTCATTGCCGCCGATCTGCACCTGATCGCCTTCGGTGGCGGCGCGTCCCGCCGCATCCTGCCGGATCACCATTGTGGCCTTGCGCCCGCAATGGCAGATGGTGCGCACCTCGCGCAGCGTGTCGGCCAGCGCCAGCAGCGCCGCCGAGCCGGGAAAGAGCTTGCCGCGAAAATCCACCCGCAGCCCGTAGGCCATCACCGGCAGGTGCAGGTCATCCACCACCCGCGCGAGCTGCCAGACCTGCGCTTCGGTCAGGAACTGCGCCTCGTCGACAAAGATGCAGGCCAGCGGCTGTGCCGCCGCCTGGGTGATGCGGGTGAAAAGGTCATCTTCGGGGCCGAATGTCTCTGCCGCCTGTCCCAGCCCGATGCGCGAGCCGATGCGGCCCGGCCCCGCCCGCGTGTCCAGCCGCGCGGTCAGCAGGAACACGTCCATGCCCCGCTCGCGGTAGTTGTGCGCGGCCTGCAGCAGCAGCGTGGATTTTCCCGCATTCATGGTAGAATAGTGAAAATGCAGCTTGGCCATGGCGCCCCTCTGCCAAAGCTTCGCGGGCAGCGCAAGGGCGCGATAGGGTAGGCAAGCTGTGCGTTTGGAGTAGCTTCCTATATCTTTTGACATTTGCCAGTGACCTTAAAAGGCGTCAAACTCTGGCAAGCGCCTGATCCAAGAGGCCCGTCGCCCGATCCGACGGGTGCGTCCGCGGATGCACCTGACCGCGACACCGGCCCGCCCGGCCCCGACTTGTTGAGAGGGATTGTGACCGACCTGCGCCCTTCCAGCCGCCGCCGTCCCATGATGGCTGCCGAGCAGCACGTGCCCGAGCTGCTGCAGCGATTCCTGATCGATCTGGAAACCACGCAGGGATCGGAAGAGGTCTGGCGGCTGATCGTCTGTCTGGGCCGCGAACTGAAGCTGCCTTGCGTGGATTTTATCGGGGCCAGCGCCTATCGCAACTGGAAGAAGACGCTGTTCCTGCGCACCTCTTACGACTCCGCCTGGCTCAGCGCGTATAACGCCGATCCGGATCTGGCGCGCTGGTCCTATTTCCGCAGCCATGCCATGGACCGGCTGACGCCGATCGCGGTCGGGCTGGAGTTTCTGGACGATTACCATCCTCTGCCCGAGGCGCGGGTGGCGGTCCTGCGCGAGGCGGCGCGGCGCGGCATGCGGGCGGGGTTCTCCATTCCGCTGCGCCAGAACGCGCCGTCGCAGGTCGGCCTGCTGACCTTCACCGGCAACCATTCGCGCCGCGACATGCAGCGCATCATTCAGGCCCATGGCTGGACACTCAGCATGGCGGCGCTGACCGCGCATCAGCGCTACATGTATCATTTCACGCGCGAATTTCCCGAGCGCAACCAGATCACCGGCAAGCAGCTGGAGCTGCTGGAGATGATCGGCGCGGGCCATCAGGACAAGCAGATCGCGGCGCAGCTGGAGATCTCGGTCTCTGCCGTGCGGCAGCGGCTGAACGCGCTGATCCAGAACACCGGGCTCAGCTCGCGCACCGAACTGGCGGCGCTGGCCATGTCGCTGGGCGTGCTGCCCGATCCGCTGCACAAGGCCTGTCAGGCGCAGGTCGACACGCAGGGCGCGCTGGAGGACGAGGCGCTGGATCTGCTGATCCTGTCGGGCACCTGAGGGCAGACAGGCAGGGTGCCGGCAGTCCGCGTAAAAACGGGATGCCCCCGGCAATGGGCGGCATCCCGTAACCTATCAATCCACAGCTTTAATGTCTTGCCCCCGAAGGGAAAATCGATGCCGCGCCCGACGGGGGCTTACGGGATCGCGCATGGCGCCCCGGTGCTCCCCGGCGCTGCCGGATCTGCGTGACCCATCCTGGATGGACCCTCCCTGCCGAACCGACCGAACACCAGAAGGTTACCGCATCGTGAAGAGTTTGTCGCGGATCCGAAGCGGTTGCACCCGGGCAGGGCACCGGGCCCGCCCGCGATTTTTGCCGGGTCACCTGTCATTTCTTGCAGGTTTTGGCCGCGCCACCCCTTACGGGCGGCGCGGATCGGCGCGACTCAGACGCGGGGGGAGGCGATCATGCGCCCCCACAGATCATATTCCCCGGCCTCCTCGACCTCGACCGTCACCAGATCGCCGGGCTTCAGCGTCTCGAACCCTTCGTCGATGAACAGGTTGCCGTCGATCTCGGGCGCGTCGGCCATGGTGCGGCAGGTGGCGGCCTCGTCATCCACCTCGTCGACCAGAACCTGCATCTGCCGTCCGACTTTTGCGGCCAGCTTCGCCTCGGAAATCGCCTGAGCCTTTGCCATGAAGCGGTCCCAGCGGTCCTGCTTGACCTCGGGCGCGACGTGATCGGGCAGGGCATTGGACCGCGCGCCCTTCACGTCCTCGTACTGAAAACAGCCGACCCGGTCCAGCTGCGCCTCGTCCAGCCAGTCGAGCAGGGTCTGGAACTCCGCCTCGGTCTCGCCGGGATAGCCCACGATGAAGGTCGACCGCAGCACGATCTCCGGACAGTCGGCGCGCCATGCCGCGATCTCGTCCAGCGTGCGCGCGGCGGCGGCGGGCCGGGCCATGCGCTTCAGCGTGTCGGGATGGGCATGCTGGAACGGAATGTCGAGATAGGGCAGGATGCCGCCCGCCCCGCTGCCGGAGGCGCCCGCCATCAGCGGGATCAGCTCGCGCACATGCGGATAGGGATAGACGTAATGCAGCCGCACCCAGGCGCCAAGGCTGCCCAGATCCCGCGCCAGATCGAGGATGGGAAACTTCGCCTCCCGGTCCTTCCAGTCGGTGCCATAGGCGCTGGTGTCCTGACTGATGACCAGCAGTTCGCGCACCCCGGCTTCCACCAGCTTTTCCGCCTCGCGCAGCACGGCGCGATGCGGACGGCTGCTCAGGCGCCCGCGCATGTCGGGGATGATGCAGAACTTGCAGGCGTGATTGCAGCCCTCGGAAATCTTCAGATAGCTGTAATGCCGCGGCGTCAGCTTCACGCCCGCCGCAGGCAGCAGGTCGACAAACGGATCGGGCGAAGGCGGCACGGCGCGATGCACCGCATCCAGAACCTGCTCGTATTGATGCGGGCCCGTCACCGCCAGCACCCGGGGATGCGCGCCGGTGATGTAGTCGGGCTCGGCGCCAAGACAGCCGGTGACGATCACGCGCCCGTTCTCCGCCAGCGCCTCGCCGATCGCCTCAAGGCTTTCGGCCTTGGCGCTGTCCAGAAAGCCGCAGGTGTTCACGATCACCGCATCCGCCCCGGAATAGTCCGGCGAGATGCCATAGCCCTCGGCGCGCAGCCGGGTCAGGATGCGCTCGCTGTCCACCAGCGCCTTGGGACAGCCAAGCGAGACCATGCCGATGGTCGGCTGGCCGGCACGGCGGGTGTCGGAAATGCGCGCGCGCGCGAGGTCGGGGCGAAGATCGGGCGGATTCTGCATCCCGCGCATATACGCCCTCTCCCCGGCGCCGCAAAGCCCCTCCGTCGCGCTTCCATTGGCTGAAAATATCCCGGGGGAGTCCCCGCAGGGGACGGGGGCAGCGCCCCTTGTCTTTATATTGTCCGCCTGTGGCGGCCAGGCGGGCAGCGCCCCCTGTCTTTATATTGTCCGCCTGTGGCGGCCAGGCGGGCAGCGCCCCCTGTCTTTATATTGTCCGCCTGTGGCGGCCAGGCGGGCAGCGCCCCCTGTCTTTATATTGTCCGCCTGTGGCGGACGGGCGGGCAGAGCCCTCTGTCTTTCTTTGTCCGCCTGTGGCGGCCGGGCGGGCAGCCCCTATGCCGCCAGCCACAGGATCGCGGCGCAGGCTGCCAGTGCCGCCACCCCGTTCATCGGCAGACCGATGCGCAGGAAATCGGCGAAGCGGTAATTGCCCGCGCCATAGACCAGCGTGTTGGTCTGATAGCCGATGGGCGTGGCGAAGCTGGCGCTTGCGCCAAACATCACTGCCATGGCCAGCGCGCGCGGATCAAGCCCGGTCGCCTGCGACAGGCCGATGGCGATGGGGGTGAACACCACCGCCACCGCGTTGTTGGTGACCATCTCGGTCAGGATGGAGGCGATCAGATAGACCGCCAGCAGTGCCAGATAGGGCGGCAGGCCGGACACGAAGGGCGCCACCAGATCCACCACCAGCGCCACGGCGCCGCTGTTCTGCAGGCCCAGCCCGATCACCAGCATGGCAAAGATCAGCACGAGGATGGAGCCGTCCAGCGCGCCCCATGCCTCGTCGGCGTCGATGCAGCGCAGCATCAGCATGGCCGCCACCGCCAGCATCGACAGCACCGCGATGCTCATCACCCCCATCGCGGCCAGCACGACGACCACGGCCAGCGCCACCAGCACCAAGGGCGCGCGGCCCCGGCGGAAGGCGCGCCCGGTGGGACGGCTGACAGAGATCAGCTGCGCCTCCTCCTCCAGCGTCTCGAAGGCCGAAGCGGGCCCTTCCAGCAGCAGCTTGTCGGCGGGTTTCAGCCGCACCGCGCCCAGATCCGGCCCGGGATTGTGCTCGTGCCGGTGCGCGCCCAGCACCCGCACCCCGAAGCGGCGGCCCAGCGACATCTCGCGCAGCGACCGGCCCAGATTGGGCTTGCGCGGCGCCACCACCACCTCGACCGTCACCAGTTCGCCTTCGGCGGGCTCGCCCCGGCGCAGGCCGACGCGGAAGCCGGGATCGGCATGCAGCGTCAGCAGTTCCGAGGTGGGCGCGCGCAGCACCAGCACGTCGCCCTTTTCCAGCACCTGATCGGCCACGGTGCCGCGCAGCGGCTCTCCCTTGCGGCGCAGGCCCAGCACCCGCAGCCCGCCCCGCGACAGCGCCGCCACCTCGCTGACCGTCTTGCCCGCATGGGTCTCGTCGACAAGCGCCGCCTCCGACAGGAAGGTGGTCTCGCCCAGCATCTGGTCGGGGTTGCTGGCATCGCGGTCGGGCAGAAGCGCGCGGCCAAGGGCGCCCAGCGTGGCAAGCCCTGCCAGCGCCACGACAATCCCCACCGGCGTGATCTCGAAGATGCCGAAGGGCTCCAGCCCTTCGCGCTGCGCCACCCCGTCCACCAGCAGGTTGGTGGAGGTGCCGATCAGCGTGCAGGTGCCGCCCAGAATCGCCACATAGGACAGCGGGATCAGCAGCCGTGTCGGCGCCACCTTCAGCGCGCCCGCCAGCCGGATCACCACCGGAATCAGCACCAGCACCACGGGCGTGTTGTTCACGAAGGCCGAAGCCAGCAGCGTGACCGCCACGATCAGCCCCAGCGCCAGCCCGGCCCGACGCTCTGCCTGTGCGATCACCATGTCAGAGATCGCCTCCAGCACGCCGGTGCGCACCAGTGCGCCGGACAGCACGAACATGGCGGCGATGGTCAGCGGCGCGGGGTTGGAAAAGACCGACAGCAGGTCGTCCTGCGACACGAAGCCAAGGATCACGAAGACCGCGGCAAGGCCGGTGGCGGGCACTTCGGGCGGATAGACCTCCCACAGGAAAAACCCGAACAGCGCCACGATCAGCAGCAACGCAAGCGGCGCCTGATAGGACGCCCCGATCTGAAGGAACTCTGCCATCTGCCCGTTTCCATCTCTGCCCAACGGACTCAACGCCGCGACGCGGCATCGCGTTGCTCCGTGTCGCAGAAAAAGATGCGGGCCCCGCAAAAGGGGGCCCGTCGGGTCGGCAGAGGAGGGCGCGCGGCGCCTAGCGGCGGCGGTCCCGGCGCGAGGACATGGGCTGGAACGCCACGCCCACATGCGCCTCGCAATAGGGTTTGCCCTGCTGCACGGGCAGGCCGCAGAACCAGAAATCCGGCGTCGCGGGATCGCCCACCGGCCATTTGCAGGTGCGTTCGGTCAGCTCCATCAGGGTCAGCCGTTTGGCCTTCTTTTCGATCTCGCTGACCTTGGCCAGCGCCTCGGGGCTGATTTCATTGGCCGAAGGCTGCGGCGGCAGGGGCTGTCCCGCAGGCACGATGGCCTTGCGCGCGGGGCTGGGCACGGGACGGGTTTCCGCCTCGTCCATGTCCTCGTCCATGTCGATATCCACCGGAGCGCGCTTTGCGGGCGCGTCATCTTCCAGTTCGGCCTCTGGCTGCGGGGCGGGTCTGCCCTTGGTTTCCTTGATGATCTTCGCCTCCTTCGCGGGCGGTGCGGCGGGCGCCGCGGGCGGGGCTGCGGGCGCCTGTGCCGGCACCGGGCCGGGAGCGCCGCCGGGCCCCGTCCGGTTGGACAGGCCAAGCCGATGAACCTTGCCGATCACCGCATTCCGGGTGACGCCGCCCAGTTCCTTGGCGATCTGGCTGGCCGACTGGCCTTCGGCCCACATCTTCTTCAGCAGCTCGACGCGCTCATCCGTCCAGGACATATCGGATCCTCAGCTTGAAAAAAGCGGCCTCGCTGAGGGCCGCCTGGAAATTCCATCGGAGGCCCTATTGTAGTCATCGCCTGCGGAGTTACAAGCCGGGGCAAAGGAAAGGACCGCCCCATGACCACGTCCCGACGCATCGCCCCCGGCACCCGCCGCTTCGGCAGAGTCAACTGGCTGGGGCTGGCGACGCTCTGCCGCCGCGAGATCCAGCGCTTTCTGGCGGTCTGGACCCAGACCCTGCTGGCGCCGCTGGTCACTGCCGGGCTGTTTCTGGTGATCTTCACCATTGCCATCGGCCCCACCCGGGGCGAGGTGCTGGGCGTGCCCTTCACCGAATTCATCGCCCCCGGCATCCTGATGATGACGGTGATCCAGAACGCCTTCGCCAACAGCTCCAGCTCCATCGTGATTTCCAAGGTGCAGGGCAATATCGTCGACACGCTGATGCCGCCGCTGGCGCCGTTCGAACTGGTCATCGGCTATCTGGCGGGCGGTGTCGCGCGCGGCATTGTGGTGGCGCTGGCGATTCTGGCGGGGCTGTTCGTGGCCACGGGGCAGGTGCCCGCGCATCCGCTGCTGCTGGCGGTGTTCGTGGTGCTGGGCGCGGCCTTCCTGTCTGCCGTGGGGGTGGTGGCCGGGCTTTTCGCCAACAAGTTCGACCAGATGGCGGCGATCACCAACTTCATCGTGACCCCGCTCGCCTTCCTGTCGGGCACCTTCTATTCGGTGGAGGCGCTGCCGCCCGGGCTTTACGAGATCACCCATGTGAACCCGGTCTTCTACCTGATCGACGGGGCGCGCTATGGCATGATCGGCGTGTCGGACAGCAGCCCGATGCTGGGGCTGGCCGTGGCGGTGGGATCGACCGCGCTGGTGGCGCTTATGGCTTGGGGGCTGTTCCGGACCGGCTGGCGGCTGAAGGCCTGAGCCGCGCCTCCCGCCACGCCAGCAGGGCGGCGCCCGCCACGATGATCACCGCGCCCGCCGCCGACACGGCGTCGGGGATCACGCCGAACAGCGCCAGATCGTAAAGCGCCGCAAAGACCAGCGTCGCATACCAGAACGGCGCCACGAAGCTGGCATCGGCACGGGCGATGGCGGTGATGAAACAGGTCTGCGCCAGCGCCATCAGCCCGCCGATTCCCGCCAGCGCCGCCCATTGCGCCGGGGTCGGGGCCTGCCAGACAAAGGCCGCGGCAAGGCTGGCAAGGACCACGCCGATCACGTTGTTGACCAGCAGGATCTGGAAAGCGGGCTCGCGCCCCGACAGCCGCTTGATGACGATGGTCTCGCAGCCCAGCATCAGGGCGGCACCAAGCGCCAGCAGCGCCTCGGGGCGGAAGGCCTCCGGGGTGGGGCGCAGCAGGATCATCGCGCCCGCCAGCGCCAGTGCCGCCGCCGACAGCCGCACCGGCCCCACTTTTTCGCGCAGGATCAGCGCCGCCAGCAGCAGCGCCACCACCGGGTTCAGAAAGCTGATCGCCGTGGCATCGGCCAAGGGGATGAAGGCGGCGGCGGCGAACATGAAGCTGACCCCGCCCCAGCCGAACACCACGCGCAGCGTATGGGTGCCCCATGCCGGGCGGTGCAGCCTTGGCCGCAGCACCGCCGCTGCGGTGGCAAAGGCGAGAAAGGCGAACAGGAACCGCCCCTGACTGACCTGCAGCGGGTGCAGCGCGGGCCCCAGCGCGCCGGTGCCGACGGCCTTGGCCAGAAGCGTGGTGCCCGCCACAAGGCTGGAGGCTGCGAGCGTCAGCAGCGCCGCCAGCGCGGTATTCGGAGCAGGGGGAATCATGGCGTGCGGCGCGGGCGTGGCGGCGGGGGTCGCGCTGCGGCTCACCGCGTCCGCGCGGGAATAAGCTGCTGCGCGATGCCCGCGAACAGCAGGTAAAGCGAGGTGGCGACCAGCCCCCAATGCGCCCAGCTTTGCGGATGGAATTCGACCCATGCCGCCCAGCCCGCAAAGAAGGTCCATGCCAGCGCCATGGGCAGCGACACCGCGCGCCAGCGTTCGGTGCGCACGGGGTGGATGAATTTCATCGGCAGGAACATCGCGATGGCCAGCACCGAGACCAGCGTCAGGATCACCCAGAAATTCGGCTGCAGCGCAAAGAGCACCAGCACCAGCATGTTCCAGCAGCCGGGAAACCCGCTGAAGGAATTGTCCGCCGTCTTCATCCGGCTGTCGGCGAAATACAGCGCGCTGGCAAAGGTGATGATGATGATGGCGATCCAGCCGGTCCAGCCGGGCAGCAGATCCGAATGGAACAGCGCAAAGGCCGGGATGAACACATAGGTCAGGTAGTCGATGATCAGATCCAGCAGCACCCCGTCAAAGCGTGGTGCGTTGGTCTTGACGTCATAGCGGCGGGCCAGCGGACCATCGATGCCATCAACAAAAAACGCCACCACGAGCCAGAGGAACATCAGCGCCCAGTCTTCGCGCGCGGCGGCCAGTAGCGCCAGCATGGCAAAGACCGCGCCTGTGGCGGTGAAGAGATGGACCAGAAGGGCACGGCTTTGGCGTTGCATGACCGTCCTCATGACTCAAACCGGGGACTCATGCAACGGGTGCAGGCATCCCCCCCTCGGGCAGCGGATCGCGGACAGGGTTGGCGCGCGTGGCAGGCTCCTGTCCGACGCCTTCGGCCAGAGGTGCCGCAGGATCGCCGAGACCGCACCAGATGCCGGTGGGCATGGTCCGCCCGGGCGCCAGCAGGACCAAACGTGCCTATGTCGGCGCGGCGGCAAGGCCCGGTCATGGACCAAGCCGATGCCGCGCCCGGCCTGCATGCGCCGGAATTCGGATCCGGGTCGTGTCAGGCGGTCAGACGCGCGCCGTCATGGCCGGTGATGGTGGCGGTGATGATCGCACCTTCGGTCTGCGGCGCGCGCAGCGTCACCTCGGTGAACTGCTCGGTCCGGCCCATATCGGGCGCCTCCATCAGGATGCGGTGGGTGACACCCTGCTGTGCCGCCAGATGGCGCTGCACCGCCGCCTCGCCTGCGGCGCGCAGCCGGGCGGCACGTTCCTTGATCACCCGGCCATCGACGCGGGCGGGAATGCGCGCGGCGGGAGTGCCGGGGCGGGCGGAATAGGGAAAGACATGCAGCCATGTCAGGCCGCAGTCTTCGACCAGCTTCAGCGAATTGTCGAAATGCGCCTCGGTCTCGGTGGGGAAGCCCGCGATGATGTCGGCTCCAAAGGTCAGGTCGGGGCGCAGCCTGCGCGCCTCCTCGGTAAAGCGGATGGCATCGTCGCGCAGATGGCGGCGCTTCATCCGCTTCAGGATCAGATCGTCGCCATGCTGCAGGCTCAGATGCAGATGCGGCATCAGGCGCGGTTCGGTGGCGATGGCCAGCATCAGGTTGTCGTCCGCCTCTATCGAATCGATCGAGGAGATCCGCAGCCGCGGCACATCCGTCAGCCGCAGCAGCCGCATCACCAGATCGCCCAGCCGGGGCGTGCCGGGCAGATCCGCCCCCCAGGAGGTCAGATCCACCCCGGTCAGCACCACCTCGTTATAGCCCTGCTGCACCAGCCGCTTGACCTGATCCACCACCACACCGGCAGGGACCGACCGCGAATTGCCCCGGCCATAGGGGATGATGCAGAAGGTGCAGCGATGGTCGCAGCCGTTCTGCACCTGCACATAGGCGCGGCTGCGCGTGCCGAACCCGTCGATCAGATGACCTGCGGTTTCGGTCACCGACATGATGTCATTGACCTGTACCCGCTCGGTGTCGCCGATAAAATCGGGACGCAGCCCCTGCCACGTTTCCGGCGCCATCTTTTCGCTGTTGCCGATGACGTGATCGACCTCCGCCATGGCGGCGAAGCTGTCGGGGTCGATCTGCGCGGCGCAGCCGGTGACGATCAGCCGGGCCTCGGGGTTTTCGCGGCGCAGGCGGCGGATTTCCTGCCGGGCCTTGCGCACCGCCTCGGCGGTCACGGCGCAGGTGTTCACGATGACCGCATCCTGCAGCCCGGCCTGATCGGCCAGCGCCTTCATCGCCTCGGTCTCGTAGGCGTTGAGCCTGCAGCCCAGCGTGGTGAATCGCGGCGCGCTCATGCCACCTGCTCCAGCCATGCGGCGCTGAGCGTGCCGTCGAACACATGCGCGGTGGCGCCGGTCATCCAGACGCCATCCTCGCGCCAGTCGATGATCAGCGTGCCGCCATCCAGATCCACCGTCACCTGCCGCCCGGTCAGGCCGCGCCGCGCCGCCGCCACCGCCGTGGCGCAGGAGGACGAGCCAGAGGCCAGCGTCACCCCGACGCCGCGCTCCCAGACCCGCATCCGCAGATGATTCGGCCCGGTCAGGCTGGCGACCTGCACATTGGTGCGCTGCGGAAAGAGCGGGTGATGCTCATGCTTGGGGCCGATCTGCTCCAGCGTCACGGCTTCGGCATCCGGCACGAAGAAGGTGCAGTGCGGATTGCCCATGCCGGTGGCGGTGGGGGAGCCGTCGATGGGCAGCTCCAGCGTGTCCATGGCATGGGCCAGCGGAATCTCCTGCCAGTCAAGCTGCGGAGCACCCATATTGACCGAGGTCAGCCCGCCGCCCGCATCCACCGCGCGCAGGGTGCCGCGTTCGGTGACCAGATCCAGCGCGTCGCGCCCGGTTTCGTCCATCAGCCAGCGCGCGATGCAGCGGGTGGCATTGCCGCAGGCGCCTGCGGTGGATCCGTCGGCGTTGTAGAAGGTCAGCCGGGCATCGCCCGCGCCATGGGTGACCAGCGCAAGCTGGTCGAATCCCACGCCGCGATGCCGGTCGGCCAGCGCACGCGCCAGCGCCGGTGTCACCTCGATCTGGCGGGCACGCCCGTCCAGCACGACGAAGTCGTTGCCAAGCCCGTGCATCTTGAGAAAGGGCAGAGTCTGTGCGCGTGTCTGATCCATCCGCGGCCCTATACGCCTGTTGCGAGGCCCTTTCCAGAGTCTGGACCCGTCCCGAAACACGGATGTTGGAAAAATGTGATTTTTCGGGTTGACCCTACCCTCCGCTCTTTCTAGAAGCGCCCCCACAGTGGGCCGTTAGCTCAGTTGGTAGAGCAACTGACTTTTAATCAGTGGGTCGCAGGTTCGAATCCTGCACGGCTCACCACTAAACTCCTGAAAGTTGAGAAAAGTTTTCCCCTTCGGGGGCCGTCTTCCGCGTGTCGTGGTATCCTCGCGCGGGAGGGTCCGGATTAGGGCGAAATCAGCGGATTCTGCCGCATCAGCCTGCCTTTTGCGGGGGCCGCTGGCCCGTGTCGCAGCGCGGGCAGGTCAGGCTGCGCCGATGGCCGATTCGTCCGCGTTCCTGCCCGAATCGTTCTGAGCCGCCCGGCGGAGGGTCCGCATCCTTCCCATTCCGCGAACCAACCGGCGCGGGGCGGGTGAGTCGGACCGACTCACCGCCCCTGAACCGGCCGCAGGCTCTGCCCGCCCGTGATGCGGCAGGCGCGGTTTGGCCCCGGCCCGGCCTCAAACCTGCGGGCACGCCGGGGTCAGGTGAGCGCCAGAGCGTCCTGCCGAATCCCTGCCGCGGCAGTCCCGATATCGGCTCGCGGCACGGCGGCCATCAGGCGGCGGGTATAGGGATGGCGGGGGGCATGCAGAACCTGCGCCGTCTCGCCCTGTTCCACGATCTCGCCCTTGAACATCACCGCGATGCGGTGGCTGACCCGTTCGACCACGGCGATGTCATGGCTGATGAACAGAAAAGAAACCCCCTCCTCGCGCTGGATGCGGGCCATCAGATCCGTCACCCGCCGCGCGGTCGAGACATCAAGCGCCGAGACGGCCTCGTCCGCCACGATGATCTGGGGCGTCACCGACAGCGCCCGCGCGATGCAGATCCGCTGCCGCTGCCCGCCCGAAAACTGGTGCGGATAACGTTCCGCCGCATCGGACGGCAGACCCACACGCTCCAGCAGGTCGCGCGCCATGGCGTCGCGTCCCCTTGGGGTCACCATGCCGTGCAGATGGGCCGGTTCGGTGATCAGATCGCGGATCGACATGCGCGGGTTGAGCGCGGCATAGGGATCCTGAAACACCATCTGGATCCGCGCCCGGTGGGGTTTCAGCGCCGCCGCGCCAAGCGTGTCGATCCGGGTGCCCAGCAGGTCGATCTCGCCGGAGGCAGGGTCAACCAGCCGCATCACCGTGCGCGCCAGAGAGGACTTGCCGCAGCCGCTTTCTCCCACCAGCCCCAGCGTTTCGCCCCGCCCCAGCGTGAGGGAGACGCCGCGCACCGCCTGGACCGGCGCCCTGCGGGAAAAAATCCCCCCGCCGCCATAAGTCGTCACCACATCGCGCAGCACCAGCACCGGCTCGGCCCCTGTCAGCGGGGCAGGGGAGCCGCCGCCAAGCCGTGGCGTGGCGGCCAGCAGTTCGCGGGCATAGTCGGATTTCGGCGCGGCGAAAAGATCGGCCTTGCGCCCCTCCTCGACAAGGTGGCCATCCTTCAGCACCAAGACCCGGTCGGCGATTTCGGACACGACGCCAAGGTCGTGGGTGATAAAAAGCACCGCCATCCCCAGATCGCGCTGCAGCCCCGCGATCAGGGCCAGAATCTCGGCCTGCGTGGTGACGTCCAGCGCGGTGGTCGGCTCGTCCGCGATCAGCACGTCGGGTTCGCAGACCAGCGCCATGGCGATCATCACCCGCTGCCGCAGCCCGCCGGACAGTTCATGCGGATACTGGTCCAGCCGCTGGTCCGGTTCGGGGATCTGGACCCGCTCCAGCGCGGCGCGGGCGGCGGAGCGGGCGGCGCGGCCCCGCAGGCCGCGATGCAGGGCCAGCGTTTCGGCCAGCTGCGCACCGACCGTCATCACCGGGTTGAGCGAGGTCATGGGTTCCTGAAACACCATTGCGATCCGGTCGCCCCGGATCGCCCGCAACGCGGCGGGGGGCAGGGTGGTGATCTCGACCGTGGTGCCGGGGGTCTTTGCGCAGGCCAGCCTTATGTGCCCTCCGGTGATCCGCCCGCCCTCGCGTTCGATCAGCCGCAGGATCGACAGCGCCGTGGCGCTTTTGCCCGAGCCGCTTTCACCCACCAGCGCAAGCGTCTCGCCCCGATGGATGTCGAAACTCAGCCCGTGCACCGCCTCGGTGGAGCCGAAGGCGACGCGCAGGTTCTTGACGGACAGGACGGGAGGCTGGGGCAGCATCGGGCTCACTCCGCCGCGAGATCGGCAGGACGCGGGGCCAGCGCCGGTGTCCAGCGGAGCCGCGCGGGGGTCAGGCGGGTTTCGAAGGGATCGTCCCCGAAGACCTGCCAGTGCACCGTGTCGCCAAGCTCCAGCATCCCCCAGGCGCGGGCCGGCTCGCCCGCGGTGGTGAAGCTTTCGGTCAGGCTTTGCTGGGTCATGTGCGGGATGCCGTCCACGGTGGTGACGGTGTTCCAGTGGACATGCCCGGCGATGGCCGCAACAGGCACACGGGCTTGTGCGAGCGCGGCCCGGGCGCGTTCGGCCTGCGGATAGGTGGACAGGCCCGGGCTGCGCTGGAAGTAGTAATTGCCGGTCTGGGCATGGCCGGAAATCGGCACGTGAGAGGCCAGCAGCGTCGGCTTCTCCGCCTGCTGCGCCATGCGCGACAGCCACAGCAGGTCGCTTTCGGGCAGGTCGAACCCGGGGCGCGGCACGTTGCGGTGAATGCGCGCATCCGCCCGCCACAGCGCCAGCTGCCACGCGCCAAGGTCGATCACCTCGGACACCAGCGGCACGCCAAGGATCTCCTCGTTTTCGGCCACGCTCAGATGGTCGCGGTCATGATTGCCGCAGACATGGTGGACGGGCGCATCGATGCGGGCAAAGATCCCGGCCACCTCACGTTCCAGCCGGGCATCGGTCTGGCTGTCCACGTCCGAGATCCGGTCGCCGAGGTCGAGCACCATGTCGGGTTTCTGGCCGTTGGTCCATTCCGCGAAGGCGGCGAGCAGCTCCAGCGCCGTGTCGCCCCGTTTGGTATGCGAGGGGGCGCCGTGGTGGATGTCGGTGACGATGGCGATCCGGGTCATGTCGGTCTCCGTATTGGGGCGTGAGGGGGTCTTGCTGAACGGATGGCGTGGGACCGGGCCCGCAGGCCCGGCCCCTTTCTGGGTCAGCTGTCGGCGAGGGAAATGCTGCCGGCGCGGAAGTCGAGCACATAGGGGATGTGACCGGGCATCGGCGCCCAGTTCACGGCGTTCTGCATGCCCCAGCTTTCGAACGGGCGATAAAGCGGCAGCACCGGCGGATCCTGCCTGATCTCCTCCATCAGTTCGGCATAGGCGGCCTTGCGGGCCTCGACATCGCTGGAAAAGCGGAAGCGGTCCCACTTCTCTGCATATTCGGCATCAGTGTTGAACCGGCCTTCGCTTTCCGAGGGGCCCGCCGGCGCCCACATCACGCCGAAGGAGCCGAAGGGGTCGGCGAAATACATCGGATTCGACCAGTTGCGGGTCATCATTTCCGCGTCGCCGCCGGACCACTGGTCCTGCACGTTCACGCGGCCATTGACGCCCACGGCGGCCCACATCTCCATGATCGCCTGCGCGGCCAGCAGGCCGTTGGTGTAGTAGGTGGCGGCGGTGTCATAGGTGATCTCGAACCCGTCATAGCCTGCCTCCTGCAGCAGGGCCTTGGCGCGTTCGGGATCGTAGTCGAAGGTCTCAAGGTCGGGCTGATGCAGCGCGCCCATTTCGGCCATGGTGTGGGTGGAGGGCACGACAGCCTTGCCCAGCCACAGCGCCTCGTTGAGCGCGTCCCGGTCGATGGCCAGCGACAGCGCCTGACGGATGCGCGGATCCTGCAGCTTGGGGTGGTTCTGGTTCATGATCATGACATGAAACAGCGCTGTGGCCGAACCTTCGGTCTTCAGGGTCTGGTCACTGTCGATCAGCGACAGCTGGTCGGGGGCCACGTTGGTGACGATGTCAGCCTCGCCGGTCTTGAGCGCGGTGATGCGGCTGGCGGTCTCGGCGATCTGCACCACGGTCGCGCGCTCCAGCGGGGCAGGCTGGCCCCAGAACCCGTCGAACCGTTCCCAGACCAGCTTTTCGCCCGGCTGGAACGAGGCGATCTTGTAGGGGCCGGTGCCGACCGGGGCGAGCGAGAAGGCTTCAAAATCGCTGTCCTCGGCCACTTCGGGATCCCCGGTCAGTGCCTTCGTATAGGCCTCGGGGATGATCATCGCCTGCTGCATCGAGATCAGCGTCTCCCACAGCGGTTCCTCGCGCTCGACATGGATGCGGATCGTGTGGGTGTCGACTTTCTCGGCGCTGGTGAAGTTGGCGAACCGGTCCTTGGCGCGCACGACATAAGGCGGGAAGGTCGCCTGAAACATGCGGTTGAGCGAGAAGACCACGTCATCGGCGGTCATCTCGTCGCCATTGTGGAACGTCACGCCTTCGCGCAGTTTCAGCTCCATCACGGTCGGCTCGACCAGCTCCCAGGAGGTGGCGAGGCCGGGGGTCCATTCGGGCTCCAGCTTGGTGTGGTCGCGGTCGATCAGCGTGTCGAAGCTGTTGTAGTAGAACTGCGAGCCGACATTGGAATGGTCGCGGCCCGGATCGACATAAGGCGTCACGTTTGCGGCGCCGACGGTGATGTCCTGCGCGGCGGCAATCAGCGGCAGCGCGGACAGGGCGGTGGTAAGCATCAGGCGGAACATGGGTGTCTCCGGTGTGTGTGAGGAAAGGTCGGGCCGGTTGTCCGGCTCTTGGCTATGGGGTCAGCGGTCATTCAGGCGGACATCGGCGCGGTCGCGCAGCCAGTCGCCCAGAATTTGCACGGTGAAGGTCAGCAGCACGATCAGCGCGGCGGGGGTGAGCACGATCCACGGTGCGGTCGGCATGTAGTCGCGGCCCAGCCCCACCATCGACCCCAGCGAGGGCTGAGGCGGCTGCACGCCGAGACCAAGGAAGGAAAGCGTGCTTTCAAGGATGACGATGTTCGACAGGGCGAGCGTGAACTGCACCACCAGCGGCGAGACGAGGTTGGGCAGCACATGGCGCCACGCGGTGTAGAACGGCCCGGCACCGGCGGCGCGCGCCGCCTCCAGATAGGGCTGTGCCGCGATCCGGCGCACCTCGCCGCGGACGATGCGGGCATATTGCTCCCACCCGGCGACGCCAAGGACGAAGACCAGCACCGTCAGGCTGGAGCCCATCAGCGCCAGCACCAGCAGGGCCACCAGCGTGAACGGGATGGCGATCTGCATGTCCACCAGCGCCATGATGCCGTCTTCGGCCCAGCCCCGGCGCAGGCCCGCGACCAGCCCCAGCAGCCCGCCGATCACAAGGCCGATCACCGCCCCCGCAAAGGCCAGCGCCAGCGTCAGCCGCAGCCCGTGCAGCGACCGTGACAGCACGTCGCGGCCCAGCTCGTCGGTGCCCGCGAAATGGCCCGCCGAATAGCGGTCAAACCCGACTGGCGGGCGCAGGCGCGCCAGCAGGCTCTGCTGCAGCGGATCGTAGGCCGTCAGCAGCGGGGCGAAGATCGCGGCGCCCACCAGCAGCAGGGCCAGAGCCATGGCGACCTTCTGGATGATGTCGGCGCCCTGCGCGCTGCGGGCCTTGCGGCGGCGGCGCGGGATGGGATCGGCGAGGGTGACCATGTGTTCTCTCCTCAGGCTCGGGCCAGCCGGATCCGGGGATCGGCGAGCGCATAGGCGATGTCGGTGAGCGTGTTGATGGCGACCACGGCCACGGCGACGGCGATCACGCCGAACTGCAGCACCGGGTAGTCGCGCAGGATCGCGGCATTGACGAGCATCTGTCCGACGCCCGGCCACGAGAAGATGCTTTCCACCACGACCGATCCGGCGGCGGCCAGCCCCGCGATCTGCAGCCCGATGACGGAGATCACGGTGATCGACGCGTTCCCCAGCCCGTGTTTCAGCACCACCCGCGTCTCGCGCAGGCCCTTGGCCCGGGCGGTGCGGATGAAATCCTGTCCCAGCACGTCCAGCATGGCATTGCGCGTGAAGCGGGTCAGGGCGGCGATCAGGACGCCCGCCATGGCGATGGTGGGCATGATGAAATGCTGCCACGTGCCGTTGCCGACCACCGGCAGCCAGTTCAGCCAGTAGGAGAAGGTCAGCACCATGACGATGGCCAGCACGAAGGACGGCACCGCATAGCCGGTGAAGGCCACGACCATGATCGCCGACCCGATCCAGCTGCGCCGATGGACGGCGGCCAGCACCCCCAGCGGCAAGGACACGGCAATCGTCAGCGCCACGGAGGCCAGCAGAAGCTGCCCCGAGGGCCAGAGCCGTTCCGCCACCACCGTCGTTACCGGGCGCCGGTCCACGAAGCTGAGCCCGAATTCACCCGAAACGACCCCGCGCAGATAGGCAAGATACTGGTGCCAGAGCGAGCGATCGAGGTCGAAATATGCGATCAGCGCTTCTCGGCCCTCGGTGGTCAGCCCCTCGCCCAGAAAGGTGTCGATGGGATTGCCTGACAGGCGGGTGGCGACGAAGGTCACCGTGACGATCGCAAAAAGCGTGACCACCGCCTTTACGGCGAGGCGCAGCAGGTAAGGGATCATTGTCCGGACCTCCGATGGATGTGAATGAAGGGCATGCCCGCCGCTGCGGCGGCCTTGCCATCGGTCAGCGCGTTGTCGCCGACAAAGACCGCGTCCGCGGCGGTCAGCCCGGCCTCGGTCAGGGCATGGGTCAGCATCGCGGCATGGGGTTTGCCCAGACTGCGCCAGACCAGCCCGGGGCGGATCGCCAGCAGCGCCGCCAGCAGCGCCCCGGTCTCGGCCACGGGCTGGCCTGCGTGATCGGGATGCGAGACATCCTCGTTCGCCACCCAAAGCCGCGCGCCTTGCGCCAGCTGGGTCACCAGCGGCCCCAGCGTATCGACGTTCTGGCCCGGATCGCGGCAGAGCAGCACCGCCTCGGGGTCGGGGGCCTCCGTATCCAGCCCCAGCGCGCGGGCGCGCTCCACCAGAATTGGCGCGGCGCAGAGCGTCAGCCGCCGCACGCCCTGCCGGGCGAGATGCGCCAGAGTGAACTCTCCCGCCAGCAGGACATGCGCTGCGGGCACGCACAGGCCAAGATCGGACAGCTGACGGGACAGGGCCGCGGCGGTGCTGTCGGACCGGTTCGAGACAATGCGCAGCCGGGCGCCGCAGCTTTCGACGAAGTCCGCCGTCTCTGCAAAGAGCCGCCCCTCCGACATCAGGCACCCGTCCAGATCGCAAAGCACGATCCCCGCGTCCTGCACGGCCTGAGGATCAAGCCTTGCGTGGTGTCGGGTGTCCGGAATGGAAAATGTGGTCACGGCGGCCAAGTCCTGGTTCTCCTGCTTTGGCGCAGCCGGGCCGTCACTGGCCAGCTGTCGGAGTGACCAATGGGCGCGCTTTGTAACAGCGCCGACACGAACGAAAGCTAAAGCTTGGGAAAACCAAGCTCGGAGTTTGAGAGATGGCGCTTTCTCTGCAAAGACTGGACGCCGTGAGGGCAGTGGCCGAGGCTGGCTCCTATGCGGCAGCCGCGCGGGCGCTTGCGGTCAGCCAGCCCAATATTTCCGCGCAAGTGCGTGGACTTGAAAAGGAATTCGGCGTCCGCCTGTTCCGGCGCGAATCGGGTCGGCTGCTGCCAACGGACCTCTGCCTCAAGATCTGCGATTCGGCGGAACGCATGGCCGAAGCCTGGCAGGAAGCGGAGCGGCTGCTGCTCAGCCGCGCTTCGCTGCGCGAAGGGCAGATCATCGTGGGACTGGGCAACGCGATGCCCGGCATGGCCCTGATCGCGGCGTTCCACCGCGCCTATCCCGGCGTGTCCCTGAAGGTGGAAACGGGCTCGCATCAGAAGATCACCCGCGCCGTGCTCAACCATGAATGCGACATCGGCGTGCTGCCCGATGTGCCCGCCGACCCCCGTTTCCGCAGCGCGCATCTTGCCGAAGCCCGCGTCGTGGCGATTGCTCCGCTGGGTCACCGGCTGGCGCGCCACGGCGAAGTCACCGCCCAGATGCTTTGCGACGAGCCGCTGATCTTCCGCGCGGCGGGGTCCTCCACCCAGCGGGCTGTCGACCGGATGTTCGCCCGCGCCGGGCTGTCGCCTCGGCCTTTCCTGACGCTGGATGCCCGCGACGGGCTTTACGAGGCTGTGGCCAACGGGCTTGGCATCGGGTTTCTCTGGCAGGGATCCACCGGGCGCACCGATGGCGTGACCCAGCTTCGGATCTCGGAAATGCAGGGGCAGGCCATCCACGAAACGGTCTTCAGTCTTCGCGAAGCAAACGGCCAGATTGTCGAGGCGTTTTTCAACCTCATCGCGCATGAGGCCGCCCCGACGGCAATCTGACAGGTCGGGGACTGGTCCTTGCGTCACCTCCACCCCTTCGGCGGACGGAGGCCTGCGGGCGCCACTCGGGGTCTTTCCATTCGTGCCCCCCGGCGCTAGCGTCCGCGCAGCAGCAGGAGCGCGCCGTGACAGCCATGACCCCCGAACAGATCGCAGCCTTGCCCTATCGCCGCAATGTCGGCGTGATGCTGGCCAATGGCGCGGGCCATGTCTTTGTCGGCCAGCGCTATGACAGCGAGGTGCCCGCGTGGCAGATGCCGCAGGGCGGCATCGATGCGGGCGAATCCCCGCGCGAGGCGGCGCTGCGCGAACTGGTGGAGGAAACCGGCGTTTCCCCGGATCTGGTGACGGTCGAGGCCGAAACCGACGGCTGGCTCAGCTATGATCTGCCGCATGACATCGTGCCCCGCATCTGGAAGGGCCGCTATCGCGGGCAGGAGCAGAAATGGTTCCTGCTGCGCTTTCACGGCAGCGACGATCAGGTGAACATCGCGACGGAGCATCCCGAATTCTCGCGCTGGTGCTGGCTGCCTGCGGATCAGGTGCTGGACCAGATCGTGCCGTTCAAGCGCCCGGTCTACGAGCAGGTCATCGCCGCCTTCGGGGCCCGGCTGTGATCCGGCTGCCGCTGCTGGCCCTGCTGCTGCTGACCGCCAGCCCGGCGCTGGCGCTGAAATGCCTTGCCCCCGATCCCGCGCGCGATTTCCGCGCCGCAGAGGCCGACAGCGCCACATGGTCCGGCGTCTATGGCTGGCTGGAGGTGCTGTCGCATCCCGAGGGCGCGGGGACGGGGCAGGCGCGGCTGACCGGACGGTCGCTGACGACCGAAGGCTTCAGCCAGCCCTTTGACCGGGACATCGCGCTGCAGGTCAGCTGTCTTGGCCCGTGGTGCGGGCAGGTGGAGTCGGGCCCGGTGGCGGCGCTGCTGCGCCATGGTCGCGCCGGGCTGGTGCTGCAGGTCGAACCCTGCCGCGCCAATCTCTGGCCCGATCCCGAACCTGCGCAGATTCAGAGCCTGAGCGCCTGCATGGCCGGGGCCTGCGACTAGCGCAGCCCCTCCAGCACCCGCAGCGAGGCATAGCCATCCGGCACATGGCCGGTGGACTGCTGCCATGCGCGCACCGCGTCGATGGTCTTGGGCCCGATGCGCCCGTCGATGCCCTGCGGATCGAATCCCGCCTGCTGCAGCAGGGTCTGCATCTCCACCCGCTCGTCATAGGTCAGGGCCCGGTCATCCTGTGGCCAGCCGCCCTGAAACGGCTCCGCGCCCAGAATGCGGTCGCTGAGATGGCCCACCCCGATCACATAGGCATCGGCGGTGTTGTAGCGCTCCAGCACCGCGAAATTGCCAAAGACCAGCAGCGCCACGCCGCGATGCCCGGCAGGCAGCAGCAGGGCGGCGGGCCCGGCCTCCTCCGGCACGGGTGTCACCGGCACCACGCCAAGCGCCGCCCAGTCCGCCAGCGGCTTTTCGATGCCGCGATCGGCCTGCGCGTAATCGAAGCCCTGCGGCAGCGTCACCTCCACGCCCCAGGGCTGGCCCCGGGTCCAGCCGTTTTCGGCAAGGTAATGCGCGGTGGAGGCCAGCGCGTCGGCGGGATCGTCCGACCAGATGTCGCGCCGCCCGTCGCCGGTCCAGTCCACCGCCAGCGCAAGGAAGGATCCGGGCATGAACTGCGTGTGCCCCATCGCCCCGGCCCAGCTTCCGGTCATCTGGTCGGGGCTGGTATCGCCATTCTGCAGGATGCGCAGCGCGTCGATCAGCTGTGTTTCGAAAAACGCCGCCCGTCGCGAGGAGGAGGCGAGCGTTGCCAGCGAGCTGATGATCGGCTTGGTGCCGCGAAAGGTGCCATAGGCGCTTTCCAGCCCCCAGATCGCCACCACCACCTGCCGGTCGACGCCATAGCGCGCCTCGATCTGGCGCAGCAGCGCGTCATGCTCGGCCAGCGCGGCGCGGCCATTCTGCACCCGCAGGTCGGACACGGCGCTGTCCAGATAATCCCACAGCGTCTTGGTGAATTCGGCCTGCGAGCTGTCGCGGCGCAGCACGTCCGCGTCGAACACCGCGCCTGCCAGTGCTGCGTCCAGCGTGGCAGGGGTGATCCCCGCCGCTTCGGCACGGGGGCGGAACGCGGTGATCCAGCCGTCAAAAGCCGCAGCCTCTGTCGCGAAGCTCGCCTCGTTCGGGGGCGACACGGCGGGGCGCGGCACCGGGCGGGCAGAGACCTGCGGCGCCACCTCCGCCGCCACCGATCCCGTCAGTCCGGCCTGTGCCAGACCCGCAAAAACACTCAGGGCAAACCCCGCGCCAAACCGTTTCATGATGTCACCTGCTGCTCTTGTCTTTATCCGCAGGCTAGCAGGACTCGGCCCCGTTGCGAAGCGGGGCCGGGGGCATGAGCGGGCAGGCGCGGGTCACCCTTTCGTGGGGCGGCTGCGGCTGACCTTGCGCGCGGTCTTGGCGGTTTTCTTGCGCGCCACGGTTTCCTTGGGCCGCGCCGGTCCCTTGCCCTTGGGGCTGCCGCCGGGAGACTTGCGGAACCGGCCAAAGCCTGCGGGCTTGCGATGCCCGCGCGGCTTGGCGATTTCGGCATTCTCCAGCTCCAGAAGCTCCAGCCCGATGCCGCCGGTGACCGGCGCCGCCTCGACCAGCCGGACCTTCACGCGCTGGCCCAGCGTGATGAGCAGCCCGGTATCGGACCCCATCAGCGTGCCGGCATCCGCGTCGAAATGGAAAAACTCGTTGCCCAGCGACCGGATCGGCACCAGCCCGTCGGCCCCGGTCTCGTCCAGCTTCACGAACACGCCAAACCGCGCGATGCCGCTGATCCGCCCGCCGAATTCGGCCCCCAGCCGGTCCGACAGATAGGCGGCAAGGTAGCGGTCGGTGGTGTCACGCTCCGCGATCATCGACCGCCGCTCGGTGTCCGAGATATGCTGCGCGGTCTTTTCCAGCTGTTCGATCTCCTGCACCGACAGCCCGTCATCGCCCCAGCCATGCGCGGCGATCAGGCCGCGATGCACGATCAGGTCGGAATAGCGCCGGATCGGCGAGGTGAAATGCGCGTAATTCTTCAGCGCCAGCCCGAAATGGCCAAAATTCTCGGGGCTGTAATAGGCCTGCGTCATCGACCGCAGCGTCGAGATGTTGATGAGCTCGGCATCGTCCCGGCCCGCCGCGTCATGCAGCAGCTTGTTCAGATGCCGGGTCTGCAGCACCTGCCCCTTGGCCAGCACCAGACCTGCGGCCTCTGCCGTCTCGCGCAGCGCCTCCAGCTTTTCGGGGGGCGGCTCCTCGTGGACGCGGAACAGCAGCGGCGTGCGCTTGGCGGTCAGCGTCTCGGCAGCGGCGACATTGGCCAGCACCATGAATTCCTCGATCAGCCGGTGCGCGTCCAGCCGTTCGACAAAATTGACCGACACCACCTTGCCTTCGGCGTTCAGCATCACGCGGCGTTCCGGCAGATCCAGATCCAGCGGCTGGCGCCGCTCGCGCGCCGCCTTCAGCGCGGCATAGGCGGCGTAAAGCGGGCGGATCACCGGATCGAGCAGCGGCCCGGTGCGGTCATCGGGCGCCCCGTCCATCGCCGCCTGCACCTCGCCATAGGTCAGCGAGGCGGGCGAGCGCATCAGCCCGCGCACGAACCTGTGGCTGCGCTTGGCGCCTTCGGCATCGATCACCATGCGCACGGCAAGACAGGCGCGGGGCACGCCCTCATGCAGCGAACACAGATCGCCCGACAGCCGGTCGGGCAGCATCGGCACCACCCGGTCGGGGAAATAGCTGGAATTGCCGCGCCGCCGAGCCTCGCGGTCCAGAACCGATCCGGGCCGGACGTAATGCGCCACATCGGCGATGGCGACCCAGACCACATGGCCGCCCGGGTTCTTGGGGTCGTCATCCGCCTCGGCATAGACCGCGTCGTCATGGTCGCGGGCATCGGCAGGGTCGATGGTCACCAGCGGCAGGTCGCGCAGATCCTCGCGCCCCTTCAGCCCGGCAGGTTTCATGCGGTCGGCCTCGGCCAGCACCTCGGCGGGGAAATCGTCGGGGATGCCATGCTGGTGGATGGCGATCAGCGACACCGCGCGCGGCTCGCTGGGATCACCCAGCCGGGCCACGATGCGCGCCTTTGGCAGACCCAGGCGCGTGGCGCGGGGGCTGGCCTGCTCGGCCTCGACCAGTTCGCCCTCCTGCGCGCCATGGGTGGCGTCGGGGGCCACGGTCCATTCCTTGTCGGATCCCTTGTCGATGGGCACGATCCGCCCGCCTTCGGCGTTCTTGCGGAAGATGCCCACCACCTTGCGCGGGCTCAGCCCGATCTTGCGGATCAGCCGCGCCTCGTAATTGTGGTCCTCTTCATGGACCACCTGCAGCTTGGCCAGAATGCGGTCGCCCTCGCCAAGCGCGGGATCGGTGGCGCGCGGCACCATCAGCACGACGGGCTCCACGCCCTCGCCATGCCATTCCAGCGGCTGCGCGTAGATGTCGCCATTCTCGTCCGGCGCCTTGACCTGCAGCACCGTCACCGGCGGCAGCCGGTCCGGATCGCGATAGGTCTTGTGGCGCTTTTCCAGATGGCCTTCGGACTCAAGCTCCTTCAGCAGGCGCTTGAGGTCGATCCGGGTCGCGCCCTTGATGCCAAAGGCCTTGGCGATCTCGCGCTTGGAATTCTGGGTCGGGTGGGCGGAAATCCAGTCGAGGATCTCTGCCTTGGAGGGCAATGTGCTCATGTCCTCTCCCTACCATGGCCCCAAGGCAGCGTCATCGCGATTCTGAGGCTCCGCCCCGGCTTCCTTCGGCCTCAAATATCCCGGGGGAGTCGCGCATCGCGCGACGGGGGCAGCGCCCCCGCGCTCCTCTCCGCCGCGCGCGACGCCGGAGCGTTTGCGCTTGGCCCGCCGCCGCGCTAGCCAAGGGGCTGAACCTGCCGGAGACCTGCCATGACCCCCCTTGATCCCGTTGCCCTGACCGCCGCGCTGGTGCGCTGCGACTCCGTCACCCCCCGCGAAGGCGGCGCGCTGGTGCTGCTTCAGGGCGTGCTGGAAGAGGCGGGCTTTGCCTGCACCCGCGTCGACCGCAACGGCATCGCCAATCTTTTTGCGCGCTGGGGCGCGCAGGCCCATCCCCGCAGCTTCGGCTTCAACGGCCATACCGATGTGGTGCCGGTGGGCGATGCCGCCGCATGGACGGCGGATCCCTTCGGTGCCGAAATCCGCGACGGGGTGATGTATGGCCGGGGCACCACCGACATGAAATCCGGCGTGGCGGCCTTTGTCGCGGCGGCGGTGGATTTTGTGCGCAGCACCCCGCCCGAGGGCGCGGTGATCCTGACCCTGACCGGCGACGAGGAGGGCGATGCCAGCGACGGCACCGTGGCGCTGCTCGACTGGATGGCCGAGGCGGGGGAGCGGATGGAGGTCTGTCTGGTGGGCGAACCCACCTGCCCCGAGGAAATGGGCGACATGATGAAGATCGGGCGGCGCGGCTCGATGAACGCATGGATCACGGTGACCGGGCGGCAGGGCCATTCCGCCTATCCGCACCGCGCGCTGAACCCGCTGCCCGCGCTGGCGCGGCTGGTGGACCGGCTGTCAAGCCATGTGCTGGACGAGGGCACCGCGCATTTCGACCCCTCGACGCTGGCGGTGGTCACGCTCGACACCGGCAATCCCGCCACCAACGTGATCCCGGCGCAGGGCCGCGCCACGCTGAACATCCGCTTCAACGACCGGCATAGCGGTGCCGCGCTCTGTGACTGGCTGCGCGCGGAGGCGGCGGCGCTGGATGCGGAATTTGGCACCGTGACCGAACTGCGTTTTCGGATTTCAGGGGAGGCCTTCCTGACCCCGCCCGGCGCGCTGTCGGATCTGGTGGCGGCGGCGGTGCTGGCAGAGACCGGGCGGCAGCCCGAACTCTCCACCACCGGCGGCACCTCGGATGCGCGGTTCGTGCGGCATCACTGCCCGGTGGTGGAATTCGGGCTGGTGGGCAAGACGCTGCATCAGGTCGACGAGCATGTGGAGGTGGCGCAGATCGGCCAGCTCAAGGCCATCTATGGCCGGATCCTGCGCGACTATTTCGCCTGACGCGGCTCGCCTTGCAGGGAGGCGGGGGCGCTGCCCCGGGCGGAGGGAAAGAGAGGGGGCTCTGCCCCCGGTGGAGGGAAAGAGAGGGGGCTCTGCCCCCTCTTGGCTTCGCCAATTCACCCCCGGAGTTTAGGGGCAAGATGAAGCTGCGGCTCAGTCCTCGTCGTCTTCCGCCTCGTCATCGTCATAAAACGGGGTGACCTGCGCCACGATGACGGAGTTTTCGGCGAGCGCGCGCGCCATCAGGCTGCGTTCACCTTCGTCGATGTCGAAGCCTTGCGCCACGCGCTCTTCCTCGGTGCCGTAGCCGGTGACGTCGAGCGGCGCCATGTCGGCCTGTTTCAGGATGGCGACGGTTTCGCGCACCGCCTCGGCCTCGTCGACGCCGGAGGCATAGCAGAGCAGGGCGGCACCGGTGGCGGCCTTGGGCAGGCCGTCGCCTTCCTTGCGGCCGACTTCGACCAGAAGCGTGTAGACCTGCTGTTTCGACGGGGGTTTGGCCATGATCTGCTCCGCTTCGAGGTTTGGCCCGCACTAGGGCGCGCGCTGCGCCGCTGTCAAGCGCGCAGCAGTTCCACCGCCACCGCACAGCCATAGACCGCCATCAGCAGCACGCTTTCGATTCCGATGCGCGCGGGGCCTTCGCGTTGGCGCAGGATCAGCCCGGCGAGCAGGATCGCGGTCATCAGCAGCCCGGTCGCCAGCCAGTAAAGATCGGCGGGGCCTGCGGCGTGATAAAGCGACCCGTCCCGCCATGCGACATCGGAAAACACCAGAAACAGCGTGTCGAAGGTGTTGCCGCCGATGATGCCGCCCACCGCAAGCTGCAGCGCGCCCCGGCGCACCGCCACCATGGTGGTGACAAATTCCGGCAGCGAGGTCACCACGGCGGTGACCAGCGCGCCCACGAGGCTCGACCCGAGGCCGAAGCGGGAGATCAGCGTGCCACCCACCTGCGCGATGACCCAGCCGCAGAGGCCCATCACCGTGACAAGGGCCGCGAAGACCAGCGCCGGGCGCAGCACCGAGGCCTGCGGATCGCTGTCCGCATCGGGCGTGTCATGCCGCGTTTCGCGGGTTTCCACCGGGCGCCACATCGGATGCTGCCGCACCGAAGACGACAGGCGCACGCCGCAGACATAGGTCAGGAACATCACCACCGACACCGGATGCACACCTGCCACCGCCACGTCCGGCCCGGCCATGGCGGCGATGGGCAGGCTGAGCAGGATCAGCAGCATCACCGCCTGAAACAGGTTGGCGGGTTCGGCTGCGGCATGTTCAAGATTTGCGCGGCGGTGCAGCAGGTCGGCCACCGCCAGAAACAGCGTCTGTGCCGCGATGCCGCCCACGGCATTCGACAGCGCGAAGCTGGCATCGCCGCTGGCTGCGGCACTGACCGAGACCACCACCCCCGAAAGCGAGGTGGCGCCGCCCAGCACCACCCCGCCCACCAGCGCCTCGCCCATGCTGGTGCGGTCGGCGATGAGATCGGCAAGGTGGGTGGCGCGGATAGAGGCCGCAATGACAATCGCTCCCGCCAGCGCGAACAGCGCCAGCAGGAGCGGCAGGGATAATCCGGAAATCACGAAAGGGCTATGGCGTCAGGATTTGAGCTTGCGGTAGCCCCAGATCAGCACCGAGGCGCCGATGACGCCCACGATCAGCTGCGGCACCCATGTGTTGGCGGCGTAAATACCCATCAGGGCCAGCACCGCGTTCAGCACCACGGCGCCGACAATGCCCAGAAGAATGTTGGTCAGAAGGCCGGTATCGGCCTTCATGATCATCGAGGCGATCCAGCCCGCCAGTCCGCCCACGATGATCGATGCAATCAGTCCCAGTCCCATGGAATAGTCTCCGCTTTAATGACACAGTTCCAAGGCAACGCGCGCCGGGGCGGCGAAGTTCCCGGCCCCCGCAAAGAGGCCGGGCCGGGCGCGCGGGATCAGTCGCGCAGCAGCTCGTTGATGCCGGTCTTGGAGCGGGTCTTTTCGTCGACGCGCTTCACGATCACCGCGCAGTAAAGGCTGACGCCGTTCTTCGACGGCATGGAGCCTGCCACCACCACGGAATAGGGCGGCACCTCGCCATACATGACCTCGCCGGTCTCGCGGTCGACGATCTTGGTGGACTGGCCAAGGAAGACCCCCATGCCCAGCACCGAGCCTTCGCGCACGATCACGCCTTCCACCACTTCGGAGCGGGCGCCGATGAAGCAATTGTCCTCGATGATGGTCGGACCGGCCTGCATGGGCTCCAGCACGCCGCCGATGCCCACGCCGCCCGACAGGTGCACGCCCTTGCCGATCTGCGCGCAGCTGCCCACCGTGGCCCATGTGTCGACCATGGTGCCGCTGTCGACATAGGCGCCAAGGTTGACGAAGCTGGGCATCAGCACCACGCCCGGGGCGATATAGGCGGATTTGCGGACCACGCAGTTCGGCACGGCACGGAAGCCTGCGGCGCGCCACTGGTTGTCGCCCCAGCCCTTGAACTTGCTGTCGACCTTGTCCCACCAGCCGCCGCCCTGCGGGCCGCCATCCTGACGTTCCATGTCCTTGATGCGGAAGCCAAGCAGCACCGCCTTCTTGGCCCACTGGTTCACATGCCAGTCGCCATTCTCCTGCCGTTCGGCCACCCGCAGCGCGCCGGAATCAAGCGCGTCAAGCGTGGCTTCGATGGCCTCGCGGGTTTCGCCGGTGGTGGCGGAGGTGATGCTGTCGCGCGCGTCCCAGGCGGATTCTATGGCGGCTTCAAGCTGGGCGTTGGACATGGGGTCGGCTCCTTCGTGCGGTCGGGATCGGTCGGGGTTTCGGCTGTCATAGCGGCGTGGAGGGCGCGGGACAATCCGCGTGATGGGACGGCGGCGCGCTGTCCGACCTTTGGCGGCTGTGCGCCGCCCGCGTTCTGCGCTAGACTTTGCGGCACCATCCGGCCCATGCGGCGGGTGGCAGGGAGGGTTTGCCATGTGTCACGTCTTTGCCGGACAGGATCCTGTCCGTTATGCCACCACCACCCGGCGCCTGCGGCTCAACGGCCAAAGCACCAGCATCCGGCTGGAAAATTCCTTCTGGGCCATTCTGGACGAGATCGCGGCGCAGGAGGGCGTGACCACCCCCGCCTTCGTGTCGAAACTGCATGCCGAGGTGCTGGAACTGCGTGGCGAGCCGGAGAATTTCACCTCGCTGCTGCGCTGCGCCTGTCTGGTGTTTCTGGAACAGCGGGCGGCGGCGCCGCGTCTGCTTGCGGCGGAATGATCGCCGGGGCGGGCCGCGCCGGGTAGTAAGGTGATACTACCCGCAGGGCCCGCAGCCTTGTCAGTCTGGACGAACCGACACGACTGACAAGGAGACGCTTGTGGCAAAAGCCATCCACAGCATGATCCGCGTTCTCGACGAGGCGCGGTCGCTGGATTTCTATGACCGCGCCTTCGGGCTGAAGATCGCGGACCGGCTCGATTTTCCCGACTTCACGCTGATCTATCTCAGCAATGCGGAGACCGGGTTCGAACTGGAACTGACCGTCAACAAGGACCGGACCGAGCCCTATGACCTTGGCGATGGCTATGGCCATCTGGCGGTGTCGGTGGCCGATCTGGACGCCGAACATGCCCGCTTCGAGGCGGAGGGGCTGAACCCGCGCAAGCTGGTCAGCTTTGCGCCCGCGGGCACGCTGGTGGCGCGGTTCTTCTTTGTGGCCGATCCTGACGGATACCAGATCGAGGTGCTGGAACGCAGCGGAAGGTTCACCTGACACAGCCACCGGGGCGCTGCGGGAGAGGAGGCCCGCCCGCCCCGGCACATCAAGGGAGGAGGAAAGAATGACACCAAGTGCAAGCCACCGGGGCCTGACCCGGCGCCAGCTTCTGTCGCGCGCCACTGCGGCGGGCGCGTCTTTTGTGGTGGGGACCGGATTTGTCGCGGCCCCCGACGCCGCATGGGCTGCCGAAACCAGCCATCTGGAGCCGCGCGTCTTTGCGACGCTGGTGCAGATGGCGCGCGACATCTACCCGCATGACCGCATCGCGGATGCCCATTACGTCATTGCCGTGCGCGGCTATGACACGCCCGAGACGGCGCCCGCCATCACGGCGGGCATCGCGGCGCTGGACGCTGCGGCGCAGGGGCGGGGCTTTGGCAGCTATCTCGACACCGGCTGGGAACGCGACCGGGTCGACCTGCTGCGCGGCATGGAGGAGAGCGCCTTTTTCCAGCAGATCCGCGGCGGGCTGGTGACCGGGCTTTACAACCAGAAAGAGGTCTGGCCGGTCTTTGGCTACGAGGGCGAGAGCTACTCCTTGGGCGGCTATATCGACCGTGGTTTCAACGACATTGCGTGGCTCTGAGGGAGGATCGGAAGATGGCAGCGGTTTTTGATCTGAACGACGACAGCGTGGTCGTCATCATCGGCACCGGCGCGGGCGGGGGCGTTCTGGCCAACGAACTGGCGCAGAAAGGCGTCAATGTCGTGGCGCTGGAAGCGGGCGGGCGGTACCTGCCCGAGGATTACGTCAACGACGAATGGGAAAGCTTCGGGCAGCTGGCCTGGACCGACCCGCGCACCACCAGCGGCGACTGGCGCGTGGCGCGGGATTTTTCGGGCCTGCCGGCATGGATCGTAAAGGCGGTGGGCGGGACGACGACCCACTGGGCGGGGGCCTCGCTCCGGTTTCAGGACCATGAATGGAAGGCCGCCACCACCTATGGCCCGGTGCAGGGTGCCAACCTGCTGGACTGGCCAATTGATGCCGCCGAGATGGCGCCTTGGTATGACAAGGCCGAGGAAAAGCTGGGCGTGACCCGCACCGGCGGGCGCGAGGGCCTGCCGGGCAGCAACAATTATCTGGTCTTCGAAAAAGGCGCGCGGGCGCTGGGCTATACCGAGGTGCATACCGGGCGCATGGCGATCAATTCGGCATGGAACGATGACCGCATGGCCTGCCAGCAGACCGGGTTCTGCTTTCAGGGCTGCAAATGGGGGGCGAAATGGTCCTCGGCCTATACCGACATTCCGCGCGGCGAGGAGACCGGCCATCTGGAGGTGCGCGAGCGGGCGCATGTGGCCCGCATCCTGCACAATGACGAGGGCCGCGTCACCGGGGTGGAGTATTTCGACAAGGACGGCGCGCTGCAGATGCAGAAGGCGCGGATCGTCTGCGTGGCGGGCAATTCCTTTGAAAGCCCGCGGCTGCTGCTCAACTCCGCCTCGGCGATGTTCCCCGACGGGCTGGCCAACAGTTCCGGTCAGGTGGGGCGCAACTACATGCGGCACATGACCGGATCGGTCTATGGCATCTTCGACAAGCCGGTGCGGATGTGGCGCGGCACCACCATGGCGGGGATCATTCAGGACGAGGCGCGGCACGATCCCTCGCGCGGCTTTGTCGGCGGCTACGAGATGGAGACGCTGAGCCTTGGCATCCCGTTCATGGCGGCCTTCCTTGATCCCGGCGGCTGGGGGCGCGAGTTCACCTCGGCGCTGGATGCCTACGAGAACATGGCGGGCATGTGGCTGGTGGGCGAGGACATGCCGCAGGAGACCAACCGCGTCACCCTGAACCACGCGGTGACGGACCAGTGGGGCCTGCCGGTCGCCAATGTGCATTTCAGCGACCATCCCAATGACGTGGCGATGCGCGCCCATGCCTATGGCCGGGGGCAGGCGGTCTATGAGGCGGTGGGGGCGACGCGCACCCTGCCGACGCCGCCTTATCCGTCGACGCATAACCTTGGCACCAACCGCATGTCGGAACATGCGCGCGACGGGGTGGTGAACCGCTGGGGGCAGACGCATGACATCCCCAACCTCTTCGTGTCGGACGGGTCGCAGTTCACCACGGGAGCGGCGGAGAATCCGACGCTGACCATCGTGGCGCTGGCGATCCGGCAGGCGGATCACATCGCGCGGGAAATGTCGGCCCGCAACATCTGACGGTTTGGCCGCAAGGGCAGGGGGGCGCTGCCCCCCTGCACCCCCCGGAGTTTAGGGGCAAGATGAAGGGCAGGACCGTCAGGGCAGCGGATCGGGCGCGGGATTGGCGCCGCAGAGCAGCACCGCCACCCGTTCGCCGGGGGCTGGCACATAGGCGCCGGAGCGCAGCGCGGCGAGGGCCGTGGCGCCCGCCGGTTCCAGCAGCAGGCGGTGGCTGTGCCAGAGCGTCCGCTGCGCCTCGAGGATCGCGGCATCGCTGACCCGCACGCTGGCGGCAAGATGGTCCTGCGCGAGACCAAGGCAGATCTCGCCGATGCGCCGGGCGCCAAGCGCGTTGGCGGCCACGCCCGAGACTGCCACATCCACCGGATGCCCCGCCTCCAGCGCCGCGTGCAGGGTGGGGGCGGTGTCCGGTTCCACCGCCACGATGCGGCGCGCGCCCCTGCTCCAGGCCAGGGCCCCCGCGATCAGCCCGCCGCCGCCCACGGCGATCAGCAGCGTGTCAGCCTCGAGCCCCTGCTCCTCCCATTCGCGCAGCAGCGTGCCCTGTCCCGCCACGGTGGCGGGGGCGTCATAGGCGTGGATCTGCAGCGCGCCGGTCTCTGCCTCCAGCTGGCGGGCGGCTTCGAGCGCGTTGGAATAATCGCCCGGCACCACGGTCAGGTCGCCGCCGCAGCGGTCGATCAGGGCGATCTTGGCGGGGCCTGCAAGTTCGGGCACGAAGATGCGGGCAGGGTGGCCCAGACGGCTGGCGGCATAGGCCACCGCCGCGCCGTGATTGCCGCCCGAGGCCGCGACCACGCCCGCCGCCGGCACGGGCAGGGACAGCAGGGTGTTGAAGGCGCCGCGCGCCTTGAAGCTGCCGGTGTGCTGCAGATGTTCCAGTTTCAGCGCCACGGGGTGATCCCACAGCACTGCGCTGTCCATCACCGGCGTGCGCTGCACATGGGGCGCGATCCGCGCGGCGGCGGCGGCGATCTCTGTCGTCCAGTCCATGGTGAATTCCCTTGTCGTCCGATCCGCCGCGCAGGCTATAGTTGGGAAAAGAGCAGGACAAGGACAGTCAGATCATGAATGACGACCGCCATTCCATCTTCCGCGATGCGGGCCATGACCGGAAGACCGCCGACCAGATTCCCGACACGCCGCAGACCCGGGCGCCGTCCTATCGGCTTGCCTTTGCCGACGAGGAATTCCTGTGCCGCGAGGAACTGCGCCCGGTGCGGCTGCAGCTGGAACTGCTGAAGCCGCAGATGCTGCTGGACGAACGCCGCATCACCTCCACCGTGGTGCTGTTCGGCGGCGCGCGCATTCCCGCCCCCGCAGAGGCCGGGCAGGCGCGCACGCAGACGCTGGCCGATCTGTCACGCTTCTATGAGGAGGCGCGGCTCTTCGCGCAGGCCATGACCGAGAAATCGCTGGCCAGCGGCAACCGGGATTTTGTGATCGCCACCGGCGGCGGCCCCGGCGTGATGGAGGCGGGCAACCGTGGCGCGCAGGAGGCGGGCGGCATTTCCATCGGGCTTAACATCGTGCTGCCGCATGAACAGGCGCCCAACGTCTATGTGACGCCGGATCTGTGTTTCAACTTCCATTACTTCGCCATCCGCAAGATGCATTTCCTGATGCGGGCGCGGGCGGTCTGCGTGTTTCCGGGCGGGTTCGGCACGCTGGACGAGCTGTTCGAGGCGCTGACCCTGATCCAGACCGGGCGCATGGACCGGGTGCCGTTCCTGCTGTTCGGGCGGGAGTTCTGGGAGCGCATCATCAACTGGGAGGCGCTGAGCGAGGCGGGCACCATCAGCCCCGAGGATCTGGACCTGTTCCGCTTCGTGGAAACCGCGCAGGAGGCGGTGCATGTGATCGAAGAATGGGATCCGGCGCCGCCGCGCGATGACATTCCCGGGCGCTGAGGCGCGACCATTGGGGGGGGCGGGTTGCCGCCCCTCCGCCGGGTCAGACGGTCTGCTTTTCCTCGGCGCGGACCGGGTCTTTTTCGCCGCGTTCCACCCAGCGCGCGATGATGGCGCGGGCCAGCGCCTCGTCGCGGGTGGTGATGGCGTGGCGCAGATCCTTGACCGCCGTCGCCACCTCGAATTCCGACAGATAACCTTCCTGCGCGCGCAGGATCTTGTGATGCGGCGTGGTCAGCATGTCCGGAGAGATCAGCAGTTCCTCGTGCAGCTTCTCGCCGCTGCGCAGGCCGGTGATCTTGATTTCGATGTCACCATCGGGGTTGCGGACGTCGCGCACGGTGTAGCCCGCGCCTTCGATCATCTGCCGGGCCAGTTTGCGGATCGGCACCGGGTTGCCCATGTCCAGCACGAAGACATCGCCGCCCCGGGCGAAGGATCCGGCCAGCAGCACCAGCCGGGCGGCTTCGGAGATGGTCATGAAATAGCGCGTGACGCGGGAATCGGTCAGCGTTACCGGGCCGCCACGGGCGATCTGCTCTTCGAACAGCGGAATGACCGAGCCTGAGGATCCCAGCACATTGCCGAAGCGCACCATGGAAAACCGGGTGTCGGCGCTGCGCGTGGCCAGATCCTGCACGATCAGTTCGGCCAGACGTTTCGACGCGCCCATGACATTGGTGGGCCGCACCGCCTTGTCGGAGGAGACGAGGATGAACCGTTCCACCCCGGCATCGCGCGCGGCTTCGGCGATGACCTTGGTGCCCAGCACGTTGTTGCGCATGCCGGAGATGACGTTGCTTTCGACGAGCGGCAGGTGCTTGTAGGCGGCGGCGTGCAGCACGACATCGATGCGGTATTCTGCCAGAAGCTGGGTCATCAGCGGCTCGTCCAGCACCGATCCCAGCACCGGCGCGATGGTCAGGCCTTCGGACAGGTCGCGCAGTTCCTTGTCGATGTTGTAGAGCGCCAGTTCGCTGTGATCGAGCAGCACGATGCAGTCGGGTTTGCAGCCGATCAGCTGGCGGCAGAGTTCGGATCCGATGGACCCGCCCGCGCCGGTGATCAGGATGCGGCGCCCGGTATAGGCATGGCTGACGCCGGGCAGTTCGCTTTCCAGACGGTTGCGGCCCAGCAGATCGTCCAGCGACACCGGGGCCACGCGCTTTTTCAGTTCGCCCTCGCCGACCAGTTCCGCGAAAGAGGGCAGGGCATGCACCTCGCAGCCGATGCTGCGCAGGCGGTGGGCGATTCGCGCCAGTTCCGGCTGACGGATCGACGGCATGGCCAGCACCACGCGGTCGATGCCCTTGCTGGCGATCAGATCCTTGATGGTCGAGGGGGCATGAACCCGCAGGCCCGAGATCACCAGCGACTGCAATGTGGGGTTGTCGTCGACGAAACACACCGGCTCGATCGCATCGTCATGGCGCAGGGCGGCCACAAGCTGCTGGCCGGTCTGGCCCGCGCCATAGATCAGCACCCGCATCCGCAGAGCGCCCTTGCGGTAGATCTGGATGGTGGCGTGCAGGGCAAGGATGCGCCACGTCGCGCAGAACACCAGCAGCAGCGTGGTGAAGATGAAATAGACCGCAGGCGGCAGCGGCGGGGCGATCAGGGAATCCAGCACAAATCCCGCAACCCCTGTCAGGGCCGCAAAAAATGCCGTGCGTGTGATGCCGCGCGTCTCATAGGCGGCAAGCTTGATCCGGGGCAGACCCAGCCGCCACGAGATCACGCCCCCCACCGCCATCAGCGCGCCGATCAGCGGCAGCAGCGCCATTGCCATGGACAGATCCGTGCGGACCGTCGCGTTCAGCACCAGCGCCGCGAACATCGCCAGCGCCACCATCGCCACGTCGAAACCGACAAAGACGATTTCTTTCTGGGTGCGCGTTAGGGTTGTGACAAGCCGGTAAAACATGTGTCTTGTCCTTCGCGACCGGAGTCGCCTGACCATTAAACCGAAACCAGCGCGGCCTTTGGACCTTGAACGTCTGAGGTGTGGGCGCTGCGTCATACATTCTGCCTGATTGGCGAGCAAAATCACATCCTGTGTAATCGTCTGCCCAAACTATGGACAAGGACCGAGATGCTGCACCTGCACAAATGGGCGGGTTTTCTCCGATCCTGACGTCTTCATGCCATGAATTGCAGCAGGAAGATACAGCCAAGGCCGGACGGCAGGAATTCCTGACCCTGTCTTTCCGGCGCTTCGGGGCGCCCGATCTGACGCGTCAAGTGGGGTTTGGGGCCAATCGGGCCTTCCGCCGCCGGGCGGCATGGGGTATGACCCGCGCTTGTCCGAAGCCGGGATTCACCCGGCGGCGGCAGTAACGAAGGGAGCCAGATCACATGGGCTACAAGGTCGTCATAGTGGGCGCCACGGGGAACGTGGGCCGCGAAATGCTGAACATCCTCGCCGAGCGCGAATTTCCGGTGGACGAGATCGCGGCGCTTGCGTCGCGCAGGTCGCTGGGAACCGAGGTGAGCTTTGGCGACAGGACGCTCAAGACCCAGGATCTGGCCACATTCGACTTCACCGGCTGGGACATGGCGCTGTTCGCCATCGGCTCTGACGCCACGAAGGAATATGCGCCCAAGGCCGCAGGCGCGGGCTGCGTGGTGATCGACAACTCGTCGCTCTATCGCTACGACCCCGACGTGCCGCTGGTGGTGCCCGAGGTCAACGCCGACGCGGTGCTGGGCTATACCAAGAAGAACATCATCGCCAACCCCAACTGCTCCACCGCGCAGATGGTCGTGGCGCTGAAGCCGCTGCATGACCGCGCCCGGATCAAGCGCGTGGTGGTCAGCACCTATCAGTCGGTGTCCGGCGCGGGCAAAGAGGGCATGGACGAGCTGTGGGACCAGACCAAGGCGGTCTACAACCCCGTGTCCGACGTGCCGCCGAGCAAGTTCACCAAGCAGATCGCCTTCAACGTCATTCCGCATATCGACGTCTTCATGGAAGACGGCTCGACCAAGGAAGAGTGGAAGATGGTGGCCGAGACCAAGAAGATCCTCGACCCCAAGATCAAGCTGACCGCGACCTGCGTGCGCGTGCCGGTGTTTGTCGGCCATTCCGAGGCGCTGAACATCGAATTCGAGGAATTCCTTGACGAGGACGAGGCGCGCGACATCCTGCGCGAGGCGCCCGGCATCATGGTGATCGACAAGCGCGAGGATGGCGGATACATCACGCCGGTGGAATGTGTTGGCGATTTCGCCACCTATATCAGCCGCATCCGTCAGGATTCCACGCTGGATAACGGTCTGAACCTGTGGTGCGTGTCCGACAACCTGCGCAAGGGCGCCGCCCTGAACGCGGTGCAGATCGCCGAGGTTCTGGGCCAGAAGGCGCTGAAAAAAGGCTGACCCGTCGGTCATGACAGATGCAGGGCCCGTCTCCGGCAGGAGGCGGGCCTTTGTCTTGGGCGCCCTGCGCTTTGGGATAGTCGCTTCTCTGCGGCAGAGCGCGGGGCCTATGCGGCGCCGGGCTGGGGCGGGGCCTGCGGGAATGTTAGACCTGCGGGACCAGAGCCCGTTCCCGCGAAGGAGAAGACCAAGACATGATGATCGATCTCACCGACATTGCCCGTGGCCGCCGCATCGTGGCACTGGCCGCGCGGGACATGCTGAGCCGGAGACGTCACCCGCGCCCGGTGCAGGACATGCTGACCCGCACGCTGCGGCGTCTGCGCCTGTCCTTCTAGACCGCTGGTCCGGCGCCCGTCTCTCTCCGGGGGCCGGGCTGGTGGTCTGCCGCGGAGGGGTGCGCCCCGCTCCGCGTCTTGCCGTGGTCTTTCAGAACAATCCCAGGCACGGGTCGGCGTGACGCCGTGCCATGGTCCGGGATCGGAACAGCCTTCGGGCTGAACCGAAAGGTCCGCGCCGCGCTGCCCCAATACGCCCCCGACGGGCCGCGCGGCGCGGGCCCATTGCCTCTGCCGCTGTCGCAGGATCAGACTGCGACGAAGCCGCCCGTTCTGGGATCGTAGCATTCCAGCGCGCCGCCGCCGATTTCGTGCCAGAGCCCGTGCAGCGACATGTCCCCCGCCTCCACGGCGGAGCGCACGAAGGGGAAGGTCATCAGGTTTTCCAGCGACACCACCACGGCCTCACGCTCCAGCAGCGCGGCGCGGCGGTCTTCCTCCTGATCCTTCACCCGTTCATAGCCGGGGCGCAGGATGTCCATCCAGCGGCCGACGAAGCTGGATTTCTCCTCCAGATGCGGGGCGTTGCCGGAACACATGTCCAGACAGCCCTTCACCCCGCCGCAGCCGGAATGACCCATCACGATCACATGCGCGACCTTCAGCGCGGTGACCGCATATTCCACCGCCGCAGAGGTGCCGTGCTGCTGCCCGTCGGGCAGGTAAGGCGGCACAAGGTTGGCGATGTTGCGATGGATGAAGAATTCCCCGGTATCCGCCCCAAAGATCGAGGTCACATGCACCCGGCTGTCACAGCAGGAAATGACCATGGCCCGCGGGTGCTGTCCTTCGGAGGACAGGCGTCGATACCATGCGGCATTCTCCGCATAGCTTGTCGCCTTCCAGCCATGGAACCGCTGGGCCAGATAGGTGGGAAGGGGTTTGGCATGCTGCATCACGAACCTCCACGCGCCGTCACGGCTTTTGGATTACGCGCAATTCGGCAGGAATTCGAGAGAAGAAACGCTGTGCGCCTAAGGTTTTGGGAACTTCGGGGCGCTACTCAGGGCAGGCCGTGGGGGCGGATCATGGGGATGCGTGTGGTGGAACAGGTTGCGGTGCTGTCTCCTTGCGAAAAGGCCGGGCTCGACCCGGAGCGGCTGGAACAGCTTTTTGCCCGGCTCGGGCCGCAGGAAGGTGAAAATGTCGTGTGCCGGGCGATGGAAGAACTGGCCTGCCGGCTGGGCCATGCCGACCGGCTGTTCACGCAGGGCGACTGGCCGGAGATGCGCAAATGCACCCGGGCGCTTGGCCGGATCGCGGAACAGATCGGCATGAGCGGGCTCAGCCGCATCAGCCGCGACGTGGTGCAGTGCATCGATGATGGCGATGGCGTGGCCCTGTCGGCGACGCTGGCGCGGATGGTGCGGATGGGGGAAAGCTCGCTTTACGCGCTCTGGGATCTGCAGGATCTGTCGGTCTGACCGGATCCCCTTGCGAGTGGCGCAGGCTCGGTTAGGCTCTGCGCTGACGTCCCAGAAGGAGCCTCCGCCATGACCCTGACCTTTGCCCCCGCCGGATCCGACGCGCTGCCGCTGCATGTGCTGGAGCCCGCCGGACTGGAGGCGTGGCTGGAGGATCAGCCCGAGGCCACCCGCGCATGGGTCGCGGCGAACGGCTTTCAGGCGGATCTGGGCAGCGCGCTGATGATCCCCGGCCCGGACGGTCGGCCCGTGGCGGGTCTGATGGGGTATGGCACCGAAGCGGCGCGGCGGCGCGGGCGCTTTGCGCTGGCAGGTGCGGTGGGGCGGCTGGGGCAGGGCCCTTGGCGCATCGCCAACAACCTGCCCGGCGGCCGCATCGAGGAGGAGGCGCTGGGATGGCTGCTGGCGGGCTACCGCTTTGCCCGTTACGCGGGCCGGGTGCCCGAGATGCCGCAGCTTGTCGCCCCCGAGGGCGTTGATGCGGCCCGGATCGAAACGCTGGCCGCCTCCGAGGCGCTGATCCGCGATCTGGTCAACACCCCCGCCTCTGACATGGGCCCCGAAGAGCTGGAGGCGGTGGCGCGCAGCCTTGCCACGCAGTTCGGCGCGGCGATCGAGGTGACCACCGGCGACGCGCTGCTGGAGCAGAATTTCCCGATGATCCACGCGGTGGGCCGTGCCAGCCCGCGCGCGCCGCGGCTCATTGACCTGCGTTGGGGCACGCGCGGTCCGCGGCTGACGCTGGTGGGCAAGGGCGTGTGTTTCGACACGGGCGGGCTCAACCTGAAATCCGGCGCCTCCATGGGGCTGATGAAAAAGGACATGGGGGGCGCCGCCAATGTGCTGGGGCTGGCGCGGTCGATCATGGCGCTGGATCTGCCGGTGCAACTGCGCGTGCTGATCCCGGCGGTGGAAAACTCGGTCTCTGGCAGCGCCTTCCGCCCGCAGGACATCCTGACCTCGCGCAAGGGTCTGACGGTGGAGATCAACAACACCGATGCCGAAGGACGGCTGGTGCTGGCCGACGCGCTGGCGCTTGCGGATGAGGAAAAGCCCGATCTGCTGCTGTCCATGGCGACGCTGACCGGCGCCGCGCGGGTGGCGGTGGGGCCGGATCTGGCGCCGTTCTACACCGGAGACGAGGCGTTTGCGGCGGCGCTGTCCCGTGCCTCCGGCCCGGCGGCGGATCCGGTCTGGCGCATGCCGTTCTGGGATCCCTACGAGGAAAAGATCGAGCCGGGCATCGCCGATCTGGACAACGCCCCCGCAGGCGGCATGGCCGGGTCGATCACCGCCGCGCTGTTCCTGCGCCGCTTTGTCACCGACACGCCGCGTTACGCGCATTTCGACATCTATTCGTGGCAGCCCGCCCCCGCGACGGCCCGCCCCAAGGGCGGGCTGGGGCAGGGGCCGCGCGCCATCCTCGCCGCCCTGCCAGAGGTGCTGGGCCTGTGACAGACCGTCGTCTGCTGCCTGCCAATGGCCGGGTGGCCGCCGCGCATCTGCGCGATCAGGTGACCGCCCCCCGCTATGAGCAGGGCCAGCCCGCCAGCCTTGGCGCGGCGGTGACCGATCTGCTGCGCGCGCCGGAGGGCGCGCGGGACCGGCAGCTTCTGCATGGCGCGGCGCTGACCGTCTATGACAGGCATCAGGGCTTTGCCTTCGTCCGGGCCGAGGCGGATGGCTATGTGGGCTATGTCGCGGAGGCGGCGCTGGCCCCGGCCTGCAAGGCCACGCATCGCGTCAGCAGCCGGGCCACCCATGCCTATCGCGATCCTGACCTGAAATCGCCCGACCGGCTGCTGCTGAGCCTTGGCGCGCGGGTCCGCGTGACTGCGCGGCAGGACCGGTTCTGCCAGACGCAGGCGGGCTGGGTGCCGGAGAGACATCTGGCCCCGATCGAGACCCCCGAGACCGATCCCGTTGCCGTGGCGCAGCGCCTGCTGGGCACGCCCTATCTCTGGGGCGGCAATTCGGCACTGGGGATCGACTGTTCCGGGCTGGTGCAGGCGGCGCTCTTGGCCTGCGGCCTGCCCTGTCCCGGCGACAGCGACCAGCAGGAGGCAGCGCTGGGGCAGACCCTGCCTGCGGGCAGCGCGCCTGAACGCGGCGATCTGCTGTTCTGGAAGGGCCATGTGGCGCTGGTTTCCGATCCGCAGACCCTGCTGCATGCCAATGCCTTTCACATGGCGGTGGCGCGCGAACCGCTGGCCCCCGCCCTGTCCCGCATCGAAACCACGGGCGGCGGGGCCGTGACCCGCCATGCCCGCCTGACCGGAGTCCTCTGATGACCAGCGATCCTTTCTTTCACCCCGTCTCCGGCATGGATCTGCCGCGCTTTGCGGGGATCCCCACCTTCATGCGGCTGCCGCTGGTGCAGCCCGACCATGCCCGGTTTTCCGAGGTCGAGATCGGGCTTGTCGGCGTGCCATGGGACAGCGGCACCACCAACCGCCCCGGCCCGCGCCATGGTCCGCGCCAGCTGCGCGACTATTCCACCATGATCCGCGCGCAGCATGCCGTGTCGGGCATCCGCCCGTTCGAGGCTGCGGCCTGCGCTGATCTGGGCGATGTGGGGCCGAACCCCGCCGATCTGCAGGACAGCATGGAGCGGATCACCGCCTTTTACGACAAGGTGGTGGCGGCGGGGATCCAGCCGCTGACCGGGGGCGGCGATCATCTGGTCTCGCTGCCGGTGCTGCGGGCTCTGGGCAAGGCAAAGCCCTTGGGCATGATCCATTTCGACAGCCATACCGACCTGTGGGACAGCTATTTCGGCGGGTTCAAATTCACCCACGGCACGCCCTTCCGCCGCGCGGTGGAGGAAGGCCTGCTGGATCCGAAGCGCGTGGTGCAGATCGGCATCCGTGGCCCGATGTATGACAGCGAGGACCGGGATTTCGCCAAGGCCGTGGGCATCCGCATCATCCCGATCGAGGAATTCCACGCCCGCGGCGTGGCCGACGTGATGGCCGAGGCGCGCGAGATCGTGGGCAGCGCGCCCACCTATGTCAGCTATGACATCGATTTTGTCGATCCGACCTTCGCCCCCGGCACCGGCACGCCGGAAATCGGCGGTCCGAACAGCTATCAGGCGCTGCAGGTGGTGCGCGAACTGACCGGCGTCAGCATCGCGGGCGCCGATCTGGTCGAAGTCTCGCCGCCCTTCGACAGCAGCGGCGGCACGGCGTTTCTGGGTGTGACGATCATGTTTGAACTGCTCTGCGCCATGGTGGCCCAGCCCGCCTGACACATGCCGCCCGGGGGCTAGTCCACCGGGCGGATCAGCTTGCGCTCCAGCACGCGGAGCACGGTCTTCAGGTCGTGCCCGCGTTTCAGCACCTGACCTTCCATGCCGAACACGGCATATTCGCCCTGACGGCTGCGCAGCTTCGGGCGCTTTTCGATCCGATACAGCGGATATTCCGCCGTGCGCCGGAACACCGAAAAGATCGCCACCTCCTTCAGCGAGGAGATGCCGTAATCCCGCCATTCCCCGGCGGCGACCATGCGCCCGTAAAGCGACAGGATCACGGCCAGTTCGGTCCGGTGAAAGGCCACGACCTCGGTCCCGGGACCGGAAAGCGGGGTAAGACTGTTCATCCCCGAAAGCTGCGCCCGATTTCGAGGAAAATCAAGATGCCGGGGCGTGGTCCGCCTTGCGCCGCCGGAGGGGCCACGCCACATAGGCGGCGCAACAACAGGAGCTTCCATGTCCTTTCGTGCCCGCCTTGATGCCCAGCTTGAGACCCCGCTTGTGCGTCACACGATCCTTGGGGTGATCCTGTTCAACGCGGTGATCCTTGGGCTTGAAACCTCGGATCAGGCGATGGCGGCGGCGGGGGGACTGATCCTTGCGCTGGATCTGCTGTGCCTTGCCATTTTCGTGGTCGAGCTTGCCGCCAAGATCCTTGCGCGGGGCGGGGCCTTTTTCCGCTCCGGCTGGAACATCTTCGATTTTGTCATCGTCGCCGTGTCGCTGGTGCCGGCGGGGCAGGGGCTGGCGGTGCTGCGAGCGCTGCGCATCCTGCGGCTCTTGCGCGTCGTGTCCATCGCGCCGACGCTGCGCCGCGTGGTCGAAGGTTTCCTATCGGCCCTGCCGGGCATGGCCTCGGTGTTCCTGCTGATGGGGGTGATCTTCTACATCGCCTCGGTCATGGCGACGAAGCTGTTTGGCGACAGCTTCCCCGACTGGTTCGGCACGCTGGGCATTTCCGCCTATACGCTGTTCCAGATCATGACGCTGGAAAGCTGGTCCATGGGCATCGTGCGCCCGGTGATGGAGGTGCATCCCGAGGCGTGGATGTTCTTTGTGCCCTTCATCCTTGTGACCACCTTCGCGGTGGTCAACCTTGTGGTGGGTCTGATCGTCAATTCCATGCAGGACGCGCATCAGGCCGAAAGCAACGCCGCCACCGATGATTACCGCGACGAGGTGATCCGCCGCCTGCGCGCCATCGAAGAACGGATGGACCGGCGCGACTGACCCGCGCCGCCGCGTTCCGGCACAGGAGTTTCCGATCGGCGTCAGGCCCGCGCGGTGATTGCGCAAATGCGACGCATCGCGCGCAGAATCCGGCTTGCCAGCCCGCAGGGGGCAGCGTATCCCCCACGGCGGGACACCCTTCCCCAACGAAGGGCTTGGTTCATTTTGATATTCTCCTTTCTTTACGGTCGCTTAGATTTGGCGCGCTCTCATTTTGTGCCAAATCCGTGCCAAAAATCGCATCAGTCACGGTCACATCGTCAAGCGCATGAGAATATGTGCGCAGGACGGTTGCAGCGTCTTTCCAGCCGCCACGCTTCGCGATGGTGGCCACGTCATAGCCTGCGCGCAGCATTGTAGTTGCAAAGCCGTGTCGGCAGCAGTGAGGCGACAAGTTCGCGATTTCTGCGCGCTTGGCGACGTTCGCCCAGACCTTGGCGGCAGAGCTGCGTTCCGCATATCCGAAAACCGTGTTCTCCGGATCCCGATTGCTGGGAATGTTGGCGAGCGCAGCGACGACACGCGGGGGCATGTGCGCGATGCGTGCCCACGGCTTAGGCTTGAATCCATATAGGCGGGCAGTGCCCTTCGACAGGTCTACATCCTTCCACTGCAAGCGGAGGGCTTCACTGATCCGTGCGGCGGTGCCGAACATGAACAAGCATAGCGCGGCAAGATGCGGCAGTCTGTCCTTGGTCGCTTGGGTCGCGAAAGCGTTGACCCATTCTAGCGTTGCCGGGGCCTTCTGTGCCGGATCGTGGTCAAACTTTCTTATGCGGATAGGGCTGCACCAACCCAGTTCGGCGGCATAGTTGATGATTGCCTTTGTGGGCGTCAAAACCTGCCTGTTCCACGTCGCGGGGGACACATGCGGATAGATTTTCCGCGCGGACAGCCGCACCGCCTCTCCGGTGATTTCCCGGATCGGTGTATCTTTCCAGTGGTCTTCGATCTCTTCCAGAAACCGCGTGGCCTTGCCCGCCTCACGATATGCGATTGCTGCTTGTGCCATGGTCACATGCGTTGCCGGTCCATCGAGGTGACTTCGCCAAGCCCTGTTTTCGACTTCTGCCGCGATCCTCTGCGCGATTGCTTTGTCCTGCGCGCCCGTAGAGCCTCGTAGTCGCCGGTTGGCAACGGTCCCTCGGTAGTGCCAGACCTTGCCGCGCCGATAGAGTTTGAGGGGCATCGCATCGCCTCCTTTAGGGCTTCGACATGCTCGGGAAAAATGACCATGTTCCTGCCAAGTTTCGCAAACGCGCCGATCTCCCGCAGCTTGCTGCGCAGGGTTCGCTCGGGCACCCCCAAGTGAGCGGCAAGCTCGGCCGGGGTGGTGTATGCTGGCAGAATGTCGGGGTTGCCTTGCATCGTCTGCTTCCGGGGTCAGTGGGGGCGCCAGCGTAGGGCGGGCGCCCGGTGTCGTCAGGCCTGCGCTACGCCATTGAGGCGGACGGCAACGGTCGGCGCGTCGGTGGTCGCGGCCTCGGTTGCCGCGCCGATCAGGGCGTTACCCGTGGCCGTGCCGGTCACATTGTTTGCGCTGGCGTCCCAATAGGCCTTCTGTCCTTTGGTCAGCGCGCCTGTTGCTTTCGGCAGGTCAAAGACGCCGGTCAAGGCGGCTTCAAAATTCTCCCCAACGGCGGCGCGGATCGTGGCGATGCCGAAAAGCGCGCCTTGCATGACGCCTTGCCCTGCGGTCACGGTGTCCTCTGCCGTGAACGTCAGGAAGTTGCCGGAATGCAGAAAGTTCCTCATCTCAAAAGCCTTTCGAGGATTTGAAGGTGACGCGGCGGGGGCGCTTGCCCCCGTCCGCCGCAATGCGCCGTTCGAGGTCTGCAATCGCAGAAGCCATCTCGGCGTCGCTTCCATATTCGGTGCGGTGGCCGTCATACATGACAACCCGGAGCCCCGATGCGCGCGCTCGCACCAGTTCGTCGCGCAGGGACTCCAGTTCTGTGCGGCTGATCGGCATCAGCCTACCCGGTGCCATCCGCGATGGTCGATCCAGCCGCACCCAAAGTCGAGCCGGACCTTCATCTGCACCCCGTCCACCTCGAAGCCTTGGCGGGTTTCGACCTGCGGTCCCGGCGCGCCTTCAAGGTAGGCGTATTCGAGGCCGTCAATCGTGGCCGGATCAGCGGTGATATACCACTGTTCGGCATTGGTCAGACGGGCCTCCACCAGCAGCGTGAGATTGTCGAAGGGGTTCACGTCTGCGGTTTTGGTTGCCGCGATCTCTGCAAGCGCCTGTTCCGCCGCCACTTCCAGTTCCGGGGGCACAACCACAAAGCGCGGGGCAGCATTGATAAGCTCACCCGCCAAGCCCTTCTGCCTGCGCATCGCGAGCCGTCCTGCCGCAAGGCTTGCCAGACTGGGGTCTGCAAAGGCTGCGGTCAGGTTGTGGTGGTCAGCATGAAAGACGGCGATTCCGTCGCTCATGGCGGGGTTCTCGGTCAGCTTGTCCACCAGCTGCTGCGCCTCAAATGCCCGCGCGGCATCGCCCAGCTTGGCCGGGATTTGGGTGAAGGCGCCCAGATCATCGTTCACAAGTGCCTGCCGGGAAATGGCGAAGATACGTCCGAAGGTTTCGACGCTGTAACCCTCTGCGGCCTCTTGGATGGTGCCGCGCTGAAATTCACCGCTTTCACCAACCTTTTTCAGGTCCGGGCCGGTGCCGAATTGCAGAGCGCGCTTGGCGCGAAAATCGCGGGCAGTCGTCTGCCGGGCGACCTGGCGAACGGCAGAGGGCGCGGCCTCATAGGCGCGGCGCAGTTCCCGGTTGACGGCATCGCCAAGGATCAGCGGAAAATCTGAGGTGGTGTGCAGCGCCCGCGTGATCACCGTATCAGCGGCAAGCCCGGTGAAGCTGCCGCCGGATCGCTGCAGACAGTCGCGCGCCAGATCCACGAACGAAAAGTTCGCATAGGGGCGGGCCGCGTCGGTCAGCTGGTGGTCGGGATGCGACCGGGCAAACAGTGCCTCACCCGCCCTTGTGGCGATCACTGCCGGGTCGGTGTGATCGGCAGTGATCGTCGCGCGGGTGGTGCGGGTTGCCGTGGTGGCGCTGCGCCGCTGCATCGCCTCGAAGGCTGCCCGGCGGGCATCTTCGGGCGTCACCTCGGCGTCGATCTGTTCATCCGCCCATGCGCGCGACAGACCGGCGGTTTCCGCGATGCTGCGAATCTCCACATTGATCTGCGCGCGCGTCATGGTCGGCGGCGGGGTCGGGGTGAGGGTTTCGCCCTCGGGCGGTGCATTGTCGGGCATTGCCGGATCTCCATTACGAAAGTGGGCGCCCGGATCTGCCGGGACGGGAACAAGGGACACCTCAACCGGCGTCCAGCGTTTGGCGGTGCGGACAAGGCGGCTTCCGTCGCGCCGCTCTTGCCAGTCGTTCACTTGGTAGCCGATGGACAGGCCGCGCAGCGTGCCGTCCTGAATGTCGGACAGAACGGCGGCGGCGGCGGGGTTGCTGCGAAACTTCATCCGCACCCAAATGCCTTCGCGCCGCAGCTCTGCCGCTTCGATTACCCCCAGCTGGTCACGGGTCGATGCCGATCTGTGGGCGTCCAGCACCGGCGCGCCGATCAGCCGGGACAGATCGGCGCCAGTCAGGTCCAGCCGCTCCACATAGCCTGCGCGGGGGGCATCTGCGCCCGTGGAGACAATCGCTTCCACGGTGCGGGCCACGGGGTCGACCGTGCTGGGGCTGGGGCTGAGACTGCGAAGATGTAGGCTCACGCGGGGGCGCTCCCTTGGTTGCGCCCGGCATCGCGGGCGATTTCGTCGTCTAGTTCGTCGATGTCGCGGCCCCGGCCTGCGACCACCTCGGCCCGGCTTTTCAGCCCCGCGTCGATCGCGCGAACGTCTGCCTCTACCTCGTTCTTGGGGTCGACCCACTGCCAGCCGGGCGGGACGAAGCGCACCGCGAGAAAGTCGGTCAGGTCAGGGCCGGGCACGTCCAGCTGTCCAGCAATCGCGCGGATCTCGATCCAGCGGCGCCAGAGCGGGCGCAGGATCGCGCCCTCGATCAGGTTGCGCTGCATCATTTCGGCGCGGCGGCGAAACTCCAGAAGCCCGACGCGGGCGGAGCTGTAGTTGGTCTGTGTCAGATCGCCGGTCAGGGCCTCAAAGGTCAGCCCTACCCCCGTCGCAATCTCGCGATCCTGCGCCCGCAGAAACTCCACCGCTTGCGTGAGACCTTGCCCCGGATTGGAAAAGGTCACGTCTGCGCCTTGGGGCAGGATGCGCATGGCGCCCGGTTCAAGCGCGACGTTCAGCGTATAGCCGTCTGTCGTTCCGTCGAATCCGGCAAGGCTGCCGTCGAGGTCACGGACATATCCGGTCATCAGGCTGGCGGTTTTCATCAGCATCAGAAGGGCGTCGGACGCTTCGTCGCGGTCCCGCAGTTTCAGCAGGACAGGCGCCAGCCACGACAGGCCGCGCACCTGCCCCGGAAAGAGCCGGTCAAAGACGTGCAGCACATCGCGCGCGGGAACACGCACGGCGGGGCCATAGGTGACAAACGGGGTGCCGGGGGCTTCGGGCAGGATATGGTAAGCAGTCACTTCGTCCTGCGCATCAAATTCGACCCCCGCCACGATGCGGGCGCCGCCGCCAAGATCGCGGTGAATGCTCGGGTCAACCTGTTCCGCAGGCACCGGCTTGACCCGGATTTCGCCATCGTCGGTGATGTGGATCCGGAGAAAGGCTTCCCCGTCGCGGACAAGGCAGCGTGCGGCCAGCGTCAGGACCGGCTGTGTCAGAGCCTCGAAAGCCTCATTCAAGGCGCGGGCGGTGGATTTATCCGGATGCAGGGACCGCACCTGCCAGCCCTTGCCGACCATGGCAGAAACCCAGCTTTCCACGATCCGCTGCCCGTGCGGGTTATTGAGATACTGCGCCCCCGCGCGCGCCTGTGCCGCGCCTCTGGCGGCAAGGGTCGAGGTCTGGGGCGCCGTCAGCAGGGCCGCGCCCTCCCAACGGCGCCCGCCAGACCCCGCCTCAATGCCGGAGCGGCGAAACAGCTTGGCGAGGCCGCGTTGCGCCGCGCGAAGGACTTGGCGGGTCTGCATCAAGCAAGTGCCGGAAACTTGGCGATCAATTCCGCCTCCAGCTTGTCCAGATTTATCAGCAGCAAGAACGAAGTCGTTTCTTGGCAAAGGAGTGACGGGACTTCGGACGCGGGAAGGATACGCTTGCGGATCGGCCCTCCAGCGAAATCCGCGAAAAGCGCCAGAACAGCTTGCGAGTTGTGCAGGCCGTGCAGGTTGGCGAGGCGCGATGCGAGAACGGTTTCCTTTTCCGCGCTGCCCCAAGCCGAAAGTTTGATCCCTTGGTTGAACAGGTTTTTTGTGATTGCTGCCCGCATCGTGTCGGCAAGGTCCCACATGCGAGGGCCGCCCGGCACCGGGGGACGCTCCGGTTTCAGAAAGCCGCGCGAAATCCACTGGTCTAGCCTGCTTCGGCTGATCCCTAAACCTTGGCAAAGTTCTGTGGTGTCGATCATTGGTCCGATCCTGTTCTGACAAATCGTCAGGAGGCAATCTGCCGTCCTCCTGACAATCTGTCAAGGCAGCCCTATCCACCTCATGTCTGCCGCGTTTGCAACCGGGGTGAGAGGCTGCTGGTCTGGCAGAAGCCCCTACGTTATCGGATAGCCGTCCAGCCCTGTGCAGGCGCGCCAGATCGCCATGACAGCGCGGCATTCGAGGGACTGCGCCCGTTCGGCGAACTCGACAGGGTCGATGCAGGCAGGGCTGATGTAGTCCCATGTCAGCGCAGCAAGCGCGCCGATCCCCTCCAGCGACGTGGCGGTGAGTGTAAGCATCCCGGCTTCGGCGGCATGTTCCCTGTCCCGCGCCTCAAGCGATCTAGGGTCATCCCAGTTTTCGTTTCCGGGCGCGGTTACCAGTGCAAGCCAGTCCCGGCGGGCTTCCATCCATTGCCGGTAAAGCGGCATCATCGGATCTTCGGGCGCTGCCGGTGCTATCGACGGCACAGCTAGGGCGGCGGTGCTGGCGGGCAGGGCGGTCAGAAGGGCGCGGCGGGACAGCGCTCCTCCGGTCCCGCAGGCGAGGTTTAGGCGTTTCATCGGTTTTCCTCCCTTGGGGTTTTGGTCAGCGGTCGCTGAGAAGGCGCTCTGTGTGGCGCAGGGCGGTGCGCATGTAGCTGCGCGCCTCCCGGTCTGTCTGGCTGTAACCGTCAGGACGCTCGGTCGCGTCCAAGGCCAGCACGAGGCAGTCGTGAATTTCGGTCAAGCGGACAGAAGGCAAGCCGTGGGCGGCTGCCAGAACGGGGTTCGGCATCAGTTGCTCCGTTGTCTCGGATTGCAGGAATGATTACACTGTATTCAAAACCATGAAATGAATACCCTGTCAACAGTTTTGGATACCATGATAACACCTGAGCAGTGCCGCATGGCACGAGCAGCGTTGCGGTTGGGCGTGCGCGACGTTGCCCGCTTATCTGGCGTGTCAGCGATGACCATTAGTCGCTTTGAAAACGGACAGTCTGGAGGGCAGGCGGAGACCCTGCGGCGATTGCAAGCCGCCTTCGAGCAAGAAGGGATTACTTTCATTCCGGCTAATGGCGGGGGGGCGGGAGTTCGTGCCAAGGCTTAATGTTATTTTACATCAGATTAGAAACAGTATTTCGTTGCAGGTAGTCGTTTCTGTGCTTTCTGCTCTATCGATGTTCTCGCTATACTTCTGGGCGCGTGCTTTCTCTATGCCTCGCCAAATTACAGCTATGATTGACGGTACCGCGATAGTTAGTGCAGGTCTGGAGATTGTAGGTCAAATCATCGTTTCTGTAGCAATAGTTAAGCTGTTTTCTTTTTGCGCTTCATCATTTTCTATCGGTATCCTTAGTTTGAGACATGTTTCTTATTTTCGAAAATATAGACGTCATTTCTTCCTTTTAATTAAGTTAAGACATGGTTTTCGAAAATTTAGTATGTTGATACTTGGAGGTTTGGTCTTTCTTTCTTTCTCCGTGCTTCATCTCGGTATCTTCCGTGGTGTAGGGTTTGTCCTTATTTTCTTTATACAATTTGTTTTATTTCAATTTGTTACGCATTCTGCTTATGTAGTTTCTGGTATTTTCTCTTTAAGGCGGGGGAGCTATTTAAGGAAGGGGGGCTTCTTCAGAAACCTTCCAGGTATTTTTGCTGCTGTTGTTAATTATTACCGAAAGTCCAAAGGCTCAAGAAAGCTCTCTGCATTTATGGCTGGACTGTCGCTTGTTTTAGTTATTTCAGTACTTCGATTGGCTGAGTGGAAAGGGCATTACATTATGGGGAAATTGGTTGATGTCGAGTTGATTACAAGTGAAGTTATTTCTGGGTCAATTTTTTTTAGGATGGAGGGTGGTGTCATCGTAAGGCGTGATCTTCCAATTGGATCAAAGCCGAATGTCTTTCTGTTTTTGACCTATGATGCTATTGTATCTATAAGTCCGACCGGCGATGATTAACGCGGATCTAAATGCGAGCTCTTTCAGGTCCTCCGCATCCAGCTTGACTGCAGCACCGGGCCGGGCCGTTTCGTCCTAGGCTGCATCTGGCCGAGTTCATCGCGCCGCGTGTCAGGGTTGATCGTGACCAGCTGGCGCGCGGCGACGGCGTAGACGGTGCAATCCAGCGCCTCGGCGCGTTTGCCGGGAATGCGTTCGAAGCTGCGCACCGGTTGGCCTCTGGAATACCGCACCACGGCGCGTTCCGATGCGAGCTGTTCATACCAGACGGCAGGCAGGGCTTCGGAAAAGCGCACATGCCCGGCGCGGGGCAGTCGGGCGAACAGCTGCGCCTTCACGGTATCGACCCCCACAATCCAGAGCCGGGCGCCGGTCTTGGTCTTGGAGCCTGCGCGTTCGATCACCGGGCGGTTGCCATGGGCGCCCTTGATCGCGGCGATCCTGCGCGCGGTGCGGCCACGGCAGAAGCTGGTAACGGTGTGCATGGTGGTGCCGTCGCCCGCGTCTATGGCGGCGGCGTCAATGCCGATCCTGCCGCCCAGCTGGTGCGGGAAGCGTTCGCTTAGCAGGGCGTCCAGATCGTGCCACGTCTCGTCCGCCTCGAAGCTGCCCCAGATCACGCGATGGGCGAGGATCAGCATGGCGCCCGATTCGGTCCAGCCGGTATAGGTCAGTTCCAGCCGGTCATGCTGCACATCGCAGCCCACGGTCAGGGCCAGAACCTCGGCGGGCACCGGATCCAGCCCGAAGGGTTCGGCGCGCGCGGCCAAGCTGGTTTCGTCCAGTTCGTCGCCGTCGCTGCGCCAGCCTTGGGCAAGGATCGTATTGACGAAGGTCTGCAGCGTGGTCGGATCGTCTTTCGAGGCGGCAAATTCTACCGCGAGTTTGCCCCATGCGGCATTTGCGTGAAGGCTAATCAGGGCATTCATGCGAAAGCCCGCGTGTCCCTGCACCTCGGGCCGGGTGGCGCGCCAGTGGCCTGCCGCGATCATCGCGGGCTTATGCCGTTCCTCGATCTGTGCGGCGCAATGGGGGCAGCGCCAGAAGGCCGACTCGGGCGCGCCCTCGGGCCAGCTGATCTGGTCCCATGTGATTTCTGAGAAGGCGCCGCAGTCGGGGCAGGGCACCTCATATACCCGCTGGTCGGACTGCGCATAGGCGCGCAGGACGTGGCTCGTTTCTTCGTGCACGGGGGTCGATCCCAGAACGATCTTGCGATCCGGGAAAGACAGGGTGCGACGTTCGGCCAGCAGCAGGGGCGAGCCTTCGGCGGTGGGGGCCATGCCGTCCACCTCGTCCATCAACAGAAACCGGACGTTGTGCCGGCGCAGGTTCCGCGGCGCCTTCGCGGCAACCACCTTGAGCGATCCGCCGGGGAAACGGCGCGACAGCAGCGTGTTGCGCCCGGCTTCGTCCAGATCGCCGCTCAGCGCCTCGGCCACAGCCGGGGAAGCGGCAAAGACCGGTTCAATGTCGGACACCACATAGTCGCGGCAATCGCTCTCAGCGGGCAGCAGGCAGAGAATGGGGGCGGGGTCATTGGCGACGAAGCTTGCAACGGCAGAGCTGAGAAGCGTGGTAAACCCGACGCGCACCGGCTTCACCAGCGTGACACGCTCGATCAGTGGATCCCCGATTGCGTCTGCGATCTCACGCTGAAAGGGCCAGAGGCGCACCGGGCCGGGCTGTGCGGTCACGCCTTCGGGCAGGTGCACTTCCTGTTCGATCCAGTCGGACAGGCGCAGGCGCGGCGGTGGCAGAAGCGCGCGCAGGGCCTCGGCCCGAACCTCACTCAGCCTTGTCATGGGCCAGTTCCTCCAGAGCGGTGCGAATTTCGCGGTCGAGTGCTGCCACATCGGCGGGCGTGAGTTGGGGCAGGGCGCTGCGAACACGCGAGGGAACGGCGAGGATGCGGGCGCGGACCTTGCGCAGCACCTCGGCCCATGTGCGCGTCACCTCGTCAGCCTTCACCAGTTCCCCGCGCGCCAGACCGTTCTTGAGCGCCTGAGCGTCTGCCTGTTCCTTGGCGAGCCGCGCGCGTTCGGCGGTAAGCTGCACTGCCTGATCGGCGGTGCCCCAGCCCGCCGCGATGCCGCGCAGGTGCTGGACATAGGCTTTCACGGTGGCCTCAAGGTCATAGGCATCATGGCCAAGATGCACGGCGATGCCGCGCTTTTTCAGATCGGTGAGCGCGCCGGACGACAGGTCGAGAAGTTCGCAAAGATCGCGCCCGCCGATGCGGGAAACCGCCCTGCCGTCCAAGGGAAGTTCGGTAAAAATCCTCATTATTTCTTACCCCTTAGCATTCTTTGCGTAGGCTAAACTCATGCGCTGTGCCGACCCGTATACGTTTGCCCTGGGAAGGACCCGCCGCAGCTGCCGAAGATCGTGCTCGATCTCGCTCTTCTCTTCGTGGAACCGCTCGGGCCTGCGGTGGTCAGGGCTGAGGCGCCGCACGCGCTGAACAAGATCCTCAAGGGCTTCTGAGACGTGCTGCCAGTCTTGTGCCTTCATCGTCGTGCCTCTCTCTACGTTCGAACGTTGCTCTCTAAGCCTCTCTGCTCATTGGAGAGGGTCGTTGTGATGGTCAGAAAGCGGGTTACTGCGGCAGGGGATGAAACCCCGCCTCCCGCCCTGACCACCGCGATCTTGCCTGCTCACCGGAGCCGGGCCGCCGCTTAGGCCAGACCTGCCTTTCCCTCGGCTCGGTCCGCTCTCCCATGTTCGCCGCCGTGAGGGTGGCAGCGGGGCCTTAGGGCTTGGAGAGACCGCCTGCGGCGGAATAGCTGCCCTTGTGCTGTGGCCCGTATCCCGGTAGCACTTTGATGCGGCGCCCCCGGCTAACCCGTGAAAGCCAGACGCCGCATAAGCCCGCCGTTGCGACCGGCGGGCTTTCTTGTTTCAGTCCTCGATCACGTTCAGCCCTTCGGGTGCGGTGCCCAGTTCGGACACCAGCCGCCGCATGATCTGCTCTTGCTTCTGAGAGGGGCGCCAAGCCGGGCGCTTGCCGTGCCGGGCGATGGATCGCACGAAGCCTTTCAGCCATTCGTCGGACCCGTCGGCCATCACGCGGCGCATCACGATGGGCCAGCGGAAGGTCAGCACCTCGTCCAATTCCTGCGCGGTCATGCCAGAGGCTCCCCATGCAGAATGCGGAAGATGGACGCTGACGCGGCATCATGGGCCAAATCGTCTGGCAGGCTTTCGAGGCTGCAGAAGGCAAGCGCGGCGCGCTCCTCCTCGGTCAGGTATCGCGCAAGGAGGAAGCTAAGCGCGCGCCATGCGGCTTCGTCGTTCAGCGTGAGGGCGTATCCCACTGCGCGGGCGATTCGCTTGTGTGCCGGTTTCGCGAATTCCGACATTGCCGACTTGATCGGTTTTGCGGTATTCTTGGCCCGCGAGAGTGTGACATTCTCAGCGATTTGAGCGCCGTTGCGGGGACCATCCGCAGCGGCGTTTTTCGTTGGTTTGTCCGAGACAAAGCGCGAACCTTCTGTGCCAGATTTGTGCCAATCGCCGCCGCTTGTTCGCGCAAAGTTCTGCTGAGGGGAAGGGGCACGTTCGGGCTTAGTGCAATGTTCACTTGCTATTTTTCCGGGGCAGGCGTAGTCCCGGCGGCGGGACACCCTTCCCCAACGAAGGGCGACTATCTGTAAGGTTAGGATACATGGCTAGACCCCAACCGGCTGCGCGCCCGGCCAATCCGCGCTTCTCTTCCGGCCCCTGTGCCAAGATCCCCCATTTCTCTGTCGACATGCTGTCCGACGCCCCGCTGGGCCGGTCGCATCGCGCCAAGGTGGGCAAGGACAAGCTCAAATCCGCCATCGACGGCACCCGCGAAATCCTCGGCATCCCCGAGGATTACCGCATCGGCATCGTTCCCGCCTCCGACACCGGGGCCGTGGAAATGGCCATGTGGTCGATGCTGGGCGCCCGCAAGGCCGAGATGCTGGCTTGGGAATCCTTTGGCGCGGGCTGGGTCACCGATGTGGTGAAACAGCTCAAGATCGACGCCGAGGTGAAGACCGCCGATTATGGCCACATCGTTGATCTGGCCACGGTCGATTTCGACAATGACGTGGTGTTCACGTGGAACGGCACCACCTCTGGCGTGCGTGTGCCGAATGGCGACGCGATCCCCGCCACCCGCGCGGGCCTGACCATCTGCGACGCGACCTCTGCCGCCTTCGCGCAGGATCTGCCGTGGGACAAGCTCGACGTCACCACCTTCTCCTGGCAGAAGGTGATGGGCGGCGAGGCGGCGCATGGCATGATCGTGCTCAGCCCCCGCGCGGTGGAGCGGCTGGAAAGCTACACCCCCGCATGGCCGCTGCCGAAGATCTTCCGCATGACCAAGGGCGGCAAGCTGATCGAAGGCATCTTTGTCGGCGAGACGATCAACACCCCCTCCATGCTGGCGGTGGAAGATTACCTCGTGGCGCTGGACTGGGGCCGCAAGGTCGGCGGGCTTGCCGGTCTGCGGGCACGGGCTGATGCCAATGCCAAGGTGCTGTGGGATTTCTGCGACCGTCACGACTGGATCGCCAATCTGGCCGAAGATCCGGCGACGCGCTCCAACACCTCCGTCTGCCTGAAATTCACCGATCCGCGCATCACCGATGGCGCCGCCTTTGCCAAGGCCGTGGCCAAGCGGCTGGAAACGGCGAACGTGGCCTATGACGTGGGCGCCTATCGCGACGCGCCTGCGGGCCTGCGCATCTGGTGCGGCGCCACGGTGGAGGCGTCGGACATCGAGGCGCTGACCCTCTGGCTGGTCTGGGCCTTCGAGACCGAGATCGAGGCGCTGGCCGCAGCGGCCTGACCCGGTGGCGGGGGAAACCCCGCCTCCTCCCTTTTTCCTGACTGACTGAGCCGCCGGGTGGATGCGTTCCGCCCGACCCCTCCCCTGTTATCAAAGGATCCCGCATCATGGCTCCCAAGGTTCTCATTTCCGACAAGCTGTCCGACGCCGCCGTGCAGATCTTCCGCGACCGCGGCATCGAGGTGGATTTCCGCCCCGAGCTGGGCAAGGACAAGGACGCGCTGGCCGAAGTCATCGGCCAGTATGACGGCCTTGCCATCCGGTCGGCCACCAAGGTCACGCCCAGCATTCTGGAACGCGCCACCAACCTCAAGGTGGTGGGCCGCGCGGGCATCGGCACCGACAATGTCGACAAGGAAGCCGCGTCCAAACATGGCGTGATCGTCATGAACACGCCCTTCGGCAACATGATCACCACCGCCGAACACGCCATCGCGCTGATGTTCGCCGTGGCCCGCCAGCTGCCCGAGGCCAGCGCCTCGACCCATGCGGGCAAGTGGGAAAAGAACGCCTTCATGGGCGTGGAACTGACCGGCAAGACGCTGGGCGTGATCGGCGCGGGCAATATCGGCGGCATCGTCTGCGACCGCGCCCGCGGGCTGAAGATGAAGGTCGTGGCCTTTGACCCGTTCCTGTCGGACGAGAAGGCCAAGACCATGCAGGTGGAAAAGGTCGATCTGGACGAGCTGCTGAAGCGCGCCGATTTCATCACCCTGCACGTTCCGCTGACCGACGGCACCCGCAACATCCTGAGCCGCGAGAATCTGGCCAAGACCAAGAAGGGCGTGCGCATCATCAACTGCGCCCGGGGCGGTCTGGTGGACGAGGAGGCGCTGGCCGATCTGCTGAAATCCGGCCATGTGGCGGGCGCGGGCTTTGACGTCTTCGCCGAAGAGCCCGCCAAGGAAAACCCGCTGTTCAACCTGCCCAACGTGGTCTGCACCCCGCATCTGGGCGCCTCCACCTCCGAAGCGCAGGAAAACGTGGCGCTGCAGGTGGCCGAACAGATGGCCGATTACCTGCTGACCGGGGCGGTCACCAACGCGCTGAACATGCCCAACGTCACCGCCGAAGAGGCGCGGATCATGGGGCCGTGGATCCGGCTCGCGGGCCATCTGGGCAATTTCATCAGCCAGATGACCGAAGAGCCGATCAAGGCCATCAACATCCTTTATGACGGCTCGGTTGCGGAAATGAACCTGCCCGCGCTGAACTGCTCGGTGATCGCGGGCATCATGAAGACCATCTCGCCCGAGGTGAACATGGTCTCCGCCCCGGTGATCGCCAAGGAGCGCGGCATCCAGATCTCGACCACCAATCAGGAACAGTCGGGCGCCTTTGACGGCTACATCAAGGTCACCGTGGTGACCGAAGAGCGCGAGCGGTCCATCGCGGGCACCGTGTTCAGCGACGGCAAGCCGCGCTTCATCCAGATCAAGGGCATCAACATCGACGCCGAGGTGGGCAGCCACATGCTGTACACCACCAACAACGACGTGCCGGGGATCATCGGCAAGCTCGGCTCGCTTCTGGGCGATCACAGCGTGAACCTTGCGAACTTCACGCTGGGCCGGGCCGCCAAGGGCGGCGAGGCCATCGCCATCGCCTATCTGGACGAGGCGCTGGATCCGTCCGTGGTCAAGGCGCTGATCGACACCGGGCTGTTCCGTCAGGTCAAGCCGCTGGAATTCGACGTGGCCTGAGCGCCTGCTCGCATGTCCAAGGGGGCGCCTTTCGGGGCGCCCTTTTTTATGGGTGGCAGGCGGCTTGCCCTTGCCGTCCCGCCGGGTCAAGTAAGGGCGGAAAGGAATCCGCATGACTCCCATTTTTGCCATTGGCGACATTCACGGCCAGATCGACCGCCTGCACGAGGCGCTGGACATGATCGAGCGCGACGCCGACCGCGACGCGCCGGTGGTGTTTCTGGGCGATTACGTGGATCGCGGCCCTGACTCGCGCGCGGTGATCGACACGCTGATGCGCGGGCAGGCGGAGGGGCGGCCATGGACCTGCCTGATGGGCAACCACGACCGCTACGTGCTGCGGTTTCTGGACAATCCGCTCTACGACGATCCGCAGACCTCCCGCCCGCTGCTCTGGACCGATCCGCCGCTGGGGGGGCGGGCGACGCTGGCCTCTTACGGGGTGGATGTGGGTGACCATCGCACGCTGACCGCCCTCCGCGACGACGCGGCAGAGGCGATCCCGCAGGCGCATCTGGACTGGATCGCGGCGCTGCCGCGCCTGCATGAGGCGGATCACCAGATCTTTGTCCATGCCGGTCTGCGCCCGGGCGTGCCGCTGGACGCGCAGGCCGAAGATGACCTGATCTGGATCCGCAAGCCGTTCCTTGAGACAGAGCACGACTGGGGCAGGCTGGTGGTGCACGGCCATACCGCGCTGGATTTCCCGCAGCTTTACGCCAACCGGCTCAATCTGGATGGCGGGGCGGGCTATGGCCGCCCGTTGTTCCCCGCGCTGCTACTGGGCCGCGAGGCCTTCCTGCTTGGCCCCGGGGGCCGCACCCGGCTGTAGCGCGCACCACGCGTCATATTGCGACAGGAACACGCGGCCCGTCAGGTCGTGCAGGAAATGCGACCGCTTGAGCCGGTCCATCACCGGGCCCTTCACCTCGGTCAGGTGCAGGCTGATCTGCATGTCCGACAGGCGGCGGTTCACCTCCTCCAGCGTTTCCAGCGCGCTCATGTCCACCTCGTTCACCGCCGGAAACATCAGCACCACATGGCGCAGGTCGCGGCATTCGGCGACGCGGTTCAGGATATACTCCTCCAGAAACCGGGCATTGGCGAAATACAGGCTTTCATCCACGCGCAGCGTCAGCACGCCGGGCAGGGTGTCGACCTTGTGGCGTTTGATGTTGCGGAAATGATGGGTGCCGGGCACCAGCCCCACCTCGGCCACATGCGGTTTCGAGGTCTTGTAAAGATGCAGGAAGATCGACAGCACCACCCCGGCGGACACGCCGATTTCCACCCCGACCAGCAGCGTGGTGACGATGGTGGCCAGCACGGCGGCAAAATCTAGCCGCGAATAGGTCCAGCTGCGTTTGAGGATGGAGAAATCCACAAGGCTCAGCACCGCGACGATGATCGTGGCGGCCAGCGTCGCCTTGGGCAGGAAATACAGCAGCGGCGTCAGCAGCAGCGCCGCCAGCAGGATGCCCACGGCTGTGAAGGCGCCAGCGGCGGGGGTTTCCGCACCCGCGTCGTAATTCACCACAGACCGCGCGAACCCGCCGGTGACCGGATAGCCCCCCGTCAGCGCCGCCGCCACGTTGGAGGCGCCCAGCCCGATCAGTTCCTGATCCGGCACGATGCGCTGGCGTTTCTTGGCGGCGAGCGTCTGCGCCACCGACACCGATTCGACAAAACCGATGACCGAGATCAGCAGCGCGGGCAGCAGCAGCTGGCGCCAGAGCGCGGGATCGGCGGAAGGCGGGGTCAGCGGCGGCAGGCCCGTGGGCACGGTGCCGACGATGGCCACGCCTCGGTCATGCAGCCCAAGCCCCCAGACCGCCAGCGTGGTCACGGCCACGGCGGCGACCGGCCCGGCCTTGGCAAGGATGTCCGCCGCCCGCGCGCCCAGCCCCAGGCGGCGCAGCAGCGGCTTCAGCCCGCGCCGCACCCAGAACAGGAAGGCGACGGAGGCGACACCGATCCCGAGCGTGATCAGGTTGGTCTGCGGCAGATCCCGCGCCAGCGCCAGCAGCGTGTCCAGCAGGGTATGGCCCTCGGCGCTGACCCCCAGAATATGCTTGAGCTGTGACGCGGCGATCAGGATCCCCGAGGCGGTGATGAAGCCCGCGATCACCGGATGGCTAAGGAAATTGGCCAGAAAGCCCAGTTTCAGCACGCCCATGGCCAGCAGGATCGCCCCGGACAGGAAGGCGAGCGTGCCCGCCGCCAGCGCGATCTGCGCGGGATCGGTCAGGCCCAGTTCGCCGATGGCTGCGGCTGTCATCAGCGACACCACCGCCACCGGCCCCACTGCCAGAGCCCGCGAGGTGCCGAAGATGGCATAGGCGACCAGCGGCAGGATCGACGCGTAAAGCCCCATTTCGGGCGGCAGCCCCGCCAGCAGCGCATAGGCCAGCGATTGCGGGATCAGCATGATGGTGACGATCAGCGCCGCAACCAGATCCGAGGTGGCGGTGTCGCGGTTGTAGCGGCTTGCCCAGTCCAGAACGGGAAGCGCGCGTCGCAGACCGGCGCGGGACAGGCGGGGGAGGGGCATGGTCAGACTCCTGCGCTGCGGCAGGGGGGGCCTGCCGGGATGCCTCCTTCATATATTCATTCTATGGAATTTGTGAAGCCGGAAACGCATGTTCCTGAAAATGGCTTGCAGGCGGGACGCTGTCCGCCATCTGACGCTGCTGGCAGAACGGGAATCCTTGGTCCAAGGACGCCCGGCTGTGTCAGGCAAACCGATGCCCGCAAAAGCAAAACGCCGCCCCCGGAGGAGCGGCGTCTGCAAAAAACGCGAAGCGCGTGGGATCAGAAGCCCAGACCTTCGTACTTCTTCTTGAACTTGGTGACGCGGCCACCGGCATCCATCAGGCGCGAGGAGCCGCCGGTCCATGCCGGGTGCACGCTGGGATCGATGTCCAGCTGCATCGAATCGCCTTCCTTGCCCCAGGTGCTGCGGGTCTGGAAGACGGTGCCGTCGGTCATCTTGACGTCGATGACGTGATAATCGGGGTGAATGCCCTTTTTCATGACGTGGCTCCTTATGCGCCGGCGCCGGCGAGCGGCTTGTAATTGGTCTGCTCGGCGATACGGGCGGATTTGCCGCGACGCTCGCGCAGGTAATACAGCTTGGCGCGACGGACCTTGCCGCGGCGCACCACCTCGATCGTGTCGATGTTGGTGGAGTAGAGCGGGAACACCCGTTCCACGCCTTCGCCGAAGGAAATCTTGCGGACGGTGAACGAGGCCGCGATGCCCTTGCCGTTCTTGCGGCTGATGCAGACGCCTTCATAGGCCTGCACCCGGGTGCGGGTGCCTTCGGTCACCTTGTAGCCGACGCGCACGGTGTCGCCCGGCTTGAAATCGGGAATGGTCTTCCCGAGGGCGGCAATCTGTTCCGCCTCGATCTGTTCGATCAGATTCATCTGATCTTCTCCTGAGCTGCTCACGGTTGTCCCGTGAAGGTGTCGAGGTTCCAGAGCTCCGCGCCTTCGTTCGGGTCCGCCGCAGCGCCCGCCGGAGTTGGACAACGTATTTTCCGTATCAGCGTCCGTGATCGTGCCGGGCGCTCTGCCGAAGGTGCAGGGCAGGGGACGAAACGAACGAATCCGCAGCCCCGGACGGGGACGCGGACCTGCGCCGTATAGGCGCGGCGCGGGGGTGTTTTCAAGGGAAAACTGCGGGTTTTGGCGGGGTCTGGCCGGTGAGGGGCGCTGCCCCTCACACTCCCCGGGATATTTGCGGTCAGAAGAAGGGGCTAGCCGCCGCTGCGGTCCAGATGTGCCTGCCACAGGTCGGGGCGGCGGGCGCGGGTCAGCGCCTCTGACTGCTCGCGGCGCCAGCGGGCGATGGCGGCGTGATTGCCCGACAGCAGCACCTCGGGGATGGCATGGCCCTGCCAGTCGGCGGGTTTGGTATATTGCGGATGTTCCAGCAGCCCGTTGGAAAAGCTTTCCTCTTCGGTGGAGGCGGCATTGCCCAGCACGCCGGGCAGCAGGCGGATCGTGGCGTCGAGCATCATCTGCGCCGCGAGTTCGCCGCCCGTGAGGACAAAATCGCCCAGCGACACCTCAAGGATGCGGTAATGGTCGATCACGCGCTGGTCCATGCCCTCGAACCGGCCACAGATCAGCGTGGCGCCGGGGGTCTGGGCCAGATGCTGCGCCATCTGCTGGTCAAAGCGGCGGCCCCGTGGCGAAAGGTAGATCAGCGGCGCGCGCGGGTCGATGCGGGCGCGGGCATGGTCGATGGCGCGCCCCATCACATCGGGGCGCAGCACCATGCCCGCGCCGCCCCCGGCGGGCGTGTCATCGACATTGCGGTGTCGGCCCTCGCCGAACTCGCGCAGCGGGATGGTGTCGAGCTGCCACAGCCCGTCCTGCAGGGCGCGCCCGGTCAGCGACAGGCCCAGCGTGCCGGGAAAGGCTTCGGGAAACAGCGTCAGGATCTGCGCGGTCCAGGCCCGTGCCAGGGCGGGCCTGTCCGTCATCAGCTCGCGCGGGGACAGGCTGGGGCGGATGGTCTTGCGGCCTTGGGCGCGCGCGGGGGTGTCGGTCATGGCGGCGGATCCTTCCTGCGCCTCCTCTAGCCGGGGCGCGGGGCGGGCTCAAGCCGGGGGCAGCAGGTAATCCACCGGTTCGGGGGCGGCGCAGAGCCCGCCATCCAGCTGCCATGCGGGGCGGGGCAGGGGGGCGCGCCCGTCATAGACGTCAAAAAGCCCCACGGGATCGGGCAGGCGCGGGCTGTCGGTCTGTTCGACGAGCCGGTCGAGCAGCCGCGCGACGTCCGGGGCGCTGCCCGCGACCTGATCGGCGGGGTCGAGCCCCAGCGCGCGCCCGGAATAGCGGCCCGCGCCCCAGTTCGCGAGGATTTCATCCAGCCGGGGCAGCACGCAGGAGTCGATGACGACGCCCTCCTGTGCCAGCCGGTGCAGCAGCAGCGCCACGCTGGCGCGGTGGCAGGTCAGCTGGCGCCCGCACCACAGCGCGGCATTGCGCTGTTCGGCCCGGGCGGGATCAAAATCGCAGATCACCTTGTGCCAGAGATCGGGATCGGGACGGTCCAGCGCCGCAAGCTGGTCGATGAGGCTTGCGGGGCGCGGGCTGGACCAGAGCCGCGAGGTGGCCTCGAACGCGGCGCATTGCCGGTCCCATGCATCACGGCGGCTGGTGATGGCGGCGAGCCGGTCGCGCAGGTCGAGCATGGCATCGGGTCTGCGGAAGGCCTGCGCCAGTTCCCCGGCCTTGCCCGGTGCGGCCCGCAGCAGCGCCACCAGCAGCCAGAGCCCGCGCAGATCCGCGCTGCCCGGATCGGACAGGTCGCGCCAGCCCTGCGTGGCCAGCGTGCTGGCGATGATCCGGCCAAGCGCATGGGCTTCGGTTTCCGGCTCCTGCGCCCAGCCACGGTCTGCCAGAGGCGGCGAGGCCAGCAGCAGCGGCGTCAGCTGGCGGCGGATTTCGGCGGGGCTGGGACAGTCAGGCAAGGGGACCGGGCTGTTGGCGGCGAGCAGCTGCAGCTTGCCCGGATTGGCGCGGGAGGTGCTGCGCGATCCCAAGAGAGCGCCAATCGCCACGGCCCAGCTGAGCCCCAGCAGAAGCGCGAGGTCCAGCGTCGCCAGCGGGGCGCCGTCGGGAAGCAGCGCCATGGCAAGCGCCGGGGTCAGGGCCAGACTGGCCCAGAGAGTGTTACGCATCGATGTGGGCATGTGCCGTGGCTCCGGCTGCTCGGACATGGCGGGAATGCCGATCGAATGTGGCGAAAACCAGGCGGGGTCGCGGCCATTCCGCGTAAAGGTGCCGCTGCGGCACCCATGCTCTGATTTCTGCGGAATTGTCTGCAATCCATAACCCAAAAATTAGGCACCGTTGCGGGGGCCTGCGGTGCAGGGGTGGTGGGTCCGGGAAAGGCGAGTCGCCCTTGGCCTGCGGCGCGAGGTTACTCCAGCAGACCTTCGGGCGGGTCGGCGACAATGCGGCCCGCCGTCAGATCCACGGTCGGCACCACGGCCAGCGTGAAGGGCAGCAGCACGCTGCGCGCCTCGCCTTTCAGCTGCACTTCCAGCAGGTCGCCCGCGCCGTGGTTCAGCACCGTCTTGACGCGGCCCAGTTCGGCCCCGCCGGTGTCATGCACGGCAAGCCCGATCAGGTCGGCATGGTAGTATTCGTCATCGGGCAGCGAGGGCAGGCGGTCGCGGGGCGCAAACAGCTTGAGCCCGCGCAGCGCGTCCGCCTCTTCCTTGCTGCGGATGCCCGACAGGCGCGCGGCAAAGCCGCCGCTGACGGGGCGGGTGATCTGCACGTCAAAGCTGCGGCTGCCATCTTCGGAGGTCAGCGGCGCATAGTCCGCAATCGCCTCCGGATCGGCGGTAAAGCTTTTTAGGCGCACTTCGCCATGGACCCCGAAAGCCCCTCCGATTGCGCCGACGCAGACCTTGTCGCTCACCCGTGCCTCCCCGTGTCCCGATGCGTCTGGATAGACCAGAGCACCGGGCAATGGCAATCGCGTCAGAACCGCAGGCGGAAGGTGCGGGTCAGACCCAGCCGCACGCCCCACTGGTCGTCGCTGCCCGCTTCCACGATGGGGCTGTCTTCGGCATCGTTCATGTAGCGGTCATAGGTCAGCGCGCCTTCGACGCCCCAGTCGTCATTGATGCGGTAGCGCGCGCCCACTTCCACCCCGGCGGAGAGCAGCCCGCCTTCGGCATCATAGGCGCCCAGCGAGGAGGACGCCGCCTCGGACGGGCTGACGCCGAAATAGGTGTCGGCATAGCCGTCAGAGCCCCAGAACAGGCGCGGGCCCGCGCTGAAACGCCAGCGGTCATCGGGGCGGTAGATCAGGTCCATCCCGGCCTCGCCGACCCAGGATTCATGGCCGCCAAAGCCGCGGCGCGCATCCAGGAAGGCGTAGAAATTGTCGGTGCCGTAGCCGACACCCAGACCCAGTTCGACTGCGTCATCGATGTCGTCAAGGCCGCGCAGTTCGTCAAAATCGCTGCTGTCGCGTTCGCCGATATAGCGGAACGCGCCATGCACGTTGAAGCCCAGCGATTCGGCCCAAGGATCGGCGCTGCCGAAGCCGCTGCCGTCGTTCAGCTGCAGGCTGTTGAAGCGGAAGCCCAGATCCGGCGCGGCGCTATACTCGTCCGAGCCGAAATATTCCGGGGTGGAGGCGACGCCGCCGCGCAGCGTGAAGGTCAGGCCGGGGCCATCCGACGGTGCGTTTTGCGCAACTGCGGCCCCGGAGCCAAGTGCCAGCGCAAGCGCTGCAGCGGAAGTCAGGCGGGAAAGGGTCATGGGCGGCTCCTGCAAGGCGGGCGGATCAAGGCGTTGATCTGCACATAGCATGGCCGCGGGCATGGGAAAGGCGCGCGGGGCCAGCCCGCGCGCCTTTTTGTCAACTGTTGCCGCAGGATTACTCGGCGGCGTCTTCCGCGGGGGCGGCAGCGGCTTCGGCAGCAGCGGCAGCCTTGGCGGCCTTGGCATCGGCGCGCTCTTTGGCGGCCTTGCCCGGGACGGCTTTCTTGGGGTTGCTGCGCTCGGTCTTGGCGACCAGACCTGCGGCTTCAAGGAAGCGGGCCACACGGTCGGTGGGCTGCGCGCCCTGGGTCAGCCAGTACTGCACGCGCTCCACATCCATGATGATGCGGCGTTCGTCATCCTTGGGCAGCAGCGGGTTGTAGGTGCCCAGCTTTTCCAGAAAGCGGCCGTCGCGCGGCATGCGCGCATCGGATGCCACGATGGCATAGTGGGGGCGCTTCTTGGAACCGCCGCGGGCGAGTCTGATCTTCATGGCCATTTTGGTGTCTCCTTTTAATGGCGTTGCATGACGGACGGGCCGTCAGGATTGGTGTTGTTCGTGGTGCTTGATGACTTCCTGAATGATGAAATTCAGGAATTTCTCGGCGAACTCGGGATCCAGATCCGCCGTGTTCGCCAGATCCTTCAGCCGCGCGATCTGCTGTTCTTCCCGCGCGGGATCGGAGGGGGGCAGGTCATGCGTGGCTTTCAGCAGCCCCACCGCCTGCGTGTGCTTGAACCGTTCGGCCAGCGTGAAGACAAGGATCGCATCCAGCCGGTCGATGCTGTGGCGATGCTCTTTCAGAAGCGCGGCGGCGCGCGCGACGGGATCTTGTGGTTCAGTCAATGGCCCAGCCTTTCGGTTTGAACAGGGGGTCGATGTAATTGGCGATTTCCATGTCGATGCCATGGGCCAGCTGGCTGCCGCGCAGCGCCTCGGGCGCGGGGTGGCGGTAGACCACGTCGCTGCCATCGACGCCGGGGGCAGAGGCGTCGCGCCGCGCGCCCAGCCGTTCCGCCAGCCGGATCGATTCAAGGTTCTTGGGATCGATGTAGCTGACCGCGCCGGTCCAGCCCGCCACGTCATAGAAATACTGCCGCACCCGCTGCGTGGCCTCCAGCGCATAGCCGCGCCCGCCCCGGTCGGGCCAGATGATCCACGCGATTTCCCGCTCCGGCCATTTGGCGGGGAACCAGCCGCCCGCCATGCCCACGGTTTCGCCGCTGTCGCGCAGATGCACCATCCACATGCCGAAGCCCCGGATCTGCCAGTGGCCGATCTCGGCGGCATAAAGCATCCACGCCTCATAGGCATTGAGCGGCCCGCCCATGAAGCGCGACCGGTAGGAGGCGAAGGTGGCCTTGAAATCGGGGTAATCCTGCGCCTCGGGGGCGCGCAGGACCAGCCGCCGCGTGTCCAGAACGGGAATGTCGCGCAAAGCCATCACGCCACCTCCGGCCGGTGGCGGTAGACGCAAAGCTCTGCATCGCCAAGGCTTTCCTCGGCGGCGGCGTCGCGTTTGGCGCCCAGACGGCGCATCAGCGCCCGGGCGCGGGCATTGGGCTTGGTCACGCAGGACACCACGCTGTCCCAGCCCAGATCGCCAAAGGCATGGCCGCGCGCGGCTTCCATCGCCTCGGTGGCATAACCCTGACCTTCGGCGTCGGCGCTGAGGATCACGCGCAGCTCCGCCTCGGGGGTGTCGTGGTCATAGCCCAGCAGGATGAACCCGGCAGAGGGGCGGGTTTCCGCGTCGATGGTCCAGAGCCCGTGCCCATGCAGCAGCCACAGCGCGGTATGGCTGGTGAACGCGCCCCAAGCCTGCGCGCGGGAATAGGGCCCGCCCATCAGCGCGGCGCGGTCCGACATCAGGATCGCGGCATAGGCGTCAAAATCATAGATGCGCGGCGCGCGCAGTTGCAGCCGCCGGGTGTCCAGCACCGGCAGGCGCCCGCCCAGACGGGCGGCGGCACGGGCGGCGGGGCCCGGACGGTGGCGTTCGCAGGGGGCGGTCATGCCAGCACCACCTCCGGGCCGGGATGGCGGAACAGCATGTCCTCGCCCATGTGGTGGTTCTGGTAGGTGCGTTCGTGCACCGCGCCCAGCCGTTCGGCCAAGGCGATCGACCTTCTATTGCCCGGCACGATGTTCGAGGTCAGCGTGGTCAGCCCCAGATCGGCATAGGCATAGCGCCGCGCACGCTCTGCCGCCTCGCGCGCGATGCCTTGGCCTTCGTAGCCTTCGAACACCACCCAGCCCAGTTCCGGCTCGGGCCAGCCTTCGGGATTCCAGATGCCGCAGATGCCCGCAGGCGTGCCGCTGTCCTTCATCTCGATGGTGAAATAGCCGTAGCCGCGCAGGTGCCAGTGCCCGACGTTCAGCGCGAACCAGCGCCACGCATCGCCGCGATGGTCATAGCCGCCAAAGCCGTCAGACCGGCTGCGGTCCAGCAGAAAGGCGATCATCGGCTCGGCATCGCGCGGCTCTGGCCCGCGCAGGATCAGCCGGTCCGTGACCAGACGGGGGGCGGAAACAAGGCTCATGCGTAAGCCTCGGGGCTGCCATCGGTGTCGGGCGCGTGCCGCCAGACCACGGTGTCTTCGGGGCCGTCGCCTTCGGGCAGGGCCGCGTCGGGATCATGGACCGCCCCCAGCCTGCGCGCCAGCGCGACCGAGCGGGCATTCTCCGGCGTGATGTAGCTGACCAGCGTCGCGAACCCGGCCTGCCAGCCCCAGCGCAGCGCGGCCAAGGCGGCCTCGGTCGCGTAGCCCTTGCCGTCATGGCCGTCAAACAGCAGCCAGCCGATTTCGCGCTCGGGGAAATGCGGGGGCTGGGTGATCGCCACCTGTCCCACCAGCGCGCCGTCCTGCGTCGTGATCGCCCATGCGCCGTGGCCCATCAGATCCCAGCTGCCCACTTCGGAGGCAAAGCCATACCAAAGCTGCGTGCGGGTGTTGGGGCGCCCCATGAACGCTGCCCTGTCCGTCGCATAAAACGCCTCCATCGCCGCCATGTCGTCAAGGACATGGGGCCGAAGGCGCAGGCGCGCGGTGGACAGGACGGGGGCGCTGCGCATCTTACTTCTTCTTGCCAAAGCCGCTCAGGCCGGGGGGCAGGGCGCTGCCGCCCATGCCGCCCATGCCGGGAAGACCGCCGGGCATGCGGCTGCCCATGGCCTTGGCCGCAGCCTCCATCGCCTTGGGGTCCATCTTGGACGGGTCCATGTCGGCGGGCATGCCGCCTTTGCCGAACATGCCCTTCATGGCCTGTTTCAGCATGCCGCCCTTGCCCATCTTGCCCATCTTTTTCATCATGTCGGACATCTGGCGCTGCATCTTCAGCAGCTTGTTCAGATCGGCCACGTCCATGCCCGCGCCCGCCGCGATCCGCTTCTTGCGGCTGGCCTGCAGAAGCTGCGGATTGGCGCGTTCCATCTTGGTCATGGAATTGATGAGCGCGACCTGCTGGCGCAGGATCTTGTCGTCAAGCCCGGCCTCGTCCATCTGCTTGGCCATCTTGCCGGCGCCGGGCATCATCTGCATCATGCCCTGCAGGCCGCCCATCTTCATCATCTGCTCAAGCTGCATCTTCAGGTCGTTCATGTTGAACTGACCCTTCTGGAAGCGCTTCATCATGCGCTCGGCCTGTTCGGCCTCCAGCGTCTGCTGCGCCTTCTCGACAAGGGCGACGATGTCGCCCATGCCAAGGATGCGGCCCGCGACCCGGTCCGGTTCGAAGGTCTCGAGCGCGTCCATCTTTTCGCCAAGGCCGACGAAGCGGATCGGCTTGCCGGTGATCGCGCGCATGGACAGGGCGGCACCGCCGCGCCCGTCGCCATCCATCCGGGTCAGCACCACGCCCGACACGCCGATCTTGTCGTCGAATTCGGTGGCGACGTTGACGGCGTCCTGACCGGTCAGGCCATCGACCACCAGCAGCGTTTCGCGCGGGTTCACCGCATCGCGCACCTGCGCCGCCTGTGCGATCAGATCGGCATCGATATGCAGCCGCCCGGCAGTGTCGAGCAGATAGACGTCATAACCGCCAAGGCTCGCCTGCGTCTTGGCGCGGCGGGCGATGGCGACGGGATCCTCGCCCTTGACGATGGGCAGCGTGTCGACGCCGATCTGCTGGCCCAGAATCTGCAGCTGTTCCATGGCGGCGGGACGGTTCACGTCCAGCGAGGCCATCAGCACCTTCTTGCGGTCGCGTTCCTTCAGCCGCTTGGCCAGCTTGGCGGTGGTGGTGGTCTTGCCCGAGCCCTGCAGACCCACCATCAGGATGGGCGCGGGGGCGTTGTCGATGCGGAGCGCGCCCGGATCGCCTTCGCCGGTCAGCACCGCGATCAGCTCGTCATGGACGATCTTGACGACCTGCTGGCCGGGGGTCACGGAGCGGGTGACCGACTGGCCGGTGGCCTTGCGTTCCACCGCCTTGATGAAGTCGCGCGCCACGGGCAGCGACACGTCGGCCTCCAGCAGGGCGACCCGGACCTCGCGCAGGGCGGTGCGGACATCGTCCTCGCTGAGGGCACCCTGCTTGGTCAGCCGGTCGAACACGCCGCCAAGGCGATCGGAAAGAGTCTCGAACATGGGTCTTCCTCTGGTCCGTTCCGTTTGCTTCTGCACCCCCAAGATGGGGCGCGCGCGGCGTTTCGCCAAATCCATTCGCCAAAGCGGAAATGCCTCCGTGGGCGCAACGCGCTGACGGAGGGCGATCCCGGGCATGGCCCATGGGACCGGAAGGCATGAAACTTCCGGCAATCGCGCGGCTCTTACGCCGGGACGGGCGCCGAGTCAACCGCCGAGCCTGCGGCGGGGTGCTGGCAAAAGTGGCACATTTCCACCGATTTCCCCGCCTGCGCCGGAATGGGCCGGATTCGCGCTGGCCCGAAAAGCGTTTTGGCGTTATGTGGGACTCGAAGTTCCTAATTTTGGTAGGTGACATATGACCCTGAACAAACTCTTCGCTTCCGCGGCCCTTGCTGGCCTGCTCGCCTCTTCCGCCGCCTATGCTGGCAGCCCCGCGCCGGTCGTGGTGGAAGAAGACCCCTATGCGGTCGTTCCCGTTGCCGCGGCTCCCGCGCCCAACACCGCACTGCTGGTTGCTGGCGGCGTCGCCGCGCTGGCCCTGATCGCGGCCGCTTCGGATTCCGACTCGTCGTCCTCCTCTTCCTCGGACTAATTCCGCAGGAAAGACGGGGCGCGGCAGTCTGACTGCCACACCTCTTTCTGCGCCCGGCTCCGGCCGGGCGTTTTGCGTTCTGCTCTTTACCCTGTCCGCGGCCTGCCCTTGCGGTCCGGGCGGGAACACGCTTTGTGCGCCGCACAGGGGCCGAACCGCGTAAAGGACTGACATGGAAAACTGGGACGAAATCCGCACCGCCTATCATGTCGCGCGGCTGGGAACGGTCAGCGGCGCCGCCGAGGTTCTGGGCGTGCATCATGCCACGGTCATCCGCCATATCGACGCGCTGGAGGCGCGGCTAGGGGTCAAGCTGTTCCAGCGCCACGCCCGCGGCTACACGCCCACCGAGGCGGGGCAGGATCTGGCGCGGGTCGCCCAGACCACCGATGACCAGTTCCACCAGCTGACCGGACGGATCAAGGGCCGGGGCGAGGCGGTGTCGGGCGAGCTTCTGGTCACCTCCCTCACCAATTTCGCGCCGCTGATCGTGGGGGCGCTGGTCAGCTTCCGCGCGCTTTACCCCGATGTGACCGCGCGCTTCCTGACCGGAGAGCGGCTGTTCCGTCTGGAATATGGCGAGGCCCATGTCGCCCTGCGCGCGGGCGCCGCCCCGCAGGAGCCCGACAATGTGGTGCAGCCCTTCTCGCGGCAGGCGGTCGCACTTTATGCCGCCGCCTCCTACGTGGAGGCGCGGGGGCTTCCCAAAGGCCCCGAGGAGTTTGGCACGCATGACTTTGTCGGCTTCGACGATCTTGATTCCCGCGCGCCGTCTGCCCGCTGGATGAAGGTCAACGTGCCCGCCGCCCGGGTGGTGTTCCGCACCAGCGACGACCGGGTGCAGCATCAGGCGGTGCGCGCCGGGGCGGGCATGGGGTTCATGCCGGTGACCGAAGCCGAAGGCGATGCCGGGCTGGTGCAGGTCATGCCGCCGCAGGAAGACTGGTCGGCGCCGCTGTGGCTGGTCACCCATGTCGATCTGCACCGCACACCAAAGGTGCAGGCGTTCGTCAAACATCTGAAAGCCTATGCCGGGGAAAAAGCCTAAGGCGCGCTGCCGGGATCCTCGGGCGGGTCCAGTTCGCTGCGCAGGAAGCGTTCGAACGAATCCAGATGCACGGGTTCGAACTGGCCGAAGCCCTGCATCCAGACGCTGGCAGTGCGCAGGGCGTCGGGTTCCAGCTGGCACCATTTCACCCGCCCGCGCTTTTCCTGACTGATCAGTCCGGCTGCGGCGAGGATGGCCAGATGTTTGGAAATCGCCGCCAGCGACATCTCGAAAGGCTGGGCCACATCGGTCACGGCCATGTCATCCTCCAGCAGCATGGCGAGGATGCGCCGACGGGTCGGGTCGGCAAGCGCGGCAAAGACGGTATCCAGATCGGGGGCCATAGGGTCATAAGCCCCGGCCCCGTGCCGCCGTCAAGCGCCGCGCTGCAAACTCAACCCGCGGGTTGAATATGCTCCGGAGGCCCTGTTGGCGCTGCCAGCCCGGCGGGGGAGGGGATGCCGCGCTGCAGCTTTCACGTTAAGCGAATGATAAAGAACGATAATTTAATCGTCCCGCAAGGGTTAACCGCGCCTTGACTCGGAGGCCCCCGCCGCATAGCAACACCGTCGACGGTCCGAACGGAGCGATGAAGGGTGAGCGATCCCGATCCAAAGCGGCAGCTTGACGCGCTGGAGGCCAAGATCGCGGCGGCGAGGGCCGCCCGGGAAACCCGGAAAGCGCATCAGGAGGAACACTATTCGCAGGCCAATGTGGCATGGCGGATGGTCACGGAAATGGTGGCCGGTCTGGGGATCGGCTTCGGCATTGGTTACGGGCTGGATCACCTTCTGGGGACGATGCCCGGATTCATGGTGCTGTTCACGGTGCTGGGTCTGGTGGCGGGCATCCGCGTGATGCTGCGGACCGCCGCAGAGATCGGAACAGACAAAACTTCCGGCCCCGCCGGAGAGGACAAAGCCCCCGATGCAGACGGGGCGAAGGACAAGAGGGATCGCGGCGATGGCGACTGAAGCGGCTCACGGTGCGGAAACGGCGGATCACGGGACCGGTCTCGTGTTCCACCCGATGGATCAGTTCATGGTCAAGCCGCTGTTCGGCGACGGGCCGGTGGGCTGGTTCACCATCACCAACGTGACCCTGTGGATGGCGATCTGCGTTCTGGCCATCTCTGCGCTGATGGTGCTGGGCACCTCGCGCCGCGCCATCATCCCGTCGCGCAGCCAGTCGGTTGCGGAACTGGCCTACGGCTTCATCCATAAGATGGTGGAAGACGTGACCGGCAAGGACGGTCTGAAGTATTTCCCCTACATCATGACGCTGTTCATGTTCATCGTGTTCTCGAACTTCCTCGGGCTGATCCCGATGAGCTTCACCACGACCAGCCACATCGCGGTGACCTTCGTTCTGGCGATCCTCGTCTTCGTGGGCATCACCGTTCTGGGCTTCGTCAAGCACGGCGCGCATTTCCTCGGCCTGTTCTGGGTGACCTCCGCGCCGCTGGCGCTGCGGCCCATCCTCGCCGTGATCGAGGTGGTGTCCTACTTCGTGCGCCCCGTCAGCCATTCCATCCGTCTTGCCGGCAACATCATGGCAGGTCACGCGGTTCTCAAGGTCTTCGCAGGCTTTGCCGCCATCGCCGCCGTGTCGCCGATTTCGGTTGTGGCCATCACCGCGATCTACGGGCTTGAAGTGCTCGTGGCCTTCGTGCAGGCCTATGTTTTCACCATCCTGACCTGCGTCTATCTGAAGGACGCGCTGCATCCTGCTCACTAAGACGCAGGCCGGTCGGGACCATCCTCAGCCCATTCCATCGTAAGGAGAGATCAATATGGAAGGCGAACTCGCAAACCTCGGTCAGTTCATCGGTGCCGGCCTCGCTGGCTTCGGCTCGGGCCTGGCCGCCCTCGGCGTCGGCAACGTTGCCGCAAACTTCCTCGCCGGTGCGCTGCGCAACCCCTCCGCGGCTGCGTCGCAGACCGCAACCCTCTTCATCGGCATCGCGTTCGCGGAAGCACTGGGGATCTTCTCGTTCCTCGTCGCGCTTCTGCTGATGTTCGCCGTCTGATCCTTCGGGCTTATCCTTACGCAGAGGGCGGCCCCGTCATGACGGGCCGCCCTCAGTAAAGACAACGTTCCGACGGAGGACGCTATGGCAGTCGAACCCATCATGGAAGAAATGGCCGGTGTCTGCGTCGATTCCAATGGCTCCGCCATCGGGATGCCGCAGCTTTGCGTGGATTGGATGCCCAACCAGATCGTCTGGCTGCTCATCACGCTGCTGGTCATCTTCTTCATCCTGTCGCGCATCGCGCTGCCGCGGATTGCCTCCGTTCTGGCCGAGCGTCAGGGCACCATCACCAACGACCTTTCCGCCGCCGAAGAGCTGAAGCGCCAGGCGCGCGACGCTGAAGCGGCTTACGAAAAGGCCCTTGCCGATGCCCGGGCGGAAGCTCAGGCCATCGCACAGAAAACCCGCGACGACATCAAGGCACAGCTTGATGCCGCCATCGCAGAGGCCGATGCCCGCATCGCCGACAAGACGGCAGAGTCGGAGCGCGCGCTTGCCGAAATCCGCGCCTCGTCGCTGGAGAACGTCGAGATCGTCGCCCGTGACACCGCCGAAGCCATTGTGGCAGCCCTTGGTCAGTCCGCTGATCAGGCCATGATTTCCGACGCTGTCGCCAACCGGATGAAAGGTTGATCCCATGCGCAAGCTGCTTTCCCTAAGCGCGCTCGGAACCCTGCTGGCCAGCCCCGCGCTGGCGGCCTCCGGCCCGTTCTTCTCGCTGCGCAACACCGATTTTGTGGTGCTGCTTGGCTTCCTGCTGTTCCTTGGGGTGCTCGTTTACTTCAAGGTGCCGCAGATGCTGACCGGTCAGCTGGACAAGCGCGCCGCAGGCATCCGCAGCGATCTGGAAGAAGCCCGCGCGCTGCGGGAAGAAGCCCAGACCCTGCTGGCCTCCTACGAGCGCAAGCAGCGCGAAGTGCAGGAGCAGGCCGACAAGATCGTGGCGCAGGCCCGCATCGATGCGGAAGCCGCTGCCGAACAGGCCCGCAAGGATCTGGATGTGTCCATCGCCCGCCGTCTTGCGTCGGCCGAAGGACAGATCGCGTCGGCGGAAGCTGCCGCCATCAAGGCCGTGCGCGATCAGGCGATCGTCGTGGCCGTGGCTGCCGCGCGCGATGTCATCGCCCGTCAGATGAGCGCCGAGGATCAGTCCCGGATGCTGGACGACTCGATCACGCAGGTCGGTGCCAAGCTGCACTGATCCGACCCCCCCAAAGATTTTGTCAAAGGCCCGGCCCCGCGCCGGGCCTTTGCCGTTTGGGCCTGCGGGTTGCGGCAGCAGCGCAACGCCCGCGCCACGGGGGCAGGGCGGGGGGCCTTCGCGCTTTTCCTGCGGCATCCCCCCGGCTAGCGTGGCGGCGCAAGGGCGCTGTGACCCGTCCGGGGTGGCAGGCAAAGGGGGGCACGTGGCGCATATCATCGTTGTCGGCAACGAAAAGGGTGGGGCCGGGAAATCCACCGTTTCCATGCATGTGGCCACCGCGCTGGCGCGCATGGGGCACCGTGTGGGGGTGCTGGATCTGGATCTGCGCCAGCGCAGTCTGGGCCGCTATGCCGAGAACCGCCGCAAATACCTGCAGTCAGAGGGGCTGACGCTGCCCGGCCCGGAGTATCTGGAGCTGCCCGAGGTGGCGCCCGAGACGCTGCCGCCCGGCGAGAACGCCTTTGACCACCGCCTGTCCCGCGCCATGGCGGATCTGGAGGCGCGGTCGGATTATGTGCTGATCGACTGCCCCGGCTCGCATACCCGGCTCAGTCAGGTGGCGCATTCGCTGGCCGACACGCTGGTGACGCCGCTCAACGACAGTTTTGTGGATTTCGACCTGCTGGCCCAGATCGACAGCGATGGCGAAACCATCCTCGGCCCGTCGGTCTATTCGGAAATGGTCTGGTCGGCGCGGCAGCTGCGCGCGCAGGCGGGGCTGCGGCCCATTGACTGGGTGGTGCTGCGCAATCGGCTGGGGCCGCAGAACATGGTCAACAAGATGAAGATGGAAAAGGCGCTGGCCCGTCTGTCGAAACGCATCGGCTTTCGGATCGCGCCGGGCTTTTCCGAACGGGTGATCTTTCGCGAGCTTTTCCCGCGCGGGCTGACGCTGCTGGATCTCAAGGATGTGGGCGTGGGGCAGCTCAACATCTCCAACGTGGCGGCCCGGCAGGAACTGCGCGATCTGGTCCGCACGCTGCGCCTGCCGGGGGTGGAGGTCAGCTTCTGACCCTCAGCCGTGGCGCAGATGCAGCGCCAGCGCGGTGGCCCCGGCGCCCGAGGTCAGCAGATCGACGCCAAGGAACAGGCCCAGCAGACCGGGCGCCGCTTCCGGAAGGAAGACAAGGATCATCAGCCCCAGCGCCAGTGACACGGCACCCGATCCGGCCAGCCAGCCCCAGCCGGGCCGGGTCCGCAGGCTCAGCCCGATCCACAGCCGCACCAGCCCGGTGCCGACAAAGAACAGCCCCACCAGCAGCGTCAGCGACAGCAGCCCGGCAAGCGGGTTGGCCATCAGCGACACGCCAAAGGCGAGGATCAGCAGCCCCAGCAGGCCAAGCGCCACGCGCCCGCCGGTCTCGCCGCCGCCATTGAAGGCGATCCACAGCTGCAGCACCCCCGCCAGCATGAACACGACAGCGGCGATCGCCACGGCGGTCAGCGAGGCGGCGAAGGGGTTCAGCAGCGCCACGATCCCGCCAAGGATCAGCAGCAGCCCCAGTGCCAGCGTCCAGCGCCAGTCGGGGCGGCGGCGCGGTCTCTGCGGGGTGGGGTCGGGATGATGGGTCATGACGTTTCTCCGGTCTAAGGGTTCAACGGCTGACAGCAGCTCCGGTTCCCGCGCCAGACTGTCGCGGGGCGGGCGGCTGTTAACGGCACCTTAACCCGTCCCCGCGCAGTCTGGCGCCATGAGACATCTGGTTCTTCTTCTTGTGCTGCTGGTTCTGGGCTGTGACACGGCCGGTCCCGGCTTTGGCGGGCTTCCCGCGCGGTCGGTCGAGGTGGAGGGCACCCGGTTCGATCTGCGCCTGCGCGAGGATGGCATGGCAGAGGCGATCCGCACCAGCATCGAATACCCGAACTATGCGCAGATCAGCCGCAGGGCGGGAATCGCCGCCGAACAGGTCTCGGGCTGCACGGCGGACTGGATCACTGGCGATCCGTCGGTGCTGAGCATCGGGCTTGTCTGTGACGGTCAGCGCGCGCCCGCGCAGCCCAGACGGGGCGGCACCGCTTGTGCGATGCTTGAACGGATGGCGGGGGCGGGCTGCGATCCCTGAGCCGCCCCGGCCTTCTGCGTCGGTCAGCGCAGCGTCACGTTGATCGCGGGATAGGCGAAATCGTCCTTTTCCGGATTGTTGTGGGCCGCCGCCACCGCGCCGATGATGATCGCCCCCAGCAGCCCGGTCCCGGCGGCAGAGCTTTGGCGCTGCTGCGCGGTCATGTTGATCGCGGTCACCGTCGCCGAACCCGACCGCTCTGCCACGACGCAGCGCACGAACAGCGCGGGCGAATTGGGGCCGTAATCCGGCACCACGATATTGGCGGGGGTCACGAAACTGGCGGAATACAGCCCGCTGTCCATGGTGCAGGGCACGCCGCTCAGTTCCGTGTGGCTACTGCTTTCGCCTTTGCCCCGGGTGCGCACCTGCACCGTCTTCTGGCCCCGGAAGCGTGGCACCGGATTGCCCCGCGCGCGGTCCTTGGCATAGACATCCACGCCCACGGCATTGGCCGGAACCTTCGGCACGATCATGACCGGTGGTGTGGTGATTTCTGCCCCGGCGCAGGCGGTCAGCGCCAGAAGCGCGACCAGCAGGATATGTGACTTCATCTGTTCCTCGACGCTGTTTGGCGTCAAGTGATCACGTTTTCGTCAAATTGCAATCGCTATGTCAGCGGCTTCTCGTAAAACAGGCTGGAGCTGTTGGCGACATAGCTGCCGAACGGCCCGCAGCGGACAAAACCCATCCGGTCATAAAGCGCCACGGCGGCGGCGAGCTTGTCGCCGGTTTCCAGCCGCAGCAGCGGAATGCCCTCCTGCCGCGCCAGATCCTCCAGATGCGCCAGCAGCCGCCGCGCCACCCCCAGCCCGCGCGCCTCGGGCGCCACGAACATGGATTTCACCTCGGCATAGCCCGCCTGCCGCGACAGGGCCGCACAGCCAAGCGCCGCGCCATCCTGCACCGCCGCACAAAGCGTGATCTGCGGCGCGCAGAGCGCATCCACGTCCAGCGCAAAATTCTCCTCCGGCGGGAACAGGTGATCCATCAGCGCATGGCTGGCCTGCAGCAGGGCGAGGATCTGCGGATCACGGGCAGAGACGGTGCGAATCTCTAGGGGCATGGCGGTTTCCTTTGGCGATCCAATGGGATATGGCGGCGTCCGGGCCAGGGTCAAGCGGCTGTGTCCGTGCCAAAGTTCCGCAATATCTTGTGGACAATCGGCGCAGCCCCGCCATATGCGGGCCAATCCGTTTGACTAAAGACCATGCCGACCGGCACATTCGGAAACAACTCAGAATCAAAGGCAGTTCAGGTGCGCTTCTCTCGTCTCCGGCTGACGGGCTTCAAAAGCTTCGTTGATCCCACCGACCTCGTGATTTCCGAGGGGCTGACCGGCGTGGTGGGTCCGAATGGCTGCGGCAAGTCCAACCTGCTGGAAGCGCTGCGCTGGGTGATGGGCGAAACCCGCGCCAAGGCGATGCGCGGCGCGGGCATGGAGGATGTGATCTTTGCCGGGGCCGCGACCCGGCCCGCCCGCAACTTCGCCGAGGTGGCGCTGACCATCGACAATGCCGACCGGCTGGCGCCTGCTGGCTTCAACGATGTCGACCAGATCGAGATCGTCCGCCGCATCACCCGCGACGTGGGATCGGCCTACAAGGCCAATTCCAAGGAGGTGCGGGCGCGCGACATCCAGATGCTGTTCGCCGATGCCTCCACGGGGGCGCATTCGCCCGCGCTGGTGCGGCAGGGCCAGATTGCCGAACTCATCAACGCCAAGCCGAAAAGCCGCCGCCGCATTCTGGAAGAAGCGGCGGGCATTTCCGGGCTCTATCAGCGCCGTCACGAGGCGGAACTGCGGCTCAACAGCACCGAAGCCAACCTGCTGCGCGTCGATGACGTGGTGGAGCAGCTGGCAGGCCAGATGGCGCAGCTTGACCGTCAGGCGAAACAGGCGGCCCGCTATCGCGCCATCGGGGCAGAGCTGCGCCGGGCCGAGGGGCTGCTGCTGTACCGCCGCTGGCGCGAGGCCGATGCCGCCCGGCTGCTGGCCGACAGCGCGCTGCGCGCCCGCGTGACCGAGGCCGCGCAGGCCGAAGCCGCCGCCCGCACCGCCGCCCGGCTGCGGCAGGACAGCGACGCGGCGCTGCCCGCGCTGCGCGAGGAGGAAGCGATTGCCGCCGCCATCCTGCAGCGGCTGATCGTGCAGCGCGATGCGCTGGCCGATCAGGAGGCCCGCGCCGCCGAAACCATCGCCGCGCTGCGCCGCCGCATCGACCAGCTGAGCCATGACATGGACCGCGAGGCGGGGCTCAACCACGACGCGGGCGACACCATCACCCGGCTGGAGCGGGAGGCGGAGGAGATCGCGGCGGCGGGCGAGGGCCATGGCGACCGGCTGGCCGAGGCCGCCGAGACCGCGCGCGAGGCGGCCTTCGTGCTGCAGGACCGCGAGGCGGCGCTGGGGCAGCAGACCGAGGATGTGGCGCGGCTTGCCGCCCGGCACCAGTCCGCGCACCGCTACCTGACCGATCTGCGCCGCACGCTGGACCGCCACGAGGCCGAGGCGCAGCGCGCCCGCGACGCCATGGCCGAGGCGAAGGCGACGCTTGCTGCCGCCAGCGCCGCGCTGACCGAAGCCCATGCCCGCGCCGCTGCCGCCGAAGAACAGGCGCAGCGCTGCGAGGAGCGGCTGCAGGCCGCCGACGAGGCCCGCGCCGATGCCCAGACCGCCGAGGCGGAGGCCCGCGCCGAACGGTCGGAGGCCGAGGGCGTGTTTGCCGCGCTTCGCGCCGAGGTGGGCGCGCTGTCGCGGCTGCTGGACCGGGACGGGACCGAGGGCGGCCAGATCCTTGACCGGCTGACCGTGGCGCAGGGCTATGAAAAGGCGCTTGGCGCCGCGCTGGCCGATGATCTGCGCGCGCCGGAAATCGGCACCGACGGCGGATCTGGCTGGGCGGAGCTGCCGGATTATGACGCGCCGCAGGCGCTGCCGGACGGGGTGGCGCCGCTTTCTGCGCATGTCACCGTGCCCGGCGTGCTGATGCGGCGCATGGGGCAGGTGGGGCTGGTGGCGGCGGATCAGGGCGCGGCCCTGCAGCCGCTGCTGCGTCCGGGCCAGCGGCTGGTCAGCCGCGACGGCGATCTGTGGCGCTGGGACGGGTTCCGCGCCGGGGCGGGGGATGCGCCCTCGGCGGCGGCGCTGCGGCTGGAACAGATGAACCGGCTGGAGGCGCTGCGCCGCGACAGCGCCGAGGCCGAGGCGCAGGTCGAGGATCTGCGCGCCGCGCATGAGGCGCGCGCGGCCCGGCTGGCCGACCTGACCCGCGCTGACAAGGCCGCGCGCGAGGCCCGGCGCGAGGCTGACCAGCAGCTGAACGAGGCCACCCGCGCCGCCAGCCGCGCCGAGGCGGACCGCAACATGGCCGAGGGCAAGCTTGACAGCCTTGCCATGGCGGTGACCCGGCACGAGGACGAGGCGACCACCGCCGCCTCGCAGGTGCAGGAGGCGGAGGGCGCGCTGGCCGGGCTTGGCAGTCTGGAGGAGGCGCGCGCGCTGGCCGAGGACGTGCGCATGACGGTCGAGGCGGCGCGCATGACCATGATGACCCGCCGCTCCGCCCATGACGAACTGCGCCGCGAAGGCGAGGCCCGCACCGCGCGCGCCGCGCAGGTGGAGAAGGATCTGGCAAGCTGGCGTCACCGGCTGGAAACCGCCGCGCGCCGCAGCACCGAACTGGCCGACCGCCGCGCCGCCACCGAGGAGGAGCTGCACGAGGCTGCGGCCCTGCCCGGCGATCTGGCGGCCAAGCGCGAGGAACTGGGCGAGTCCATCGCCACGGCGGAGGAGCGCAAGGCGCTGGCCTCTGACCGGCTGGCCGAGGCCGAGACCGCGACGCGCAGCGCCATCGCCGCCGAACGCGACGCCGAACGCAGCGCGTCGGAGGCGCGCGAGGCCCGCGCCCGCGCCGAGGCCCGGCTGGAGGCCGCGCGCGAGGCGGCGGAGCAGGCGGCGCAGCGCATCACCGAAGAGCAGGAGACAACGCCCGCGCAGCTGCTGGAGCGGCTGGGGGGCGATCCCGACGCGATGCCGGGGCTGGACGAGATCGAGGCGGATGTGAACCGGCTCAAGCGCCAGCGCGACGCGCTGGGGGCGGTGAACCTGCGCGCCGAAGAGGATGCGCGCGAGGTCAAGGGCGAGCATGACACGCTGGTCAGCGAAAAGCAGGATCTGGAAGAGGCGATCCGCACCCTGCGCGCGGGCATTGCCTCGCTCAACCGCGAGGGGCGGGAACGGCTGCTGACCGCGTTCGAGCAGGTGAACAGCAATTTCCGGATGCTGTTCACCCATCTGTTCAACGGCGGCGAAGCCAATCTGGTGATGGTAGAATCCGATGATCCGCTGGAAGCCGGGCTGGAGATCCTCTGCCAGCCGCCGGGCAAGAAACTGTCCACCCTGTCGCTGCTGTCGGGGGGCGAACAGACGCTGACCGCGCTGGCGCTGATCTTTGCGGTCTTCCTTGCCAATCCCGCGCCGATCTGCGTGCTGGACGAGGTGGACGCGCCGCTGGACGATGCCAACGTCACCCGCTTCTGCGATCTCTTGGACGAGATGTGCCGCCGCACCGACACGCGCTTTCTCATCATCACCCACCATGCGGTGACCATGGCGCGCATGGACCGGCTTTATGGCGTGACCATGCAGGAACAGGGCGTGTCGCAGCTGGTGTCGGTCGATCTGAAAAAGGCCGCGCGGCTTGTCGCCTGAGCCGCAACCTTCCGGGCGTCTCGGTCTGCTGATCTGCGTCACCATGCTGGCTTTTGCCGCCAATTCGCTGCTGAACCGCGCGGCCCTCAGCGGCGGTGGCATCGATGCCGTCAGCTTCGGCACGCTGCGGCTGCTGGCGGGGGCCGCGATGCTGGCGGCGCTGGCCCTGCTGCTGCGCGGCGGGCTGCGCTTCGGCGGGCGCGGGCGGCTGGCCGGGGTGATCGGGCTCGTGCTCTATATCTACGGGTTTTCCGCCGCCTATTCCGGGCTGGAGGCGGGGCTGGGCGCGCTGCTGCTGTTCGGCATGGTGCAGGTCACGATGTTTGCGGGCAGCCTCTTGGGCGGCGAGGTGGTGCCCGCGCGGCGCTGGACCGGGGCGGCGCTGGCCTTTGCCGGGCTGCTCTGGCTGCTCTGGCCGGGGGGGTCGGCGCCGCTCAGCCTCTGGCATGCCGGAGCCATGGCGCTGGCCGGGATCGGCTGGGGCATCTATTCGCTGGCGGGACGCGGCGCGCAGGACGCGCTGATGTCGGCCAGCGCCACGATGATCCTTGCCGCAACTGCGGGCGTGGCGCTGCAACTGGCGGGGCCGGGCCTGCCTGCCCGCGTCAGCCCCGGCGCGCTGGGGCTGGCGGTCATCTCCGGCGCCGTCACCTCGGGGCTGGGATATGCGCTCTGGTATTCGGTGCTGCCACGCATCCCCGGATCGGTGGCGGCGGTGGCGCAGCTGACCGTGCCGGTGCTGGCCATGGCGGGCGGCATGGTCCTGCTGGGCGAGGCGCTGACCCTGCGCTTCGTGCTGGCCGCGCTCTTGGTGCTGGGGGGCGTGGCGCTGTCGCTGCGCCCCCCGCGTCCGGCTGGCCGCTGAACCGTCATTCCGTCCAGCGCACCTGCGTCAGATCGGTGGCCTGCGTCGGCATGTTGGTCCAGAGCCCGCGCAGCCGCGCATCCGCCACGGTGGGAAAGGCCAGCTGGAACAGATAGGCGTTGACGTAATCCTGCGCGATCCGCTCCTGCGCGCGGCGCAGCAGGTCGGACCGGGCGGCGGGATCGGTGGTGGCGGTCAGCTCGTCGATCAGCGCGCGGAACTCGGCGCTGTCATAGCCGAAATAATAGTCGGGCCGGGCATAGATATTGATGTCCATGGGTTCGGTATGGCTGATGACGGTCAGGCCAAAATCCCCGGCGCGGAACACCTCCTCCAGCCATTGCGCCCATTCCAGCGTGGTGATCTCTGTCTCGATCCCCACGGCGCGCAGCTGCGCCGCGACGATCTCGCCGCCGCGCCGTGCGTAAGAGGGCGGCGGCAGCTTCAGCGTGGTGCTGAACCCGTCGGCCAGCCCCGCCTCGGCCAGCAGCGCGCGGGCACGTTCGGGATCATGGGCGGAAAGACTGGTCAGGTCGGTGTAATCGGGATTGTGCGGGGCAAAATGCGTGCCGATGGGCGTGCCCAGCCCGAACATGGCGCCGTCGATGATCGCCTGCCGGTCGATGGCATGGGCCACCGCCTCGCGCACGCGCGGATCGGTAAAGGGCGCCTCGCGGTTGTTCATGGCAAGGATGGTCTCGCCCTCGGTGCTGCCCACCAGCACCTGAAACCGGGGATCGGCGTCGAACATCGGCAGGTTTTCCGGGGCGGGGAAGCCCGCGAAGGCGTCGATGTCCTGCGCCATCATCGCCGAGAACGCGGCGGTGGGATCAGAGATGAAGCGGAAGGTCGCGCGCTCCAGCGCGGGGGCGGTGCCCCAGTAGTCGGGGTTGCGCACCAGCTCGATCCGGTCGCCCTGCACCCAAGCGTCAAAGCGGAAGGGCCCGGTGCCCACCGGCGCCTGCTTGATGCCCTCGATGCTTTCGGGGGCGACGATCACCGCATCCCCCCATGCCATGTTGAACAGAAAGCCGCCATCGGGGGCTGCAAGCTGCACCTCGACGGTCTGCGGATCGACCACCCACACCTCGGAGATGCCCGCAAACAGCGCCTTCTGCGCGTTCTGGCTGTCGTCGGCCCGGGCGCGGTCCAGCGTGAATTTCACATCCTCCGCGTCCATGGCGCTGCCGTCATGGAAGGTGACGCCGGGCCGCAGGTGAAAGGTGTAAAGCGTGCCCTCGCCGGAAATCTCCCACCGCTCGGCCAGACCGGGCTGGACCGATCCATCCTCGGCAAAGCGCGTCAGCCCCTCGAACACGTTGCTGTAAAGCACGGAATCGATGGCCCCCGCCGCGGCGGAGGTCGGATCCAGATGCGGCGGTTCCAGCTGCAGCGCGATGGTCAGGTCGGTCTGCTGGGCGCTGGCGGCGGTGCCCGCAAGCAGCAGGGCGGCAAGCGACAGGCGGAGGCGGGACATGGGCTCTCTCCTAATGGGACGGGGCCAGTCTGCGCGCAAATCTGCTGCGCGTGCAAGATCTGGCGCGGCATTGCGACTGGCGCAGCGGCGGCAAGGCTGCTAGACCGCGCCAGCCTTGTGAACGAGAGGAGACGTCCATGAGCGCGACCGCGAAAAAGACCGCGCCGCTGCCCGATGACATCCGCGCCCGCAAGGGCGGCGTGCCGCTGGTCAGCCTGACCGCCTACACCACCCCCATGGCCGAGCTGATGGATCCGCATTGCGATTTCGTGCTGGTGGGCGATTCCGTCGGCATGGTGCTGCACGGCCTGTCTTCCACCCTTGGCGTCACGATGGAGATGATGATCCTGCACGGTCAGGCGGTGCGCCGCGGGCTGCGCCGGGCGATGATGGTGGTGGACATGCCCTTCGGCAGCTACGAACAGAGCCCGCAGCAGGCCTTTGCCAATGCCGCCCGGCTTATGGCGGAAACCGGCTGCGCTGCGGTGAAGCTGGAAGGCGGCGTGGCCATGGCCGACACGATCGCCTTTCTGGTGGCGCGCGGCGTGCCGGTGATGGCGCATGTCGGGCTGACCCCGCAAAGCATCAACACGCTGGGCGGCTACAAGGTGCAGGGCCGCGGGGCTGCGGCGGACCGGCTGCTGGCCGATGCCCGCGCCGTGGCCGAAGCCGGGGCCTTTGCCGTGGTGCTGGAAAAGCTGCCCGCCGCGCTGGCCGATCAGGTCACGCAGCAGGTGCCGATCCCCACCATCGGAATCGGGGCTTCGGCGGGATGTGACGGGCAGATCCTCGTGGTCGATGACATGCTGGGGCTGTTCACCGCCTTCCGCCCGAAATTCGTGAAACGCTATGCGTCGCTGGGCCATCAGGCCGAGGCCGCGATCGAGGAATATGCCGCCGAGGTGCGCGAGCGCAGTTTCCCCGGCCCCGAACATGTCTTCGCCGACACGACCCCCGCCGGAGGCGCGCAATGACCGCGCTGATCCGGACCCGCGCCGACCTGCGCCGCCGCGTCACCGCGTGGAAACGCGCGGGGCAGAGCGTGGGCGTGGTGCCGACCATGGGCGCGCTGCATGCGGGGCATCTGAGCCTTGTGGAGGCGGCAAAGGCCGCCTGCGACCGGGTGATCGTGACGATCTTCGTCAACCCCGCGCAGTTCAACAACCCCGCTGATCTGGCGGGCTATCCGCGCACCGAAGAGGCGGATGCGGTCAAGCTTGCGCCCTTGGCGGTGGATGTCATCTACGTGCCCGCCCCGGAGGAGATCTATCCCGAGGGGTTTGCCACCAAAGTCTCCGTGATCGGGCTGACCGAGGGCCTGTGCGGCGCGCACCGGCCCGGCCATTTCGACGGCGTGACGACGGTTGTGGCGAAGCTTTTTGCCCAGACCGGCGCCGACCGGGCCTATTTTGGCGAAAAGGACTACCAGCAGCTGCAGGTGGTCACGCGCATGGCCGCCGATCTCGATCTGCCGGTGGAGGTGGTGCCCTGTCCGACGGTGCGCGAACCCGACGGGCTTGCCATGTCCTCGCGCAATATGCGGCTGCCCTCCGAAGCCCGCGCCGCCGCCGCCACGCTTTACCGGGTGCTGACCGGCATGGCGGCAGATCTGGGGCAGGGCGCGGCGCTTGCGGACCTGCGTCCCGCTGCCGAGACCGCGCTGCAGGAGGCGGGCTTTGACCGGGTGGAGTATCTGGACCTGCGCGCGGCGCGGGATCTGGCGCCGCTGGACCGCGCCGGTCCTCCGGCCCGCCTGCTGGCGGCGGCTTGGCTGGGGGGCGTGCGGCTGATCGACAATATCGCGGTGGGCTGAGCGGAGCAGCGGGGGCGCTGCCCCCGCACCCCCGGGAT
>NZ_JAYKSL010000001.1:0-46152 GCF_035481585.1 Salipiger marinus | reverse complement strand
CGCTCCCCCCCCACCCCCGGGATATTTTACCCAAGAAGAAAGAGCGGACCGTCCCCTTCTTCTTGGGCAAAATATCCCCGCCGGAGGCAGGCGTGACCGTGCCGAAGTGGGGCGCGGGGCAGGGGCGGATCAGGCCAGCAGGATCTTTTCAAGGCTGCGGCCCATGACGCGGGCGCTGTCGAGCATGTCGGTCACGCCGATCCATTCATCGGGCTTATGCGCCAGTTCCAGCACGCCGGGACCATAGGCGATGCAGTTTTTCAGCCGCCCGATCCGGTCGATATGTTTCTGGTCGTAGCTGCCCGGCGAGGCGACATAGGACGGATCAACGCCCAGCATCTCGGTGATGGCGGCGGCGACCGTTGTGACGACGGGGGCTGTGCGGTCGGTCATCGAGGGCAGCACGCGGTTCAGTTCGCGCAGTTCATAGTCGAAATCGGGGCGGCGGGTTTTCAGATCCTCCAGCAGCGCCACGATTTCGGCGCGCACGCCCTCCACGGTTTCCTCCATCAGGAAGCGGCGGTCGATGACGATGCGGCAGCTGTCGGGCACGCAATGGGCGGGCAGGCCGTCGTGATGGTCTGGCTGGCCGCCATGGATCGAATTGATGTTCATGGTGGAACTGCGCGCGCCCTCGGGCACCACCGGCATGTCGGTGCGGCGCTGCGCCATGGCGGGAAAGAGGTGCTCCTCGAAGGCCGCAAGCACGGCGCCCATATGGCGCACCGCGCAGTCGCCCAGAAAAGGCATGGATCCATGCGCGATCTCGCCCTTGGTCTCGATCTCGGCCCACCAGCCGCCGCGATGGCCAAGGCAGATGCGGTGCTTGTCCAGCGGTTCGGGGATGATGACATGCTGCACCCGCTCGGGCGCGAACCAGCCCTGCTGTGCCAGATGCGCCACGCCGCCATAGCCGCCGGTTTCCTCGTCGGCGGTGGCGCTGAGTTCGATGGCGCCGCAATAGCCGGGGTGCTGGTCCAGAAACGCCTCGACCGCGATGACCGAGGCGGCAAGCCCGCCCTTCATGTCGCAGGCACCGCGCCCGTAGATGCGGTCGCCCTCCAGATCTGCGGCAAAGGGATCGCGGGTCCAGCCCGCCCCCAGCTCGACCACGTCATGATGCGAATTGAAATGCACGCAGGGGCCGGGGCGCGGCCCTTCGTGCCGGGCCACGAGGTTCCAGCGCGGATACCTGTCGCTGTCCCCCGGCGCGCCTTCGGCACGGATCAGCGTGGTGTCAAAGCCGCGCGCGGCCAGCCGTGCCTGCAGCAGGTCGCAGATCTCGCGGTAATGCTGACCGGGCGGGTTCAGCGTGGGAATGCGGATCAGCGCCTGCGTCAGCGCGATCAGCGCGTCGCGGCGGGTGTCGATGCGGTGGGACAGGGCGTCGGGCATGGCATCAGTCTTTCGCTGTTCCGCCGCTCTGGCAAGGGGGCTGCGTCAGGGGGCGGGGCGGATGGTCTGTCCCCGCTCCGGTTCGCCGCGCGCAATCGCGGCGCCCTCGGCGACATAGTCCTGAAACTGCGCGGGCAGGCCAAAGCCTCGGCCCAGTTCGGGCGTGGTCTGCAGATGCAGGTGCAGATGCGGCTCCGTGCTGTTGCCGCTGTTGCCGCAGCGGCCCAGCCTCTGGCCGCGCGTCACCTCTGCGCCGGGGGCGACCGCCACGCTGCCCTGCCGCAGATGGGCGAGAAAGGCATATTCGCCAGCGCCCAGATCCAGCACCACATGGTTGCCAAGCGGGCGCCGGGCCTCGGTGCTGCCGATGGGCTGGTCGGGCAGCCCGTCCTCCGCGCGCAGCACCACGCCCGGGGCGGGGGCGAGGATGGGCTGGTCCCAGCAGTGATAGCTGTCGCGCCGTGCGGGATCGCCGTCATGGCTGGCGCCGTCCCGCATCACCAGAAGATCCAGCGCAAACCGCTGGCCCGGGTCGGCGGCGTGATAATTCTGGTCGATGCTGCGCCCGCCCCAGACCACCTGCCAGTCGCCGGTGACGGGCAGGTGCAGATCGGCCTTGGTGCGGTAGGCCAGATAGGGGCTGTCGGCGGGCTGGGGAACGGGGCGGACCAGAAACCCCGCCACCCGCCCGGCGCTGTCCAGCGTCACGAGGATCTGCAGCGGCTGATCCGATCCCGACCATGCGGAGCGGCGGTCAAAGACCTGTGCCGCGCCTTCGGTCCGGGTCTCTGTGGACAGCAGCGCCGTTTCGGTGCCGAAGGCCGCCGCCAGATCGGTGCGCAGATCGCGCAGCGCCTGTGGCGTGCCCAGCACTGCCTGCAGATCCGGGGTCATCCGGTCCCAGAGCGCCGCCGCCTCGCCGTCCAGAAAGGCGCGCGCCGCCGTGGCGCCCGCCTCGGGGGCTTCGGCCAGGGCGGTGCCTGCGGCCAGAACAAGCGGGAGGGCGAGCAGCTTCATGCGGGCAGACTGCCGAAACACCCGCAGCAGGGCAAGCGGTCAGAAGCGCAGGCGCGGAGCCTCGCCGAGCGGGATCGGCCCCAGCCGCGCCATGCCCCTGTCCAGCGTCAGCGGCAGATCCAGCCGGTCCGGCGTGGCGGTGAAACTGGTGGCCAGCGTCAGCGCCTCCTCCAGCACCTCGGCCATGGCGGCGGGGATCTGGCCGCTGTCGCGCGCCAGCGCCAGCAGCGCCCGCCAGTTGTCGGCGCGCACCGTCACCTGACCGTCCATCCGGCCTTCGGCATCCAGCTCTGCCGCGCCGGTCAGCCGCAGCGCCATATCGCCCAGCGTGTATTCGGCCAGCCGCAGATCCACATGGGTCAGCTGCGGGCGATCCGCCAGACCCGGGGCCAGCGCCGCATCCAGCGTCACCACCCCGTCCAGCCGCAGCGCGCCGGTCAGCGCAGAATCGGGCAGCGCTGCTGCATCGGCGGCCAGCCCCAGATGATAGGCCGTGCCCTGCTGCCGGACCAGCGCCGCCGTCATCCCGGCCAGCGCAAGGCGGTGCGCGCCGCCAAGGTTCAGCACCCGTGCTTCCAGATTGGCGCGCAGCACCTCGCCGTTGTCCTGCACCAGACTGGCGCGCAGCCCGTCGGAGGTGATCGTGGTCTCGCCCTTGGGCCCGGTCACGGTCTGGTCGGGGGCAAAGGCAAAGATGCGGTGCCCGGCATTATAGACCATGCGGAAGGACTGGAAAAACGGCGCCTGCCAGACATAGCCTGCCTGCGGATCGGCCAGCCGCAGATCGGTGAAGCTGGTGTCGATGCGGTTGGGAAAGCCGCGCACGCTCAGATCGGCATAGCTGACCTCGGCCCCGGCGGCGCGGCGCGCCTCGGCCCAGTCGGTGACGGCGCGGCGTTCGGCCATGGCGGCCCAGACCCAGACCCCGGACCACAGCAGCGCCGCGGCGATCACCGCAATGGCAAGATGTTTCATGCGGCGGCCCCTTTTCTGCACAAACGAGTTGGTGTTTACAGCCGCCATTCGGAAAGGACCAGAACGATGGCGCTTTGGATCTTTGGCTATGGCTCGCTGCTGTGGAATCCCGGCTTTGCCGTGGCCGAGCAGGTGCATGCCAGCCTGCCCGGCTATCGCCGCAGCTTCTGCATGCGGTCGATCCATCATCGCGGCACGCCAGAGGCGCCGGGGCTGGTGCTGGCGCTGGATGCCGAACCGGGCGCTGTCTGCGACGGGCTGGCGCTGCGCGCGGCGCCGGGCACGGAAGAGGCGACGCTGGCCTATCTGCGCGACCGCGAACTGGTCTCTGCCGCCTATCTGGAGGCGCGGCTGCCGCTGACCCTGCGCGACGGGCGCAAGGTCGAGGCGGTGACCTATGTGATCGATGCCGATCACGTGCAGTATTGCGGCGGGCTGGATCTGGAAGATCAGGCGCGGATCATCGCGCAGGCCATCGGCGGGCGCGGTCCGAACCGCGAGTATCTGTGGAATACTGCCGCACATCTGGACCATCTGGGCATCCCCGATGCCGAACTGCACTGGTTGGCGGGCCGTGTGCGGCATCTGGTGGATAACGGCTTGGCTTGACCGGGGCAAACCTCTAGGGTTTCAGGCGAATTACCGCATAAGTCAGGTGTCCCGAATGGACCGACGCGACCTCGAGGCCGAGGCCCATTTCAGCCAGCCGATCCGCCAGATCCTTCTGATGCTGGCCGTGCTGGGCCTATCCGCGGCAGGCGCCGTACTGGCGCTGCCCCGCGTGCTGCCCGTGTTTCAATCGAACCCCTATCTGAACGGGTTCATCCTGCTGGTCTTCGGGCTGGGGGTGCTGGCCTGCTTCTTTCAGGCCGCGCAGCTGATCCAGTCGGTGCGCTGGATCGAAAAATTCGCCGCCGGTCAGGACACCGGGCAGGCGCCGCGCCTGCTGGCGCCGCTGGCGGCCTTGCTGCGCAGCCGCGACCGGCGGCTGCAGATCACCACCACCTCCACCCGGTCGATCCTTGATTCGGTGGCGCAGCGGATCGACGAGGCGCGGGAAATCACCCGGTACATCGTCTCGCTGCTGATCTTTCTGGGGCTTCTGGGCACGTTTTACGGTCTGGCCACCACGGTGCCCGCGCTGGTCGACACGATCCGCAGCCTTGCCCCGCAGGAGGGCGAGACCGGGGTTCAGACCTTTTCGCGGCTGATGAGCGGGCTTGAGGGCCAGCTGGGCGGCATGGGCGTGGCCTTTGCCTCCTCGCTGCTGGGTCTGACTGGATCGCTGGTGGTGGGCCTGCTGGAACTGTTCGCGGGCCATGGCCAGAACCGGTTTTACCGCGAACTGGAAGAATGGCTCAGCTCCATCACCAAGCTCAGCTTTTCCTCGGGCGATGGCGAGGGCGGCGGCGAGGCCGGGGTCATCGGTCTGGTGCTGGACAAGATGACCGAGCAGATGGAGCGGATGACCGCGCTTTTTGCCGAAACCGAACAGGGCCGCATGGATATCGAGCTGCGACTGGGGCAGCTGGCGGATTCGCTGGAACGGATGACCGAACGGATCGAGGCGACGGCGCCGTCGTCCAATTCGCTGGCGCGCATCGCCGAAGGGCAGGAACGCCTGATCGACGTGCTGGAAAGCCGCGAAAGCACCGAGGGGCTGGATGCCGAAAGCCGGATGCGCCTGCGGTCGATCGACGTGCAGATGCTGCGCATTCTCGAGGAAATCGCCGCCGGTCGGCAGGAAAGCATGGCGGAACTGCGCACCGATCTGGCCACCCTGACCCGCACCATCGCCCAGATCGGACGCACGCCGCAGCCGGGCGCCACGCCGATCCGTCCGGTACGGCCCGGCCCCGCGCGCTCTGGCGGAACCGAGGGTTAAGCCATGGCCCTGTCCCGGCGCAGCGGAGCACGGTTGCAGGCCAATATCTGGCCCGGCTTTGTCGATGCCATGACCGGGCTGCTGCTGGTGCTGATGTTCGTGCTGACCATCTTCATGGTCATCCAGTTTGCGCTGCGTGAAACCATCACCGGGCAGGAAACGCAGCTCTCCTCGCTGTCGGGGGAGGTGGCGGCGCTGGCGCAGGCGCTGGGGCTGCAGGAGCGGCGCAATTCCGAACTGAACGCCCAGCTTGGAGAGCTGGAATCCACCCTGTCGGACACCGAGGCGCAGCTGGCCGAGCAGCAGTCGCTGATCGCGTCGCTGACCGCCACCCGCGACCGGCAGGCCGCCGACCTGACCGAGGCGCAGGGCCGCATCAGCGATTTCGAGGCGCAGGTCGCCGCGCTGATTTCGGAACGCGATGATCTGGCGCAGACGCGCGACCAGCTCGCCGCCGAACGGGACACGCTGGCCGAGGATCGCGACAGCCTTGATGCGGCGCTGGCCTCCACCCGCAGCGAAATGGATGCCCAGACCGAAGCCGCCCGGCTTGCCGCCGCCCGCCGCGAGGCGCTGGAGGCGCTGGTGGCTGATCTGCGCGCCCGCAGTGCCGATCAGGAGGCGCAGATGGGCGGTCTGTCGGCGCAGGTGTCGGAGCTTGAAGCCGAGCTGTCCGAGGAAGAGGCGCAGCGTCTGGCCGAGGCCGAGGCCGCCGCCGCCCTGCGCGCCCGTCTGGAAAACGCCGATACCGAACTGACCGCCATGACCATGGCGCTGGAGGATGAACGCCGCCGCGCCGAAGAAACGCTGACGCTGCTTGCCGCCGCGCGCGAGGCCGAAGGTGATCTGAACGCGCGGCTGGCCGCAGCCCTTGCCGCCGACCAGTCCGACGAGCTGCGCGCCGATCTTGAACAGGCCCGCGCGGCGCAGGCCAAGGCCGAGGCCGATCTGGCCGAGGCGCAGGCCGCCCGCAGCGAGGTGGAACTGACCGCCGACGAGGTGCGCGACCGTCTGACCGCAGCGCTTGCCGCCCGCGCCGCCGCCGAGGCCGATCTGGCGCAGACCCGCGACCGGGCGGCGGAACGGCAGGCGCTGCTGGCGCAGGCGCGGTCCGAACTGGCCGACAGCGAAGCGGAAACCGACGCGGCACAGCGCCAGACCGAACTGCTGAACCAGCAGATGGCGGCCTTGCGCACCCAGCTGTCGCAGCTGCAGGGGCTTCTGGACGAATCGCGCGAGAAAGACGTGCAGGCGCAGGTGCAGCTGCAGTCGCTGGGCACCGATCTGAACGCCGCACTGGCCCGTGCCGCTGCCGAGGAACGCCGCCGCCGCCAGCTGGAAGAGGCCGAGCGCAAGCGGCTGGAGGCCGAGGCGCAGGATCTGGAACGCTACCGTTCGGAATTTTTTGGCCGTCTGCGCGACGTGGTGGGCGCGCAGGAAGGCATCCGCATCGAGGGCGACCGGTTCGTGTTCTCCTCCGAAGTGCTGTTCCCGCCGGGGGGCGCCGACCTTTCGCCCGCGGGCGAGGCGGAGATCGCCAAGATCGCCGGGATCATCCGCGCCATCGCCGAGGACATCCCCGAAGGCATCGACTGGGTGCTGCGCGTCGATGGCCATACCGACGACACGCCGCTGCGCCTTGGCGCGCCCTTCCGTGACAACTGGGAGCTGAGTCAGGCCCGCGCGCTGTCGGTGGTGCGCTATATGGTCGATTACCTTGGCATTCCGCCGCAGCGGCTGGCCGCCAACGGGTTCGGGCAGTTCCAGCCGGTGAATACCGAGGACACGGCAGAGGCCCGCGCCCAGAACCGGCGGATCGAACTGAAGCTGACCGAACAATGACCGAGGAGGAGGCCCGCCTGGAGGCCTTCTTCGCGGAGGCGGCCCCGTGGGAGACAGAGCTGCGCCACCTGCGCGCGATCCTGCGTGCGGGACCGGTGACCGAGACCCTCAAGTGGAAACAGCCCTGCTATACCGCGCATGGCGGCAATGTCGCGATCTTGTGGGGGATGAAGGGTCGGTTCGGCCTGTCCTTCTTCAAGGGAGTGCTGCTCACCGATCCGGAGGGGATTCTGGTGGCGCCGGGGGAAAATTCCCGATCGTCCCGCATGGTGGTCCTGACCGATCTGGCGCAGGTGGCACCTTTGGCCGACGTGCTGCAGCGCTATCTGGCCGAGGCGGTGGCGCTGGAGGCCGATGGGCGCCGCGTGACCTTTGCCAAGGACGATCTGGATCTGCCCGAAGAACTGACCGAGGCGCTGGCGCAGGATCCGGCCTTGGCCGCAGCCTTTGACGCGCTGACCCCGGGGCGGCGGCGTGGCTATATCCTGCATTTTGGAAAGGCGAAACAGGCCGATACGCGGCGGGCGCGCATTGCCCGATGGGCGCCGCGCATCCTTGCGGGCAAGGGCATGCAGGACCGCTGAGGGTCAGCGCACCGTCACATGGGCGTGGCGATGGGCGATCACCACACCGTCGCGGGTCAGCAGCGCCTCGCCCAGATATTCGCCCATGGCCCAGCCCTGCGGCGGCGCCCTGCGGCCAAAGGCGCGCATCAGGCTGACCTGCGGATCCTCCAGCACCATCCGTTCGCGAAACACCTCCGCACCATCGGGGCCGCGCGCTGACAGCACCAGCACGTCGCCGGGTTCGCCATGGCCGACATGGCCATAGACCACCAGCGGTTCGGTCGCACCAAGGCTGTCGCGCCGCGCGGTGCCCGAAGTGACCTCGGCCAGTTCCGGCACCTTGGCGGAAAACCCTGCCGTGACCAGCCCGGTGGCGGTATAGGGCGGCGGATCGGCCCAGAGCGTCACCTGCTGCGGGCCGCAGGGCAGGGCGGCATCGGGGGCGAAGGGATCCACCTCGGTGCCGTTATGCAGCACGGTCAGATGCAGATGCGGGTGGTTGGTCTGGCCCGACAGTCCCACCTCGCCCAGCAGGTCGCCGGTTGCGACGGTCTGGCCGGGGGTGACGGCGACCGAGCCGCGCTTCATGTGGCAGGACAGCGTCTGCCAGCCGTCGCCATGGTCGATCAGCACCGCATTGCCGCAGGCGTTCTGGTCGGTGACCCCGGTCATCAGCCGGTCATCGGCCATGCTGTCGCGCAGGCGCAGCACCGTGCCGGGGGCCGCCGCCCGCACGGCAACGCCCCGGTCCATCAGGTCAAAGGAGATCAGCGCCAGATCGGTGCCTTTATGGGCGTCGCGGGAATTGAGGCCGCAGGCAAAGTCACGCTGCTGCCCCGGCGCGGGGTCGTCATCGACATAATCCTCGATGAAACAGTCCTGCCCCAGCGTGCAGTCGAGCGGCCAGTGCAAAACAAAACTCTCCGCCGCGACGGGCGCGGCGGAGAGCATCAGAACCAGTGCGGCGGCGCGCATGGTGGATCAGTCGGCGGTCAGCAGCGGCGGCTTGCGCGATGACAGCCGCAGCTTGTCCGGGCCTTCGGTCTTCAGCACCAGTTCGCCATCCTTGACGGTGACCTTGACCAGACCGCCCTTGGTGAGCTTGCCGAACAGCAGTTCTTCGGCCAGCGGCTTCTTGATGTGCTCCTGAATCACGCGGCCCAGCGGGCGGGCCCCCATCTTGTCGTCATAACCCCGGTCCGCGAGCCATTCGGCGGCGGGCTTGGTCAGTTCGATGGTCACGTTGCGGTCCATCAGCTGCGCTTCAAGCTGAAGCACGAACTTTTCGACCACGGACAGGATCACCTGCTTCGGCAGCGGCTGGAAGCTGATCACCGCGTCCAGACGGTTGCGGAATTCCGGCGTGAACGTCCGTTCGATCGCCGCCGTATCCTCGCCCTCGCGCCGTTCGCGGCCAAAGCCGATGGCGGCCTTGGCCATGTCCGCCGCCCCCGCGTTCGAGGTCATGATCAGGATCACGTTGCGGAAATCCACCGACCGGCCGTTATGGTCGGTGAGCGTGCCGTGGTCCATCACCTGCAGCAGGATGTTGAACACATCCGGATGCGCCTTCTCGATTTCGTCGAGCAGCAGCACGCAATGCGGATGCTGGTCAACGCCATCGGTCAGCTGCCCGCCCTGATCAAAGCCGACATAGCCCGGAGGCGCGCCGATCAGACGGCTGACCGCGTGTTTCTCCATGTATTCCGACATGTCGAAGCGCAGCAGTTCCACCCCAAGCGACGAGGCCAGCTGTTTTGCGACCTCGGTCTTGCCCACGCCGGTCGGCCCCGCGAAGAGGTAGTTGCCGATGGGCTTTTCCGGCTCGCGCAGGCCGGCCCGCGCCAGCTTGATCGCCGAGGACAGCGCCACGATGGCGTCGTCCTGACCAAAGACCACGCGCTTCAGCGTCGCCTCCAGATCCTTCAGAACCTCGGCATCGTTCTTGCTGACGTTCTTCGGCGGGATGCGGGCGATCTTGGCGACCACATCCTCGATCTCCTTGGCACCGATGGTCTTGCGCCGCTTGCTTTCGGCAACAAGATGCTGCGCCGCCCCCGCCTCGTCGATCACGTCGATCGCCTTGTCGGGCAGCTTGCGGTCGTTGATGTAGCGCGCGGACAGTTCCACCGCCGATTTGATCGCGTCAGCGGTGTATTTGACGTGGTGATGGTCCTCGAAATAGGGCTTGAGACCCTTGAGGATTTTCACCGTGTCTTCCACCGACGGCTCGTTCACGTCGATCTTCTGGAACCGGCGCGACAGTGCGCGGTCCTTTTCGAAGTGCTGGCGGAACTCCTTGTAGGTGGTGGAGCCCATGGTGCGCAGCTTGCCGCCCTGCAGGGCAGGTTTCAGCAGGTTGGAGGCATCCATCGCCCCGCCGGAGGTGGCGCCCGCGCCGATCACCGTGTGGATCTCGTCGATGAACAGCACCGCGTCGGGATGTTCTTCCAGCTCATTGACCACGGCTTTCAGCCGCTCTTCGAAATCGCCGCGATAGCGGGTGCCCGCCAGCAGGGCGCCCATGTCCAGCGAATAGATCGTGGTCTTGGACAGCACCTCGGGGGTGTCGCCGTTGACGATCTTGCGCGCCAGACCTTCCGCGATGGCGGTCTTGCCGACGCCGGGGTCACCCACCAGCAGCGGATTGTTCTTGCGACGGCGGCACAGCACCTGAATGCAGCGTTCCACCTCGGAATGGCGCCCGATCAACGGATCCACGTCGCCCTTGCGGGACTTCGCGTTCAGATCGACGCAATATTTGGCCAGAGCCGATTCCTTGTTGTCGGCGGCCTGTGCGGTCTCGGCTTTCGTTTCTTCCTCCGACTCCTGCGCGCCGGTGACCGGGCGGCTCTCGCCATAGGCGGGGTTCTTGGCCACGCCATGCGCGATGAAATTGACCGCGTCGTAGCGGGTCATGTCCTGCTCCTGCAGGAAATAGGCGGCATTGCTTTCGCGTTCGGCAAAGATGGCGACCAGCACGTTGGCGCCCGTCACCTCGGTACGGCCGGAGCTTTGCACATGGATGGCGGCGCGCTGGATCACCCGCTGGAAGGCGGCGGTCGGCACGGCTTCGGAACCCTCGACATCGGTGACGAGGTTCGACAGATCTTCGTCGATGAATTCCACCAGCGTGGTGCGCAGTTCCTCGGTGTCGACGGAACAGGCCTTCATGACACGGGTGGCGTCGGGCTCGTCCACCAGTGCCAGCAGCAGGTGTTCAAGGGTCGCGAATTCGTGGCTGCGCGAATTGGCCAGCGCCAGCGCCGAATGGATTGCCTGCTCCAGAGTGTTAGAGAATGAAGGCACGGCGTGCTCCTTCCTGTCTGCGTCGGACCTGCGCCCAACTTTGCCTCTTGCGGTTAAAGTTTGGTCGATACCGACCATCCTTCAAGTGTTTTCTGGGGGCGCGCCGCTCACATTTGCCGCGAGGTCCGCAACGTGGCGTGAAAAGCAGCGGCTCAGAAGCGGTCCTTCCTGGCACGTATTTCGGCAAAAACCTCGGCATCGGTGGCCTTGGTCATACCGAGCCCCGCCCGGATGGCGGGAACGTGCGGGCGCAAGAAGGGGTTGGTGGCCAGTTCCTCGGACAGCATGCAGGCGGCGGTGGGGCGTCCCTCTGTCCGGGCTTTGGCGATGGCGTCGACCCGAGATTTAAGCGTGGCGCTGTCTGGTTCAATGGTCAAAGCAAATTTCGCATTTGATGTGGTGTATTCGTGTCCGGAATAAACAATTGTTTCGGACGGCAGGGCGGCCAGCCGCTGCAGGCTGTCCCACATCATCGCGGGCGTGCCCTCGAACAGCCGACCGCAGCCAAGCGCCATCAGGCTGTCGGCGGTGAACACGGCCTCCGCCTCCGGCATGTAGAACGCCACATGGCCCAGCGTATGGCCGGGCACGTCGATCACCCTGACCGCGAGTCCCGCCACCTGCAGACTGTCTTCGCCGCGAACTGCCTGATCCATGGGCGGAATCTTGTCCGCCTCGGCGGCGGGGCCGATCACGCGGCAGCCATAGCGGGCGCGCAGCGGCTCGATGCCGTCGACATGATCCCAGTGGTGATGCGTGACCAGAATCGTGTCCAGCCCCCAGCCCCGCGCGTCCAGAGCGGCCTCGATCGGGGGTGCGTCGGGTGCGTCAATCAGGCAGACTCCGTCGGGGCCTTTCACCAGATAGGCATAATTGTCGTCTAGGCAGGGGACGGTGACGATTTCCATAGGCATTTACTTTTCCTTCTCGGCTTTGCCAGACTGCACTCAGCTTGACGGAAGGGGCGCGGAGCCGCAATGCATCTGGATGTTCAGACCCTGCGCGATTTTTACTACCGCAGTGCGCTTGGGCGCGCAGCGCAGCGCGCCGTGCGCGATCAGGTGCTGCGATTCTGGCCCGAAGCGCAGGGCCAGACCGTAGCGGGATACGGCTTTGCGGCCCCGTTGCTGCGGCCCTACCTGTCGCAGGCGCGGCGGGTGATCGCGCTGATGCCCGGACCGCAGGGGGTGATGCCATGGCCTGCGGGCCTGCCTTCGGTGTCGGTGCTGGTGGAGGAAACGCGCTGGCCGCTGGAAACCGGGCATGTCGACCGGCTGGTGGTCATGCACGGGCTGGAGACGACCGACAGCGCGTCGGATCTGCTGGACGAATGTTACCGCGTGCTGGGGCCGGGGGGCGAGGTGCTGTTCATCGTGCCCAACCGCTCGGGGCTCTGGGCACGGTCCGATGCCACGCCGTTCGGCTATGGCCGTCCCTATTCGCTGAGCCAGCTTGATACCCAGCTGAAGCAGCATGATTTCCTGCGCATGGCCAATGCCTCCGTGCTCTATCAGCCGCCCTCGACCCGGCGGTTCTGGATGAAGACTGCGCCGGCATGGGAACGCATCGGGCGGGCCATTCCGGCGGTGATGGCGGGCGGCGTGCTGATCGTGCGCGCCTCGAAGCGGCATCCGCCGCAGCGCACCGGGCTGGGCCAGAAAGTGCGGGTGCCGAATCCGCTGGGCGTGCTGGCGCCGGGCTCCGGATCAAAGCCGAAGGTGGTCTGACCCGCACCGGATTCGCCGCACCGCCGGAACCGGGCGCAGAGGGGTGCGAGTTTTCTTTTTTCCGAATGTGTTAACCCGCCAAAACCGGGGTTCGCGCTAACGCGGGGCGCGGCACCACGTCGCGCCCCGCAGCGCGGAGATCACGAAAAAAAGAGTATTTCCATACCGCTGGCGGAGTCAGGCCTGCCCAAGGGCTGCACAGGGTGCAAAAAGCGCCTGTGACATGAGTCTTAAAACGCCGTTAGTATGTTGCGAGGGAAGGGAGGCTCTGCTAGATCGGCCCTGATTTCGACGCCTTGAAGGCATCAGGGCAGGGACAACGCCTCCGGACGCCGGCTCACCCGCGCGTCGCGGGGGCCTCATATCGGAAGGGTGGACGTGTCTGAACCAGCTTCGATCTCCAGCGGCATCGCGGCACGCTATGCCACGGCGATCTTCGGGATCGCCAAAGAGAATTCCCAGCTCGAAGCGCTGGAAGGCAGCATCGCCGACCTCAGCGCCGCGCTTGATGACAGTGCCGACCTGCGCGATCTGATCGCGTCTCCGATCTATACGCGTGCGGATCAGGGGCAGGCCATGGGCGCTGTCGCGGCCCGCATGGACCTGATCCCGGTGATGCAGAACGCGCTTGGCGTCATGGCTGCCAAACGCCGCCTCTTTGTGCTGCCGCATGTGCTGCGCAAGCTGCGCGAGATGATCGCGGCAGAGAAGGGCGAAGTGACCGCAGAGGTGATTTCGGCAGTGGAACTGAGCCCTGAACAGCGGAGCCAGCTTGCCGAGACGCTGACGGCCCGGATCGGCTCGGACGTGAAGATCAAATCGACCGTGGATGAAGGCCTCATTGGCGGTCTCGTTGTTAAGGTGGGCTCGAAGATGATCGACACCTCGATCCGCGCGAAGCTCAACTCTCTCCAGAATGCAATGAAAGAGGTCGGATAAATGGGTATCCAAGCAGCCGAGATTTCTGCGATCCTAAAGGAGCAGATCAAGAACTTCGGTCAGGAGGCCGAAGTCGCCGAAGTGGGTCGTGTGCTTTCCGTCGGTGACGGGATTGCCCGGGTCCATGGTCTCGACAGCGTGAAGGCCGGCGAGATGGTGGAGTTTCCCGGCGGCATCATGGGGATGGCGCTGAACCTCGAAACCGACAACGTCGGCGTCGTGATCTTCGGCTCCGACCGCGACATCAAAGAAGGCGATGTCGTCAAGCGCACCAACTCCATCGTGGACGTGCCCGCAGGCGAAGCCCTGCTGGGCCGCGTTGTCGATGGTCTGGGCAACCCGATCGACGGCAAGGGCCCCATCGCCACCACCGAACGCCGCGTGGCGGACGTGAAGGCGCCGGGCATCATCCCGCGGAAATCGGTGCACGAGCCCATGGCGACCGGCCTGAAGGCCGTGGACGCGATGATTCCGATCGGTCGCGGCCAGCGCGAACTGATCATTGGCGACCGTCAGACCGGCAAGACCGCCATCGCGCTCGACGCCATCCTGAACCAGAAGTCCTATAACGACGCCGCAGGCGACGACGAAAGCAAGAAGCTTTACTGCGTCTATGTCGCCATCGGCCAGAAGCGGTCCACCGTGGCCCAGCTGGTGAAGCGTCTGGAAGCCACCGGCGCCATCGATTATTCGATCGTCGTGGCCGCCACCGCGTCGGACCCCGCGCCGATGCAGTTCCTTGCGCCCTATGCCGCGACCGCCATGGCGGAATATTTCCGCGACAACGGCAAGCACGCGCTGATCATCTATGATGACCTGTCCAAGCAGGCCGTGGCTTACCGCCAGATGTCGCTGCTGCTGCGCCGTCCGCCGGGCCGTGAAGCCTATCCGGGGGACGTGTTCTATCTCCACTCGCGCCTGCTGGAGCGCTCGGCCAAGCTGAACGAAGATCACGGCGCAGGCTCGCTGACCGCGCTGCCGATCATCGAAACGCAGGGCGGCGACGTGTCGGCCTTCATTCCGACCAACGTGATCTCGATCACCGACGGCCAGATCTTCCTTGAAACCGAACTGTTCTTCCAGGGCGTGCGTCCTGCGGTGAACACCGGTCTGTCGGTGTCCCGCGTGGGCTCCTCGGCGCAGACCAAGGCGATGTCCTCGGTGGCGGGTCCGGTGAAGCTGAGCCTTGCGCAGTATCGCGAAATGGCGGCCTTCGCCCAGTTCGGCTCCGACCTCGACGCGGCGACGCAGAAGCTGCTGAACCGTGGCGCGCGTCTGACCGAACTGATGAAGCAGCCGCAGTATTCGCCGCTGACCAACGCCGAAATCGTCTGCATCATCTTCGCAGGCACCAACGGCTATCTGGACAGCGTTCCGGTCCGCGAAGTGGCGAAATACGAAGCAGCGCTGCTGGCGTTCCTGCGCGGCCAGCGCAAGGACATCCTCGACTGGATCGAAACTTCGGATCCGAAGATCAAAGGCGAACCCGCTGACAAGCTCAAGGCTGCGCTCGACGAATTCGCCGCAACCTACGCCTGAGCGGCCTGAAAGGACGGGATCATGCCTAGCCTAAAGGACCTCAAGAACCGGATCTCCTCGGTCAAATCGACCCGGAAGATCACGAAGGCCATGCAGATGGTGGCCGCCGCAAAACTGCGGCGGGCCCAGGATGCTGCCGAAATGTCGCGGCCCTACACCGAGCGTTTCAACAAGGTGTTGGGTGCGCTGGCCGGGTCGGTGGCGGGCAGCTCGACCGCCCCGAAACTGCTGGCAGGAACCGGTAAGGACGACGTGCATCTGCTCGTCGTCATGACTGCGGAACGCGGGCTCTGCGGGGGCTTCAACAGCTCCATCGTGAAGCTGACCCGCATCCATGTGGAAAAGCTGCGCGCGGCAGGCAAGACGGTGAAGATTCTCACCGTCGGCAAGAAAGGCCGCGAACAGCTCAAGCGGGATTATGGCAACCTGTTTGTCGGCCATGTCGACCTGAGCGAGGTGAAGAAGCTCGGCTATGCCGAGGCGCAGTCCGTCGCCAAGGACGTGCTGGCCCGTTTCGACGCGGGCGAGTTCGACGTCGCCACGATCTTCTACGCGAAATTCCAGTCGGTGATCTCCCAGACGCCGACCGCGCAGCAGATCGTCCCCGCCAAGTTCGAAACTGTCGAGGACGCGGGCGAGTCCACGCTCTATGACTACGAACCCGGCGAGGAAGCCATCCTTGCCGACCTTCTGCCCCGTGGTGTCGCAACCCAGATCTTCTCGGCTCTGCTGGAGAACGCCGCTTCGGAACAGGGGGCTCGGATGAGCGCCATGGACAACGCCACGCGCAACGCGGGCGACATGATCGACCGGCTGACGATCGAATATAACCGGTCGCGGCAGGCGGTCATCACCAACGAACTCATCGAAATCATCTCGGGCGCCGAGGCGCTCTAAGAACCGGAGACGATAAATGGCAAACGCAAATGGCAAAGTGACCCAGGTCATCGGCGCCGTGGTCGACGTTCAGTTCGACGGCCACCTGCCCGAGATTCTGAACGCCCTGACCACCGAGAATGACGGCCGTAAACTGGTTCTGGAAGTGGCGCAGCACCTTGGCGAATCCACCGTGCGCACCATCGCGATGGACTCCACCGAAGGTCTGGTCCGCGGTCAGCCCGTGACCGACACCGGCGGCCCGATTTCCGTGCCCGTGGGCAACGCGACGCTGGGCCGCATCCTGAACGTCGTGGGCGAGCCCGTGGACGAGCAGGGCCCGGTCAATGCCGACGAATACCGGTCCATCCACCAGCCCGCGCCGATGTTCGACGACCAGTCGACGGAATCGGAAGTGCTGGTCACCGGGATCAAGGTCATCGACCTGCTGGCCCCCTATTCCAAGGGCGGCAAGATCGGCCTGTTCGGCGGCGCCGGTGTGGGCAAGACCGTTCTGATCATGGAACTGATCAACAACATCGCCAAGGTGCACTCGGGCTATTCCGTGTTCGCCGGTGTGGGCGAGCGGACCCGTGAAGGTAACGACCTTTACCACGAGATGATCGAATCGAACGTCATCAAGCCCGACAACCTGTCGGAGTCGCAGGTGGCGCTTGTTTACGGTCAGATGAACGAGCCTCCGGGCGCGCGTGCCCGCGTGGCGCTGACCGGCCTGACGCTGGCCGAACAGTTCCGCGACCAGTCCGGCACCGACGTTCTGTTCTTCGTGGACAACATCTTCCGCTTCACGCAGGCAGGCTCGGAAGTGTCGGCTCTGCTGGGCCGGATCCCTTCCGCCGTGGGCTACCAGCCGACGCTGGCCACCGACATGGGCGCGATGCAGGAACGCATCACCTCCACCAAGAACGGGTCGATCACGTCGATTCAGGCCGTCTACGTTCCCGCGGACGACCTTACCGACCCGGCGCCCGCCACCACCTTCGCCCACCTCGACGCGACCACGGTTCTGTCGCGCTCCATCTCGGAGCTTGGCATCTACCCGGCTGTGGACCCGCTCGACAGCTCGTCGCGTCTGCTTGACCCGGCGGTGATCGGCGAAGAGCACTATCAGGTCGCGCGTGACGTGCAGGGCATCCTGCAGCGTTACAAGTCGCTGCAGGACATCATCGCCATCCTCGGGATGGACGAACTGTCCGAAGAGGACAAGCTGACCGTCTCGCGCGCGCGCAAGATCCAGCGGTTCCTGTCGCAGCCCTTCGACGTGGCAAAGGTGTTCACCGGCGCCGACGGCATTCAGGTGCCGCTGGAAGACACGATCTCGTCGTTCAAGGCGGTTGTGGCTGGCGAATACGACCACCTGCCCGAAGCGGCCTTCTACATGGTGGGCGGCATCGCCGACGTGCTGGCCAAGGCCGAGAAGATGGCTGCCGAAGCCGCCTGATCGCGTAACGACCCGGGGGGCCTCGTGCCCCCCATAACCGGAGGCCCAAATGGCTGAAACGATGCAATTCGATCTGGTGAGCCCCGAGCGCAGCCTGATGTCGGCGCAGGTCACGGCGGTGTCGATCCCGGGGGCCGAGGGCGATCTGACGGCGATGCCCATGCATGCGCCGATGATCACCACCCTGCGTCCGGGCATCCTCAAGGTCGAGACCGAGAAGGGCACGCAGGAATTCGTCGTGACCGGCGGCTTCGCCGAGATCGGCGCCAGCGTGACGGTTCTGGCGGAAAAAGCCGTGCCGCATGCCGACATGGATCAGGCCACCTACGAGGCGCTGGTGCAGGAGGCACACGAATCCTACCTGTCGCTGAAAGCGGCGGATACCGGCAACGAGCCGGGCCGCGTGGCCGAGGCCGCGAAGCTGCTGCAGGACATGGTGGCCGTGGGCACGCATATCGGGCTGGACCCGAAGCAGCCCAACCTCTGACCGGCAGATCCTGACAGATCTCAAGGCCCCGCCCCGTGCGGGGCCTTTTGCCGTTCCGGGGCGGCAGGGTCAGGCCAGATGTTTCAGCGCCGCCATGACCTGTGCCATGCGCGGATTGCGCCGCGCCTCGGGAAGGGACCACAGCGCAAGGTGGCGGGGCAGCGTCACCCGCGCGGCAAAGGGCGCCACCAGCGCGCCGCTGGCCAGATGCTGCGCCACCAGCGCGCCATGCGCCATCAGCACCCCCGCGCCCTGAAGCGCCTCCTGCAGCGCCAGCGCATAAAGCGAAAACACCGGCCCGCGCGGGCTCAGATCCAGACCCGGTGCGGCGATGGCGGCCCAGTGGGCCCAGTCTTCGGACCATGTGGCATCGGTCAGGCAGACCGCATGGCGCAGGTCGGCGGGGGTGCTGAGGCGGCGCGCCAGATCGGGGGTGCAGACCGGCAGGATCTGGTCCGCGCCCAGATCCACGGCGCCGGGGGGCAGCTCGCGCGTGTAGAACAGGCACAGGTCAAAGGGCACGCGTTTGAGGTTGGGCGGCTGTTCCAGCGCTGTCACCGACACGTCGACGCCCGGCAGCCGCGCCCGCAGCGCGGGCAGGCGCGGGCCAAGCCACAGCTGTGCCAGCGCGGGCAGGGCGGCCACATGCACCCGCGCCGGGGCCGCGTCGTGGCGCAGCCCGCGCATCGCCGCCGCCAGCCCGTCAAAGGCCGCGACAAATTCCGGCAGGGCGCGCTGGCCCAGCGGTGTCAGCCGCACGCCGCGCGCGTGCCGGTCGAACAGCGGCGCACCCAGATCCTGCTCCAGCGCCTTGATCTGCGCGGCCACCGCCCCCGGGCTGACCTGAAGCTCCTCTGCCGCCTGCGCGAATCCTCCCAGCCGCGCTGCGGCTTCAAAGGCGCGCAGCGCGTTCAGCGAGGGCAGGCGGGGGAAGGGCGGCGCGACGGGCATTCGAGACTCAGATTTTCTGACCCTATATTTCAGGAAAGCTTGGTTGTGGCAAAGGGGCAGCGGCGCGATGATCGGCGGCAGTCGCACAGGAGCCCGTCATGACCGTTCATCCCGCCCAGCCTTGGCTATCGCCCGCCGCCACCGCCCGCATCACCACGCTTCAGGAGGCGCTGCCGCAGGACAGCGCGGGGCTGGACGCGCGGCTGCACCAGCTTGTCGCGGACAACCGCCAGATCCACGAACGCGCCTGTTTCAACCTGAACCCCGCGACCAATGTGATGAACCCGCGCGCCGAGGCGCTGCTGGCCTGCGGTCTGGGCTCGCGCCCCTCGCTGGGCCATCCGGGCGAGAAATACGAGATGGGGCTGGAGGCGATCGAAGAGATCGAGGTCATCGCCGCCCAGCTGGCCTGCGAGATCTTCCATGCGAAACATGCCGAAATCCGGGTGGGCTCGGGCGCGCTGGCCAATCTTTACGCCTTCATGGCGACCACGAAACCCGGCGACGCGATCATCGCGCCGCCGGCTTCGGTGGGCGGGCATGTGACCCATCACGCGGCGGGCTGTGCCGGGCTTTACGGACTGACCACGCATGAGGCGCCGGTGGCTGCCGATGGCTATGGCCTTGATCTTGAAGACCTGCGGGCGCTGGCGCAGCGGGTGCGGCCCAAGCTCATCACCATCGGCATGAGCCTCAACCTGTTCCCGCATCCGGTGGCAGAGATCCGCGCCATCGCCGACGAGGTGGGGGCAAAGGTGCTGTTCGACGCGGCGCATCAATGCGGCATGATCGCGGGCGGGATCTTTGCCGATCCGCTGGCCGAGGGCGCGCATCTGATGACCATGAGCACCTATAAAAGCCTTGGCGGGCCTGCGGGCGGGCTGATCGTGACCAATGACGACGGGCTGGCGCAGCGGCTGGATGCCATCGCCTATCCGGGCCTGACCGCAAATTTCGACGTGGCGAAATCGGCGGCGCTGGCGCTGTCGCTGCTGGACTGGCGCGACTGCGGCGCGGGTTATGCGCGGGCCATGGTCGATACCGCGCAGGTGCTGGCCGAGGCGCTGGAGGCAGAGGGCCTGCCGGTGTTCCGCACCACGCGCGGCATCACCGCCTCGCATCAGTTCGCGCTGGAGGCAGAGGTCTGGGGCGGCGGGCAGGCGGCCTCGCATCTGCTGCGCCGGGCCGGGATGCTGGCCTGCGGCATCGGCCTGCCGCGCCCGCCCGTGGCGGGGGATGTGAACGGGCTGCGGCTTGGCACGCCGGAACTGGTGCGCTGGGGCATGACGCCCGATCACATGCCGCGTCTGGCCGGGCTGATCGCCGCCGCGCTGCGCAGCGAGGTGCCGGAGCAGCTTGCCCCCGAAGTGGCGGCATGGCGGCAGGAGTTCACCCAGCTGCATCATATCCGCAGCTGAGGTGGTAGGGGGCCCGCTTGGCGGGCCCCTTTGGGCTCAGGCGGCTTCTGCCGCGATGGCGGCGGGCATGCCGTCGCGCAGCATCCGGTCCAGCCGGGTGATGACGGCGGTGCGGAACGTGGCATCCTGCGCCAGTGCGGCGGGCACCAGCCCCGGCAGCGCGAATAGCGCGCCTGCCACGGCCTCCGCCCCGTCGGCGCCCGACACGGCCTTGGTCAGCGCCGCCTCGCGCGGGTCGCGCAGGGCATAGGCCGTGCCGTCATCGTGGCGGCCCAGCGTGTAGCGCATCCATGCGGCGGTGGCGAAAGCGAAGGCGTCAAGCGGCTGGCCCTGCGCCTGTGCCAGCAGCGCAGGCGCAAGGATGCGCTGCGGCAGCTTTTCGGTGCCGTCCATGGCGATCTGGTAGGTGGCATGGGCCAGATGCGGATTGGCGAAACGCGTGGTCAGCGCCGTGGCATAGGCGGCAAAATCCACGCCGTCCAGCGGAGCAAGCGTGGCGGCGGCGGCGTCCAGATGCCGGGCCACCAGCCGCGCCAGCGCGGCATCGCCCATCACGTCGCGCACAAAGTCGTGCCCGGCCAGAAACCCCGCATAGGCCAGCATGGAATGCGCGCCGTTGAGCATCCGCAGCTTCATGTCCTCGAACGGGCGGACATCGGTGGCAAAGATCGCGCCGCCCGCTTCCCATGCCGGGCGCCCGGTGGGGAAGTGATCCTCGATCACCCATTGCCGGAAGGTTTCGGTCTCGACGGCGGCGGCATCTTCCAGCCCGGTCAGCTGCCGCGCCAGCGCCAGCGTCGCGTCAGTGCGGGCCGGGGTGATGCGGTCGACCATGGTGGCGGGAAAGGCCACCTCGGTCGCGATGTGATCCGCCAGATCGGGTGCGGCGGCACGGGCGAAATCGGTGAGCCAGCCGCGCAGCATCGGGCCGTTTTCCGGCAGGTTGTCACAGCAGAGCACGGTAAAGGCCGGGATGCCCGCCGCGCGCCGCGCCGCCAGCGCCTGCAGCAGCAGTCCCGCCACGCCCTGCGGCGCGTCGGGATGGGCCAGATCATGGGCGATGGCGGGATGGCTGCGGTCGATGCCGCCGGTGGCGCGGTCGATGCCATAGCCCTTTTCGGTCACGGTCAGCGACACGATGCGGGTGGCGGGATCGGCCAGCGCGGCGGTAATCTCTGCCCGCGCGTCTGCCAGACAGGCGGCGCGGGCGATGGCGCCGATCACGCGGGCGCTTGTGCCCTCTGCCCCGCGTTCGATCAGGGTATAGCGGCCTTCCTGCGGGGTCAGCTCGGCAGCGGGGTCCGGGCTGCGCAGGCTGACGCCGAAGATGCGCCAGTCGCCGCCCGCCGCCGCCAGCGCATCCTCGGTATAGGCGGCCTGATGCGCCTTGTGAAAGGCGCCCAGACCGATATGCACGATCCCCATGCCATGCGCCTGCGGGGCGTAGCCGGGGGCCGTGACGGCCTCCGGCAGCGGGGAGGTGGCGGACAGGCGCGCGGTCATGCCGTTTCGCGCGCGATGCGCGGTTCGAGGGCGGCGATGATGCCGCGAAGTTCCGCGAGCCCCTTGAGCCGCCCGATGGAGGGGTAGCCCGGCTGCGCGCGGCGGCCCAGATCGTCAAGGATGTCCTGCCCGTGATCGGGGCGGAACGGGATGGACCAGTCGGCGCGGCCCGCGGCACGGCGGCGGGCCTCTTCGCGCAGCGCGGCTTCGACCAGCGCCACCATGTCGGTGTCGCCGCCCAGATGCTCGGCCTCGTAGAACGAGCCGCGGATGCCGTCGCTTTCGCGGGTGACGTTGCGCAGGTGCAGGAAATGCACACGGTCGCCAAGCCGCTCCATCATGCCGGGCAGGTCATTGTCGGGCCGCGCCCCCAGCGAGCCGGAGCACAGCGTGATGCCGTTGGCGGGACGGTCCACCGCCTGCATCAGCTTGGTGTAATGCGCCTCGGTCGACATGACGCGCGGCAGACCCAGCAGCGGGAAGGGCGGATCGTCGGGGTGGCAGCACATGCGCAGGCCAAGTTCCTCGCAGGTGGGGATGACCTCGGACAGGAAATCCACCAGATGACCGCGCAGCGTGTCTTCGGTCATGGCGGCATATTGCGCCAGATGGGCGCGCACGTCGTCCAGCGTGAAGCTTTCGGCGGAACCGGGCAGGCCGAACACCACGTTCTTGGCCAGCGCCGCCTTCTCCGCGTCGCTGAGTTCGGCAAGGCGGCGGGCGGCGGCCTCTTTCAGCGCGTCGTCATAATCTTCGGCGGCACCGGGGCGCTGCAGCACATGCAGGTCGAACACCGCGAAGTCGATCAGATCGAAGCGCATGCAGGTGGCGCCGCTGCGCAGCCGCCATGCCAGATCGGTGCGGGTCCAGTCCAGCACCGGCATGAAGTTGTAGCAGATCACCTCGATCCCGGCATCGGCAAGGTGGCGCAGGCTGGTGCGGTAGGCGTCGATATGTGCGCGCCAGTCGCCCTGCTGCTTCTTGATGTCTTCGGACACCGGCAGGCTTTCCACCACGTCCCAGCCGATGCCGGACGGGCTGCCATCAGACAGCTGGCCCACTTCGGCCTGCCGCTGCGCGATCTCTTCCGGGGTCCAGACCGCCCCGGTGGGCACATGGTGCAGCGCCGACACGATCCCCGTCGCGCCCGCCTGCACCACATCGTCGATGGAGACCAGATCCTTCGGTCCGAACCAGCGCCATGTCTGTTGCACGTCATGTCCTCCCACTGTCGAGTTTCGGAACGGGATTAGCAGCATTCTGGATTGCTGACTAGTATGGAAGTATGGTAGCGACGCGCCATGGTGGGAGGAATCATGAAAACGGATCAGGATCCGGTCCATGCGCTGGACCCCACCTCGGCCATTGCCCCGCAGATCGCGCGCATCCTGCGCGACCGCATCATCCGCAACCAGCTGAGCCCCGGCAACCGCATCTCGGAATCCGAGATCGCGCGCGGCTGGGATGTCAGCCGCCAGCCGGTGCGCGAGGCCTTCATCAAGCTGGCCGAACAGGGGCTGGTGGCGATCCTGCCGCAGCGGGGCACGGTGATTTCCCGCATCGCCTATTCGGCGGTGATGGACGCCCGTTTCCTGCGCGAGGCGATCGAGGCCGACATTTCCACCATCCTTGCGCATCGCGCCGATGCCGCACTGGTGGCCGAGCTGCGCGCGCAGCTTGTGGCGCAGGAACGGGCCGCCGAGCGGGACCGCGACGAGTTCATCGCGCTGGACGAGCGGTTTCACCGCACGCTGGCCGAGGCGGCGGGCAAGGGCGGGGCGTGGAAGCAGATCGAGGGGCTGAAATCCCAGATGGACCGAGTGCGCTTCCTGTCGCTGCACCGCTTTCCCATGGCCAAGCTGATCGCCCAGCACAGCGCCATCGTCGAGGGCATCGCCCATGGCGACTGCGCCGAGGCCGAAGGCGCGATCCGCCGCCACATGCGCGAGATCCTGTTCGACCTGCCGGAAATTCTGTCCGCGAACCCCGAGTTTTTCGACCTGCCGGAGGGGGATCTTCCCGCTCCGGTCAATGTACCCATCCAAGGAGGAGACTGACCCATGGCCCTGACCTGGAAAACATCCGCGCTTGCCGCCGCCACCGCCGTGCTGATGGCGGTGCCCGCCGTGGCACAGGAGGTCACGCTGAAGCTTGGCCACCTCGCCAACGAGGAAAACTCGTGGCACAAGGCCTCCGTCAAGTTCGGCGAAGAGCTGTCGGCGCTGACCGATGGCCGCATCGCCGTCGAGGTCTATCCCAACGAATCGCTGGGCAAGGAAATCGACCTGATCAACGGCATGCAGCTTGGCACCGTGGACATGACCATCACCGGCGAAAGCCTGCAGAACTGGTCGCCCATGGCGGCCCTGCTGGCGGTGCCCTATGCCTATCGCTCGCTGGAGCATATGGACGAGGTCGCCAGCGGCGAGATCGGCGACCAGATCGAGGCGCAGATCCTGCAGAACGCGCAGATCCGCCCCATCGCCTATTTCGCCCGCGGCGCGCGTGAACTGACCGCCAACCGCGCCATCAGCACGCCCGACGATCTGCAGGGCCTGCGGATGCGCGTGCCCAACGTGCCGCTCTTCGTGGACGTGTGGCGGTCGCTGGGCGCGCAGCCCACCCCGATGGCCTTCTCCGAGGTGTTCACCTCGCTGCAGAACGGCACCATCGACGCGCAGGAAAACCCGCTGGCGCTGATCCGCTCGGCCAATTTCAACGAAGTGCAGAGCCATGTGAACCTGACCGATCACGTCCGGTCGTGGATTTACCTGACCATTTCGGAACTGACCTGGGCCAAGCTGTCCGAAGAAGATCAGGCCGCCGTCATGGAAGCCGCCGCCCGCGCGCAGGACTACGAGCGTGGCCTGTTCGAGCAGTCGCTGGCCGATGACCGCGCATGGCTGGAAGAGAACGGCATGACCTTCCACGAGGTGGACGCCGCCGCCTTCCAGGCGAAAGCCAAGGATGCCGTGCTGTCGAACGTCTCCGACGAGATCAAGCCCATCGTGGAAGATCTGTTCAACAACTGATCGGCCGAGGTCGATCCGCCCGGCCCCGCGCCTCCCGCGGGACCGGGCCCCTTCTTCAACCCGCAGGACAAAAGCATGAAAGCAGCCGAGCGCATCATTCAGGCCATCGTGGTCCTTGCCCGGATCGGGGCTGGGCTGGCCTTTCTTCTTCTCATCATCGCGGTGCTGGTGCAGGTGGTGGGCCGTACGACGGGCAATTCGCCGGTCTGGTCCGAGGAACTGACCCGCTTCGCGCTGCTCTATCTGGTGGCTTTTGGTGCGGGCCTGTCGCTGCGCACCGGCGACATGGTCAATGTCGACGTGATCTCGGAAAACCTGCCCGGCAAGCTGCCGTGGATCCTGCGGCTGGTTTCGGCTGCGGCGACGGCGGGTCTTGCGCTGTATCTGCTGCCGCATGCGTGGCGCTTCACCGCCATCGGGCAGATGCAAAGCTCGCCCGCGCTGGGGCTGAAGATGAGCTATGTGCATTTTACCGTGTTCCTGTTCCTTGCGCTGCTGGCGCTTTTCGCCGTGCTGCGGGTGATCGCCATGCTGACCGGCGCTGAAGACGGCAAACCCGAAAAAGCGCTCGACGCGCCGGAGATCTGATCCATGGAAGTCTGGATTCTGTTTGCCGTCTTTGTGGGCGGCCTTGTGGTGGGGATTCCCGTCGCGATCACGCTGGGGCTGTCCTCGCTGGTCTATCTGCTGATGTCGGGCATCCCGCCCGTGGTCATGCCGCAGAAGATGTATGCGGGCATGGACGTGTTCGTGCTGCTGTCCATTCCCGGCTTCATCCTTGCCGGCAACCTGATGAATCAGGGCGGCATCACCAACCGCATCATTCGCTTCGCGCAGGCGCTGATCGGCTGGGTGCGCGGCGGGCTGGGCCTGACCAATATCGCGGCCTCCATGCTGTTTGGCGGCATCACCGGCACGGCGGTGGCGGATGCCGCCTCCATCGGCGGCGTGATGATCCCCGGCATGAAAAAGGCGGGCTATCCGGCGGCCTTTTCCGCTGCGGTCACGGCGGCCTCGTCCACCGTGGGCCCGATCATTCCGCCCTCGGTGCCGATGATCATCGTCGGCGCGCTGTCGGGCATTTCCGTGGGCAAGATGTTCCTTGCAGGGGCGGTGCCGGGCATCCTGATGGGGCTTGCCATGATGGTCACCGCCTACTGGATTTCGCGCCGCAACAACCACCCGCGCGAGGCATGGGCGGGCTGGGGCGAGGTCGCGCGCAGCTTTGCGGGCGCCTTCTGGGCGCTGTTCATGACCTTCCTCATCGTCTACGGCCTGCTGTCGGGCCTGTCGACGCCCACTGAAACCGCCGTGGTCGCCAGCGTCTATGCGCTGCTGGTGGGGGTGCTGATCTACCGCGAACTGCGCCTGCGCGCGCTGCCGGGCATCATCATCGAAAGCGCGGTTTCGGCGGCGGGCATTCTGGCGCTGGTGGGCTTTGCCAATGTCTTTGGCTGGATCCTCGTGTCGGAACGCATCCCGCAGGCCATCGCGGACGGGGTTCTGGGCATCACCGACAACAAGTTTCTGGTGATCCTCATCATCAACCTGCTGCTGCTGTTTGTCGGCATGTTCATGGAAACCATCGCGGCGCTTATCATCCTGTTCGTGCCGCTTCTGTCGCTGGCGGAGGCGGTGGGGATCGACCCGCTGCATTTCGCCACCTTCGCGGTGCTGAACCTGATGATCGGCCTGACCACGCCGCCGGTGGGGGTGTGCCTCTTCGTCTGCGCGGGCATCGCCCGGCTGCCGCTGGCGCCAGTGGTGGTGGCCATCGTGCCCTTCCTGCTGACGAACATCCTTGTGCTGCTGCTGGTGTCCTATATCCCCGCACTGGCCACATGGCTGCCCAACACCCTGATGCCCTGAGGGAGAGAGACCTGACTATGGACACGCGCGTCTGCCGCCTGCTGAAGCAGGAAGACATCCGGATCGAAACGCTTGCCGTGGCCGAACCCGGCCCCGGCGAGGTGCTGCTGGCCGTGGCCGCAGGCGGTATCTGCGGATCGGATCTGCATTATTACCAGCATGGCGGCTTTGGCCCCATCGTGGTCAAGGAACCGATCATCCTTGGTCATGAAGCCTCGGGCCGGGTGCTGGCGGTGGGGGCGGGCGTCAGCCATGTCGCCCCCGGCGATCCGGTGGCGATCAACCCGTCGCGCCCCTGCGGTTCCTGCGAATACTGCGAAAAGGGCCTGCCGACCCATTGCCTGAACATGCGCTTTTCCGGATCCGCCATGCGGTTTCCGCATGAACAGGGACTGTTCCGCGACCGCATCGTGGTCGATGCCGCGCAGGCGGTGAAGGTCAGCCGCGAGGTGTCGCTGGCCGAGGCCGCCTGTTCCGAACCTCTGGCGGTCTGCACCCATGCGCATGCCATGTCCGGCGGCACCGAAGGCAAGCGCGTGCTGGTCACCGGATCCGGCCCCATCGGCGTGCTCTGCGCCGCCATCGCCGCCGCCAATGGCGCGGCACAGGTGGTGGTGACCGACCTGCAGGATTTCCCGCTGTCGAAAGCCGCCGAAATGGGCGCGACCGAGGTGATCAACACCGGCAGCCAGTCCGACCGCTTTGCCCGCTTCACCGAGGGCAAGGGCTATTTCGACGTGGCCTTCGACTGTTCGGCGGCCTCGCCCGCCATCGCTTCGGCCATCGCGGCGCTGCGTCCGCAGGGGCGGCTGGTGCAGGTCGGCACCGGCGGCAGCGCCACCATCCCGCTCAGCATGCTGGTGGGTAAGGAACTGTCGTGGCAGGGCACGCAGCGCTTCCTGCGCGAGGATTTCGAGGCGGCGGCAGAGGCGATTTCCACGCGCCGCGTCGACGTGCGCCCGATGATCACCGGCGCCTATCCACTGGAGGAGGCCGATGCCGCCTTCAAGGTGGCAGGCGACCGCAGCCGCGCCGTGAAGGTGCATCTGACCTTCGCGGACTGATCCACATATCCGGGGCGGCCTGCGGGCCGCCCCACTCATGACCGACGGGAGGAGGAGACCCCGATGACAGACCGTTACGCCCGCGAGGCGCTCAAGACGCTGGCGCAGGACATGCTGAGCAAGGGCGGGCTTGCCGCCGACAAGGCCGAAGTGGTGGCCGAACTGCTGGTGCGCACCGACGAGCTGGGCGTCACCACGCATGGCCTGTCCATGGTGCCCTATTACCTGCCGGAACTTGCCTCGGGGAACATGACCCGCGACGGCGTGCACGAGGTGGTGTCGGATCGCGGCGCGACGCTGGTCTGGGATGGCAACTATCTGCCCGGTCACTGGATCATGCAGCAGGCGCTGGAGGTCTGCATGGACCGCGCCCGCGAGCTTGGCGTGGTCTGCCTGTCGATCCGGCGCAGCCATCACATCGGCTGCCTGTCCACGCTGACCCGGATCGCCGCCGCGCAGGGGCTGATCTGCATGATCTCCACCTCCGATCCGTCGGGGCGCTGGGTCGCGCCTTTTGGCGGCACCGATGCGGTGCTGACCCCGAACCCGTGGGCCGTGGGCTATCCCGCCGCCGATCACCCGGTGCTGATCGACACCTGTGCCTCCATCACCACGGTGTCGAAGGTGCGCGAGCATATCAACAGCGGCACGCAGTTTGCGCATCCGTGGATGCTGGACTCGCAGGGCAATGCCACCACGGATCCCACCGTGGTCAACCAGACCCCCAAGGGCACGATCCTGCCGGTGGGCGGGGCGGATCACGGCCACAAGGGCTATGCCATGGCGCTGACGGTAGAGATGCTGACGCAGGCGCTGTCCGGGCATGGCCGGTCCGAAGACGTGACGCGCTGGGGCGGCAACGTCTTCCTGCAGATCATGGATCCGGCGGCCTTTGCCGGGGCCGATCCCTTTGTGCGCGAGGTGGAGGCGCTGAACGCCGCCTGTCGCGCCAGCCGTCCCGCGCCCGGGTTCGATGCCGTGCGCATCCCCGGCGACCGCGCGGCGCGGATGCTGGACCGCAGCCGGACCGAGGGCATCGCCCTGCCGGACGAGGTCTGGACCCGCGTGCGTGCCGCCGCCGAAACTCTGGGCGTGGCGCTGCCCTCGGCCTTGTGAGCACAAAAGATGTTTCCCGGGTTGCCCTTTGGCCCGGGATACGATTTTAGGACGCTATCAGTCGGGGCCGGGGCTGCCATCTGCCCCTCCCGACCGGACGCCCCGCTGCCCACCAGCGGGGCGTTTTCGTGTCTATGGGGGCGAGCGCTGGCGTGGCGCCTCCAGCTCACTTTAGTCTCCGCGCTTCCAGCTCACCTTAATCTCCGCGCTTCCAGCGCGAGGCACCCCCGGTCCACGGCCCGGTGCAGCGCCAGCGTCAGCACCGCCAGCACCAGCAGCGCCGCGAACATCAGGTCGGTCTTGGCCCGCCCGTTGGCCAGCAGCATCAGATAGCCCAAGCCCCGCGACGCGCCCACCCATTCGCCCAGCACCGCACCAATGGGGGCATAGACCGCCGCCAGCCGCAGCCCGGACAGAAAGCCGGGCAGGGCGGCGGGGATGCGGATGTGCCACAGGATGCGGGCGGGACTGCCGCCCATCACCCGCGCCATCGCCGCCCACCCCGCAGGCGGGCGCATCAGCGCGTCAAAAAACGCCGAGGTCACCGGGAAATAGATGATGAGCAGGGTCATGGCGATTTTCGATCCGATGCCATAGCCGAACCACAGCGTCAGGATCGGCGCCAGCGCGAAGACCGGCACCGCCTGACTGAACACCAGAAGCGGGCGCAGGAGCCGTGCCGCCCCCGGCGACAGCGCCAGCCCCACCGCCGAGATCCAGCCCAGCCCTGCGCCCAGAGCCAGCCCGGCCAGCACCTCGGTCAGTGTCACCATGGCATGATCGGCGAGCAATGCCCGGCTGGTCCAGAGCGTGCCCGCCACCCGCAGCGGATCGGGCAGGATGAAGGGCGGCATGGCCAGCAGCGTGACCGCGCCCTGCCACAGCGCCAGTGCCAGCATCACCGGCAGGAACAGGCGCAGCGCGGTCATGCGGCCTCCAGCAGCAGGCGGGTCAGGCGCCCGGTGGCGGAGAGCGTGGCGGTGGCATCGGGGGCGCGGGGCGGCGCGTCGGGGGGCGGCTCCACGGCGCGGATCTGTCCTCCCGCCAGCAGCAGGATGCTGTCGCCAAGCCGCGCCGCCTCGGCGGCGTCATGGGTCACATGCAGCACCGTGCGTCCGCGCAGCGCATGGGCGGCCATGTCCTGCACCGCCAGCCGTGTGGCGACATCCAGCGCGGAAAACGGCTCGTCCAGCAGGACCACGGGGCGATCCTCCAGCAGGGTGCGGGCCAGCGCCACGCGCTGCCGCTGCCCGCCCGACAGCGCGCCGGGCTTGCGCGCGCCCATGCCTGCAAGGCCCAGCCTGTCCAGCAGCGCCTCGGCCTGCGCACGCGAAGGGCGCGTGCCGCGCAGCCGGGCGCCGATGCGGATATTGTCGCAAAGATCAAGCCAAGGCAGCAGCAGGTCGGTCTGGGCCATCAGCGCCACCCGCCCCGCCAGCGGCGCGCCATCCCCGGCGCGGGCCGATCCGTCCAGCGTCACGGCGCCGGACGTGCCCGCCAGCAGGTGCAGCAGGCTGGATTTGCCCGCGCCCGACGGCCCCAGCAGGCAGCACCAGCCGCCGCCGGGCACGGCCAGATCCAGCGGCCCGAACAGCACCCGGCCCCCGACGCGGGCGGTGCCGGTCAGCCGCAGCGCCGGGGCGGTCACGCGAGGCCCATGTCCCAGAACCCCACCTCCAGCCGGGTGGCGGTGCGGAAGGTCTGGCACAGATCGCCCCAGCGCGGGCTGACCTCGGGGGCTGGCCCCAGACGCCGGGCCGCCACGCCATCCAGCAGCGCGCCCATTTCGGCGCAAAGCTGCTGGTAGCCGGGGCTGGCATAGGTGTCGATCCAGTCGCGATAGGGGCTGTCGCGCTCTGCCTCGCGCGACAGGCGCTGCCCGATCTCGCCATAGCCCAGCACGCAGGGCGCGAGCGCCGCCAGCAGATCCAGCACATCGCCGGCATGGCCGGTGGCCAGCACGAAGCGGGTATAGGCCAGCGTCGCGGGCGCCTCTTCGACCTGCTGCAGCCGGGGTTCGGGCAGGCCCGCCTCGGCGCAGATGCGGATGTGCAGCGGCAGTTCCTCGGACAGCAGCGCCTGCACGGTGGCCGCACAGGCGCGCATGTCGGCCACGGTATCGGCCTTGGTTACCGCCAGCGCCCATGCCCGCGAAAACTGGATCAGGAACAGGTAATCCTGCACCAGATAGCGCAGGAAATTTTCGCGCGGCAGCGACCCGGTGCCCAGCCCCGCCACGAAGTCGTGCCGGGTATAGTCCTGCCAGACCGGGGCGCAGGCATCGCGCCAGAGCGGAAAGGTGCGGCCATAGCTCATTGCGGCGCCCCCAGATCCCGCGCCAGACCGACCACGTCGCGCGGCGTCTCGATCAGCCCGGCCTCGTGCAGGAAGGTTTCGAACCGGGCATAGCGGGCGTGGTCCAGCGCGGCGGGGCGCAGGGCAAAGCGTGGCAGCGTGTCGGTCCAGGCCTGCGCGTTCAGCGCGTCATCAAGTTCGGGCGCCGAGTCCGCAAAGATCCGCCAGCTGTCTTCGGGGTGGTTGACCATATACTGCACCGCGCGTTCGGTGGCGGCCAGAAAGCGGCTGATCCGGTCAGGGTCCAGCGTGTCGGGATTGGCGACATAGATCAGTTCGTCATAGGGCGGCAGCCCGTGTTCTTCGGGGAAGAAACAGCGGCCTTCGATGCCTTCCAGCGCCATCTGGGTCAGTTCGAAATTGCGGAAGGCGCCGATCACCGCATCGACCTGCCCGGACATCACCGCAGGCGACAGTGACCAGTTGACGTTCACCATTTCCAGATCGCCGGTGCCAAGCCCGGCGGGGGCCAGCATCGCGGCCAGCATCGCCTCTTCGACGCCCGCGACCGAAAAGCCCACCTTGCGCCCGCGCAGATCGGCGATCTGCTGCACCGGGCCATCCGCCAGCACCAGCAGGCAGTTGAGCGGCGTGGCGACCAGCGTGCCGACGCGGGTCAGCGGCATGCCTTCGGCCACCTGCAGATGCAGCTGCGGCTGATAGGACACCGCCAGATCGGCGCGGCCTGCGGCGGCCATCTTGGGCGGATCGGAGGGGTCGGCGGGGGCGATCACCTCGACCTCCAGCCCGGCATCAGAGAAATAGCCCAGTTCCTGCGCCACGATGATCGGCCCGTGATCGGGGTTCACGAACCAGTCCAGCACCAGCGTCAGACGGTCCTGCGCGGCGGCGGGACCGGCCAGCAGCAGAAGGGGAAGCAGAAAGCGGATCATGAAGGGTCTCCATTTGGGTCGCCCATGGCGAGAAGGACAATTTCGCCGTCCCAGTCTTTGGCCAAGTCCTTGGCCCAGACCGGGGCGAGCTGTTGTGCGGCCTGCCAGGAGCGCAGGCCGGAGCGGCAGCAGAGCACGGCGCGGCGACCGGGGGCGGGGGGCTGTGCGGTGACGATCCCCTCCACGCTCAGCCGCTGCGCGTCGGGATGGACCAGCGGCGCCTCGGTCGCCGCGCGCAGGTCGACGATCCAGTCGCTGCTCCGCAGGTCGGAGGCGGCGATGAAGCGCGGGCTTTGCGCCGGTTCGGGGGCGCCATGGAAGGCGAAGCCGCCGAAGCGCAAGGTGGCGGCATCGACGCTGACCAGCCGCCCCAGCGGCGACGGATCGAGCCGCCCCGCCAAGGCCAGCGCCATCTGCGCCTGCAGGCTGCCCAGCAGGCCCACCACCGGACCCAGCACGCCGTCTTCGGCACAGGATCCCATGCGGGCGGGCAGGTCGGGGAACACCGCGCGCAGGCTCGGCGCCCCGCCGCAGAACGCGCCCACATAACCTTCGAGCCCCAGCACCGAGGCGCTGACCAGCGGGCGGTCGCTGTCGCGGCAGAGATCCGACAGGATGTAGCTGACCGCAAAGCTGTCGGCGCAGTCGAGGATCAGGTCGCAGCCTTCCGCCAGCGCGTCGGCATTGGCGGGATCAAGCGCCTGCGCGATGGCCTCCACCTCCACCTCGGGGTTCAGCGCGCGCAGGCTGCGGGCGGCGGCACAGGCCTTGCGCGCACCGATGTCACTTTCGCGGAACAGCGTCTGGCGGTGCAGGTTGCCCCGGTCGACGCGGTCGGGATCGACAAGGCGGATATGCCCCACCCCGGCCCCCACCAGATAGGGCAGCACCGGCGCGGCAAGCCCGCCCGCGCCGACCACCAGCAGCCGCGTGGCGCGCAGCCAGTCCTGCGCCACCGCGCCAAAGCCGGGCACGGCGATCTGTCTGTCATAGCGGCTCATCTCGTGGCCTCGATCCATGTGGCCAGCCGCGTCTCTGGCGTGGGGTTCAGGGTGATGTCGGTGACCACCGACACGATGTCGGCCCCCGCGCCAAAGGCCTGCGGCGCCCGCTCGGGGGTCAGCCCGCCGATGGCCACCAGCGGCAGCGCGCCGATGCGGTCTTTCCACAGCCGGACCCGGTCCAGCCCCTGTTCGTGCCATTTCATCTTCTTGAGGATCGTCGGCCAGACCGGCCCCAGCGCCACGTAATCGGGCGCGCAGGACAGGGCGCGGTCCAGTTCCGCCTCGTCATGGGTGGAGATCCCCAGCCGCAGACCGCCCCGGCGCAGCACCGGCAGATCGGCCTCGTCCAGATCCTCCTGCCCCAGATGCACCCAGTCGCAGCCCAGTTCCAGCGCCAGCCGCCAGTGATCGTTGACCACCAGCACCGCCCCCGCCGCCCGGCACAGATCGCGCGACGTGGCCAGAAGCGGGCGCAGTTCGGCCTCGGGGCGGTCCTTGATCCGCATCTGCACCAGCTTCACCCCCAGCGGCAGGGCAAGGCGCAGCCAGTCGGGATGGTCGAAGATCGGGTAAAAGCGGTCGAGCCTCATGCCAGCACCGCCAGTCCCAGCAGCGGGGTGGAGGGCGCGGCCATATCGCGCGGCTCCATCGGGTCGGCCTCATAGGCCAGCCGCCCCGCCTCCAGCGCGCGGGCAAAGCCTGTTGCCATGGCGGCGGGATCGCCCGCGCGGGCCACGGCGGTGTTCAGCAGCACGGCGTCAAATCCCAGTTCCATGGCGCGGGCGGCCTGACTGGGCAGGCCAAGCCCGGCATCGATCACCATCGGCACCTCGGGGAATTGCGCGCGCAGGGTGCGCAGCCCGTAAAGGTTGTTAAGCCCAAGCCCGGTGCCGATCGGCGCGCCCCAAGGCATCAGCACCTCGCAGCCCACATCCAGCAGGCGGCCCCCCAGCACGCCGTCTTCGGTGGTATAGGGAAAGACCTTGAACCCGTCGGCGCAGAGGATGCGCGCCGCCTCCAGCAGGCCGAAGGGATCGGGCTGCAGCGTGTCGGCATGGCCGATCACCTCCAGCTTGATCCAGTCGGTGCCGAAATATTCGCGCGCCATATGGGCGGTGGTCACCGCCTCGCGCACGCTGTGGCAGCCGGCGGTGTTGGGCAGCACCGGCAGGCCCAGATCGCGGATCATGTCCCAGAAGGCCGCGCCCTCGGCACCGCCCGCCGCCTCGCGCCGCAGCGACACGGTGGCGATGCCCGCGCCGGAGCGGCGGAACGCCTCGGCCAGCACCGAGGGCGAGGGGTATTGCGCCGTGCCCAGCATCAGGCGCGAGGCGACTTCGGTTCCGTAAAAGACGGGCATCTCAGCCTCCCTGACGTGGTGCGAGGATTTCCAGACGGTCGCCTTCGGCCAGCGGATGGCTGGCGCGGGCGGCGGCGGGCACGAAGCTTTCGTTGACCGCCGTGGCGACGCGGGCCTCGGCATAGCCCAGATCGGCCAGAGCCGCGGCCAGCGTGGTGGCGGTGGTCTGACGGGGCGTGCCGTTTACGAAGATCTGCATGGGGGTAACTCCTTCAGCTTGGCCAGCACCAAGGCCGCGGCCTGTCGCGCCAGAGCGGGCGCCATCAGAAAACCGTGCCGGAAGAGGCCGTTGACGTGGATCCTGCCGTCACGCTCCAGCACGCGGGGCAGGTTGTCGGGAAAGGCGGGGCGGGCATCGGCGCCCAGTTCCAGCACCTCTGCCTCGCCAAAACCGGGGTCGAGCGCATAGGCCGCGCTGAGCAGTTCCACCACCGAGCGCAGCGTGGCGGGGCCGCGCGCCGCACTTTCGATCTGCGTGGCGCCCAGCATGAACACGCCGTCGCCGCGCGGCACGATGTACAGCGGATGGCGCGGGTGCAGCAGCCGGACCGGGCAGGGCAGGGTCACGCCGGGCGCGCGCAGCACCGCCATTTCGCCGCGCACGCCGCGCAGGTCGGGCAGCAGGTCGCGCGCGGCAAGGCCCCGGCAGTCGACGGTCAGCCCCGGCGCGGGGGCCTCCGGCTGCACCGTCACGCCCTGCCGCGCGAGCCCGTCGCGCAGCGCCGACAGCGCCTGTCGCGGCGCCAGATGCGCCTCTGTCGGGAAGTGGAGCGCGCTGGCGTGACGGTCGGCCAGACCGGGGTCAAGCCCCGCCAGCCCCTCCCGGTCAAGCCGGACATGGCCGGAGGTGCGGCGGGCGAAGCGGTCCAGCTCCTGCCGGTCGCGCTGCAGCGTCACCACCAGCGAGCCCGCGCGGGTCACCTCTGCGCCCGCCTGCTGCCACCAGTCGGCGGCCTCCTGACCCTGCGCCACGATCTGCGGATCGGCGGATTCGCCTTCGCAGAAGGGCGCGAGCATGCCGCCCGCCCACCATGAACAGCCCTGCGGCCCCGGTCCGCCCGACGGATCGACCAGCTGCACCGCGATGCCACAGCGCAGCAGTTCGGTCGCGGTGCAGAGCCCGGCGACGCCCGCGCCCAGAATGGTGACGGTCATGGCCAGACCTCGTGGAAGTGATGCACCGGGCCATGACCCGCGCCTATCCCAAGCCTGTCGGCGGCTCGGATCGCACCCTGCAGCCAGCCATGGGCGCGGGCCACCGCCTCGGGCAGGACCACGCCCTTGGCCAGTTCGGCGGCAATGGCGGAGGCATAGGAACAGCCGGTGCCATGGGTGTTGCGGGTGGTCTGCCGCGGCGCGCTGAAGCTGTGGGTGCGCTGCGGCGTGACCAGCAGATCGCTGCAGGTGGTGCCGCTGGCATGGCCGCCCTTCATCAGCACCGCCGCCGCGCCAAGCGCCAGCAGCGCGTGGCCCTGCGCCTCGGCCTCGGGCAGGGAGCGGGCGGGGGCCGTGCCCAGAAGCCGCGCGGCTTCGGGCAGGTTGGGGGTCAGCAGCGCGGCGCGGGGCAGCAGATGCGTGCAGAGCGCCTGTTCGGCCTCGGGCGCCAGCAGCGCATCACCGGATTTGGCGACCATCACCGGATCCAGCACGATCGGCGCTGTGGTCTTGGCCAGCGCGCGGGCCACCGCCATGGTCACCCCGGCGCTGCCCAGCATGCCGATCTTGACCGCATCCGCGCCGATGTCGTCCAGAACCGACGCGATCTGCGCCGCGACCAGATCAGGCGGCAGCACCTGCACCGCCTGCACGCCCACGGTGTTCTGGGCGGTGATGGCGGTGAGGGCGGTGGTTGCATAGACGCCGCGCGCCGAGGCGGATTTCAGGTCGGCCTGTATGCCCGCCCCGCCGCCGCTATCGGAGCCGGCCACGATCAGAAGTCTGGGGATTCCTCCCATGCGCGTCCTCCAAGCTTGGGGTGCCATGGAAAACGGGCGCATGCCGGGCCTGTGACGACCGAAGATGTGGTCCCGTTCCCTACGCCGGCATTGCCCGGATCAGGTTCGACGGGTTGGCGGCTGCCTCTCAGCCCCTTGCAGGGCACCCCGACGGAATGGTTGAACGCTAAATCAGTTTGGAGCCAGGTGCAAGACGGCGGTTTTCAGATGCGCCCGGAGGCGGAGAGCATGATGGCGATGGGCCGCGTCGCGTTGATTTCCCCCAGCACGATGATCAGGCTGGCGGTGAGCGGCACCGCCAGAACCGCGCCGGGAATGCCCCAGAGCGCGCTCCAGAAGGCCAGCGCGAAAAGCACGACAAAGGGGCTGAGGTTGAAGGCACGGCCCATCATCCGCGGCTCCAGCACGCCGGCCACGAACATCTGCGCTGCGGTCAGCCCCAGCGCCAGCAGCGCCGCGGTGCCCAGATCGCCGAACTGGGCAAGGCCCAGCAGCACCGGAAAGATCACCGCCACCATCGAGCCGATATAGGGGATGTAGTTCAGGAACCCGATCAGGATGGCCCAGAACAGCGCAAATTCCAGCCCGAACGGCAGCATGACCCCATAGGACAGTCCGGCGAGGATGACATTGACCACGGTCTTGACCGACAGGTATTCGCCCACCCGCGTGTTGATCCGCCGCAGCAGATCCAGCGTGCGCGCCCCCCGGTCCTGATCGCCAAGCGCCTGCGTCAGCTTGGCGGGCATCCGCGCACGCTCCGCCATGGAGAAAGAGGCATAGAGCACGACCAGAAACAGCATCCCGCCCAGCCCCTGCAGGGAGTAAAGCACCGGCGTCACGATCTGCTGCACGTTCAGCCGGTCGATGGTGGACTGGCGGATGGTTTCCCATGTCGGTTCGTTTTCGATCCCCATGATGCGGGCGGACTGGGTCACCAGCCCTTCGAGGTTGGATTCGTATTTCGGCAGGGCCTGCGCCACTTTGGTGAAGCTGTCGACGATATGGCTGAACAGCAGCAGCATGCCGATGGCGAAGAGAAACAGCACCAGCGCGCGGCGGGCGAATCCCGGCAGGCGCCCGAGAATCGGAATGGACTGCATGCGCTGGGCCGCCGCCGACAGGACATAGACCACGATCATGGCGATCAGGACCGGCAGCAGAACCGGCTTGCCGATGTGGAGAAGCCAGCCGATCATGATCGAGACCGCCACAAAGTAGGTAAAATCGCGTAGCTGGACATTCATGCGCTGCCAGTCTCCTTCCCCTCTTCCTGAGGGATGAAGGTGACCTTGCAACCGGCTGGTGGCAAGGGCGAGGCGACGGTTTCCGGTCATGGCCGGGGCAAGTGCCTGTCCAAAGGCAGCGCCGGGACTGGAAACTGGTGGAAACGACAGGTCAGGCGATGTTCAGCTCCTTCGCGATCATGGCGGCATGGGTGCGGTTGCGCGCCTCCAGCTTGCGGCTCAGCGTCTTGACGTGAAGCTTGATGGTCACCTCCTGCAGGTCGAGATCCCGCGCGATTTCCTTGTTCGATTTCCCCTCGCACAGACCGCGCAGCACTTCGCGTTCGCGTGAGGTCAGGTCCGCCCCCTTGCCCTTTGGCTCCTGCGTCATGAAGCGGTAGGGCGCGAAAATCTCTCCGCCAGCCATGACATGGGCGGCGCTGACGATGGTGCGGGCAGGCAGTGTTTTGGGAATGAACCCGGCGGCGCCGCTGCGGATCGCTGCCTCCGCAATATCGGGCGTAGCGGTGCCCGACAGCAGCGCCACGGGGCGCTGGCCGTTCGCTGCGCGCATCCGGTCCATGCCGGACAGGCCGCCCATGCCCGGCATGTTGTAGTCCAGCAGCACCAGATCGAATCCGTCCTGCTCCGCCACCTTCTGGAGCGCGTCGTCAAGGTCGGCGGCGGTTTCGACCTCCTCGATCCCTTCGGCGCGCAGAAAGGCCGCGAGCGTTTCGCGCACCAGGTCGTGATCGTCTGCAACCAGAATGCGCATGTGTCATGTCCTGTCATCGTCTTCCCGACCCTCTGTATGGCCCCCAGTCCTTACCTTTTGGTTTCCTTGCGTCAGAAAATCTGCCGATCAGGTCTTTGCGCTTTGGTAAGGCTTCTGGGCGACAAGGGGGCAGTCTTCGAGTCAGGAGCCCGCCCGCGATGCCCCCCATGCCAGCTGTCCGCCGCCGTCGCCGCCGGTGCCGCGGGCGAATCCCAAGGCCATGAAGGTGCCGGGGCTCTGGGACCGGTCGCCGCCACGCTGGCGCTGGGTGCTGCTGAGCGCGCCCCTGATCGCGCTGTGCATCAGCGGTATCATGCTGCTAAGCCGCGATGCTGCAAAGGAAATCCAGTCTCTGGCCACAGCAAATTCCGACAGCACGCAATGGTCGCTGGCGCAGGTCGAGGTGGAATTCGACGGGCTGGAGATGGCGTTGGGGGCGGCACGCGGCGCCCTGCAGCTGGAGGATCTGCGCCGCCGGTTCGACATTTTCTACAGCCGCTTTGCGACAGTGGCTGACGGTGCGGTCTATGCGCCGCTGGCCGCCGATCCACGCGCGCAGCTGTCCTATGCCGCGATCAGGCGTTTTCTCGCGGAGAGCGTGCCACTGATGGATGGTCCCGACTCCGGTCTGGTCGCGGCGCTGCCGGAGCTTCGCCGACAGGTCGGTGCGCTGCGCCCCGAGGTGCGGCAGATCTCGCTGACCGGGGTGCGGGTGTTTTCCGAACGGGCCGATGCGCAGCGGAACAAGGTGATGCGGACGCTGATTCGCGTCACGCTGCTGGCTGCGGCCCTGGTTCTGGCTCTGGCGCTGGGCGTCGCGGCCTTGCTGCGGCTGATGTATGTGGCGCGGGACGAGGCACGCCACCGCCAGATGGCGAATCACCGGCTGGCGGCTGTGGTTTCCACCTCGCTGGACGGGATCGTGGTGACCAACGGGGCCGGTCGCATCCTTGATTTCAACGGCGCGGCCGAGACGCTGTTCCGTTTGTCTCGTGCCCGCGTTCTGGGTGAGCGGGCCTCGCAGCTGCTGTTTCCTCCGGACCGCGCCGAATCGGCAGAGGCGGGGCTCGCCGCCTTGGCGGGCCGGGGCCGCGTGCGCGGCGAAGCGCTGCGCGCAGATGGCACGCGGTTTCCGGTGGAACTGTCCGTGACCCTGTCCGAACGGCACGGCAACGTGCTGCGGGTGATCTATCTGCGGGACATCGTGGCGCAGCTGGCTGCCGAGGAGGAACTTGTGGTGGCGCGCGACCGCGCCGTGGCCGGCGAAAAGGCCAAGGCGAGTTTTCTTGCCGTCATGAGCCATGAAATGCGCACGCCGCTCAATGGCATGATCGGTGCGCTGGAACTTCTGGCCACCACCGATCTGGGCCCCGACCAGCAGGAATATCTGAGCATTCTGCGCCGCTCTGGCGACATGTTGCTGAGCCATGTCAATGACGTGCTGGATCTGTCCCGGCTGGAACATGGGCGGTTTTCCTTCGCGCAGGAGCCGTATGTGCCCGGCGCTCTGGCGGCGGAGGTGGTGGATGCGCTGCGCGCGGCCGCCGCGGCGCGAGGCAATGCTCTGGCGCTGAAGCTGGCCGATCCCGCTCTGGCCGAGGAGAGCGTTCTGGGCGACGCCCAGCGGCTGCGGCAGGCGCTGGTGAATCTTGTCGGAAACGCGGTCAAATTTACCGAAAACGGCGAGATCCGCGTCGGTGTCGCGCGCCGCGGCGAAAATCTGGAGCTGCAGGTCAGCGACACGGGGATAGGCATACCCCCGGACCAGCTTCACCGGATTTTCGAAGATTTTGTCACGCTGGACAGTTCTTACATGCGGGCCGCAGAGGGAACGGGACTTGGGCTTGGCATCGTGCGGCGGCTGGTCGAAGGCATGGGCGGACAGGTTCTGGTCGACAGCATGCCGGGGCAGGGCACCACCTTCACGCTGCGTCTGCCCGCGCCGCCTGCGCCCGCCGCAGCCCTGCGCCCGCCGGTGCCTGCTTCGCCGCCGCCGCTGCGACCGTGCCGGATCCTGCTGGTGGAGGATAATCCGGTGAACCGGCTGGTCGCGACGGCGATGTTGCGCAAGATGGGCCATAAGGTGGCAGAGGCGGAGGATGGCGCCAGCGGCCTGCATCTGGCTGAAGCACGACAACATGACCTGATCCTTATGGATATCAGCATGCCTGGGCTCGACGGCATCGAGACGACGCGCCGGATCCGCGCAGGGCAGGGGCCCAATGCCGCGACCCCCATCATCGCGCTGACCGCGCATGCCCTCCCGCAGGACATGGCGCGATTTCAGGCTGCGGGCATGACGCATACCTTGACCAAGCCGATCACATGGAAGGCGCTTGCCGCCATACTTGCCGAGGTCGAACCGCTGGCTTCTGCCGCGGATGCCGATCAGGCGGAGGATCAGGTCATCGACATTGCCGTGCTGCAGGCCGCACAGGAGGCGCTCGGGCCAAAGGCCTTCCGTGACCTGCGCAGCCGGTTCCTGCAGGAGACCGAAGCCGCGCTCGCGGATTTGGCCGAGATGCTGTCACGGGGTCTTGCCCCCGACCGCTACGCAGCACTGGTGCATCGCATGGCGGGCTCTGCCGCTGTCTTCGGGGCCAGCGCACTGCATGCCGCCCTGCGTAGGCAGGAGGATCTGGCCCGCGCAGGACAGCCGCCCGCGCCCGACGCATTGGATCGACTCCTGCCGATCTGGCAGGTGACCAGGCGCGCGCTGCAGCACATCTCGCACCCGGGCATCCCGTCGCGCCGGGACAGTCTTGCGGACAATGGCGAGAGTCCGGAGCCAGAGCCCGAGGCCGGGCAGCTGCCCCCTTTCGCGATGGTCGCAAACAACGAGGCCGCTCGTGGCCAGAGCCTGCGCGGCCCTGGGCATCCTCCTCAGCCCGGCGACCCTCCCTGAGCCCCGCTGCGCGGCAGAACTGGCGGCGAGCGGTCTTGGCACACTGGAGCCTGATCTCGCCTTGCTCGCGCCGACGCAGCTGGCTCAGCTATGTGGCACCAGTCACAAGCGGCAGGTCTGCCCTCGGGGTGACAACCATCATGGCCTCAGTCAGCGCGTCCTCCCGCTCCTGTTCTGAGCCGGCCCCCCCTGACCGGGCCGCGCCGCGTTCTCGCTTAGCCCCGCGGCAATGAGGCGCTGCACCAGCGCGGCGCGCCAGACAAGAAACTGAAATTTATGGGGAATTTCTCGAACGCCCGCAGGCTAAGCTGTGCCCGCAGACCGCCAAGCGCCCCGCGCCGCTCGACTCTAGCCAATGCCCAGCCCCTCGCGCGATGCCGCCAAACCAGTCGCACCCGCCCGCGCCACGACGGGCACAGGCGGGCCATGTCGCTCAAGACCCAGTGTCGCAAATGCCGCCGTTCGAACAGAAACAGGCGTCAGGGCGTGGCTTCCGTGCTGCCTGAGTTCGGATTTTCCGAGTCCTAAGCCGGAACTCTCAGGCCACCCCGTCGAGCCCCGCTTCCGCGGCGATCTGGGCGCGGGATTTCCGGGCCCGTTCCGTGGCGGATTTCAGCTGCCCGCAGGCCGCCATGATGTCCTCGCCCCGCGGCGTGCGGATCGGAGACGCATAGCCCGCCTTGTAGATGATGTCGGCAAAGGCTTCGATCCGCGCCCAGTCCGACCGCTGATAGGGCGCGCCGGGCCATTCGTTGAAGGGGATGAGGTTGATCTTGGCCGGAATGCCCGCGATCAGTTTCACCAGCCGCCGCGCATCGGCATCGCTGTCATTCACATCCTTCAGCATGACATATTCGAAGGTGATGCGTTCGGAATTGGACAGCCGAGGATAGTCGCGCAGCGTTGCCAGCAGCGTTTCGATGTTCCAGCGCTTGTTGATCGGCACCAGCACGTTGCGCACCTCATCGGTGGTGGCGTGAAAGCTGACCGCCAGAAGGCAGCCGATCTCTTCGGCGCAGCGCGCGATCTCGGGCACCACGCCCGAGGTCGACAGCGTGATGCGGCGGCGGCTGAGCGCAATGCCCTCGCCATCCATCACGATCTTCATCGCGTCGCGCACATGGTCGAAATTGTAAAGCGGCTCGCCCATGCCCATCAGCACCACGTTGGACAGAAGCCGGGTCTCGTCCCGCGCCGTGCCGGGTTCGGGCCATTCGCCCAGATCGTCCCGCGCCAGCATGATCTGGCCGACGATTTCACCCGCCGTCAGGTTGCGCACCAGCTTCTGCGTGCCGGTATGGCAGAATGTGCAGGTCAGCGTGCAGCCCACCTGAGAGGAGACGCAGAGCGTGCCGCGCCCCTCTTCGGGAATATAGACCACCTCGACCTCGTGCCCGCCCGCGATGCGCACCAGATATTTGCGCGTGCCATCCGCAGAGACCTGCTTGGACACGATCTCCGGCAGCTCGATCACGAAGCGCTCCGCCAGCAGCGCGCGATAGTCCTTGGCCAGATTGGTCATGGCGGCAAAATCGCGCACGCCCCAGTGATACAGCCACTGCCAGATCTGGTTGACCCGCATCTTCGCCTGTTTTTCCGGAGTGCCAGCCTCGATCAGCGCAGCGCGCAGCGCGTCGCGGGTGAGCCCGATCAGGTTCACCTTGCCGCTTTCGGGCAGCTTGCGGGGGATCGTCAGCACGTCCTGGGTGATGGGTGCAGTCGTGGTCATCACGTCATCCTCGGAAAAGAAGCCAACCCCATACAGGATTCGCCCCAAAAGCACAAAGGGAACGCGCAGCCGCGTCCCCCCTTCCTTTTGTCCGTCGCAGGGCAGGGCAGTGGCGCCCCGCCAACCTCAGCCAGAGCAGCGCTTCTGCGCGTCTTCCACCGCTGCGGTGAAACCCAGCAGCGAGAAAGTGTCCTTGGTGATGGTGCCGCGGCTGGACCGGGCGGTCAGCACCGCATCCGCGCCCCGCTTCATCGCGGCCACCACCTGCGCATCCTCCTGCGGCGTCGCGGGCCAGGCCCAGTCGCCATCGGTGGCGAGGGCAAAGGTGGAGTCGCCCACGGCCATCTCCACGGTGGAGCCCGGCGCAAACGGATAGCCGCCGGTAAAGGTCACCTGCCCGGTCACCCCGGCTTCGGGACGGTAGAACACCATCAGCAGGATGTCGCCGCGCGACACCGCCTTGGGCTGACCCGATTCGTCCGTGTTCAGACTTTCCTTATAGGTGGTCACCGCCCAGCATTCGCGCGGGCTGTTGCCTTCGAACACCGACCAGTCGGTGATGGCATTCACACGGTTCGTGCTTTCCTCCTGCGCCGACGCGACCGTCATGCTCAGCGCCAGAAGGACGCTTCCCAGACTTCCCCCGAGAATTGACTTCATACCTGCAGCCTCCAGCCGTCCTTGCCCCATGTTCCGCCCTGCCTGCCCTGCCTGTCCCGGCGGGTCGTGCGGCGCAACCATTTTATGCTCGACGGCGGGACAATAGCCTGAAACACACGAAACGAAAAAGCCCCGTTGGCGGAATATCGCTCGTTTGTGAGGTGAGACCATGACCATCCTTCCCGCGCCCATGGCCGAAATCCACCGTGGCCCTCTGGCCGAAAGCCTGCATTCCGGCCATGCGGTGATCTGTGATGCCAGCGGCCAGATCGTGGAATGCTGGGGCGACCCGCAGGCGATGATCCTGCCGCGCAGTTCCGCCAAGATGATTCAGGCGCTGCCGCTGGTGGCCTCCGGTGCCGCCGCCGCGTGGCATCTGATGCCGCCGCAGCTGGCGCTGGCCTGTGCCTCGCATGAGGGGGCGCCGCTGCATGTGGCCGCCGTCAACGCATGGCTGGAGGATCTGGGGCTGGGCGACGACGATCTGCGCTGCGGCCCGCAGCCCACCCGCGACGCGGCGCTGAAGCGGCAGATGATCCTCGACGGCAGCGCGCCCTGTCAGGTGCACAACAACTGCTCGGGCAAACATGCGGGTTTCCTGACGCTGACGGCGCATCTGGGCGCGGGCCCTGATTATGTGGAGCCTGACCACCCGGTGCAGCTTGCCGTCCGCGACGCCTTCGAGGAGGTGACCGCCGAACACAGCCCCGGCTTCGGCATCGATGGCTGTTCGGCGCCGAATTTCGCCACCACGATGCATGGCATGGCCCGCGCCATGGCGTGGTTTGCCAGCGCGCATCAGCGACCGGACGCGCTGAGCCGGGCGGGCGCGCAGCTGGTGGAGGCGATGTACAGCTATCCCGATCTTGTCGCCGGCGAGGGGCGCGCCTGCACCCTGCTGATGCGCGCGGTCACCGAACCCGTCGCCATCAAGACCGGCGCCGAGGGGTTTTTCGTGGCGATGCTGCCGCAGCGCGGCCTTGGCATCGCGCTGAAGATCGTCGATGGCGCCACCCGCGCCTCGGAATGCGCGATTGCGGCGCTGCTGGTGCGGCTTGGCGTGGCCGACCCCGCCCATCCCGACGTGAAGCGCTTTCTCAACCCCGAGATCCGCAACTTCCGCGGCCTGCTCGCCGGAGAGATTCGCCCCGCGCCCGGCCTGCTGCCCGAGGCCTGATCCGCCCCTTCTTCTTGGCGGAAATATCCCGGGGAGCGCGAGGGGCAGAGCCCCTCGTCTCTTCGCGTGTTGCAGCGCGGCGGCGCCGGGTCAGGCGGCGAATTCCGCCCGGGAATAGCCCTGCAGGAACAGCAGCGCGGTCAGATCGCCGTGATTCACCCGCAGCGCACAGCGCTCCTGCACAGAAGGCTTGGCATGCAGGGCCACGCCCATCCCGGCGCGGTCCAGCATGCCCAGATCATTGGCGCCATCGCCCACCGCGATCACGTCGCTTTCGGCGATCCCCAGCCGGGCGGTGATCTCCTCCAGCGCCGTCACCTTGGCTTCGCGGCCAAGGATCGGTAGCGCCACCTCGCCGGTCAGATGTCCCGCTTCGGCCAGCAGCGTGTTGGCGCGATGCTCGGCAAAGCCGATCCGGGCCGCCACCTGTTCGGTAAAGGCGGTGAATCCGCCCGACACCAGCGCCGCATGGCCGCCCGCGCGGGTCATCGTCGCCACCAGCGTGCGCCCGCCCGGCATCGGCGTGATGCGCTCCGCCAGAACCTTGGCGATCACCGTCTCCGGCAGGCCCTTCAGCAGCGCCACCCGTTCGGTCAGCGCGCCCTCGAAATCCAGCTCGCCATTCATGGCGCGGGCGGTGATGGCCTTCACATGCGGGCCCACGCCCGCTTCCTCGGCCAGTTCGTCGATGCATTCCTGCTCGATCATCGTGCTGTCCATGTCGGCCAGCAGCATGGCCTTGCGGCGTCCCTCGGCGGGCAGCAGGTTCAGATCGACCTGATCCGCGATATCCGCGCGCACCGCGTCAAAATTCGACGGCGCGGCGAGCAGGGCGAATTCTGCCGCCTCGCCTTCGGACAGCCAGACCACCACGCCGCCGCCCCAGGCGTTGCGCAGGCTGTCCACCAGCGCCGCGTCCAGCGCGCCGGGTTTTGCGATAAGCGAGACAATGTCCATGCGGAGCCTCCTGCAGATGACGCCGCGCTTCTGGCACGGCCCGCGCGCCGTTTCCAGCCCGGAACATGCCGCAGCCGAGGTTGCGTTGGCCGCCGAACCGCTTCACAACTCGGACGAAATTCATTTCAAGGAGATGTTCCCATGCGGACACGTGCAGCCGTAGCCCTTGCAGCGGGTCAGCCGC